>JANPJL010000070.1:0-34859 GCA_031425495.1 Acidobacteriota bacterium
TACTTGTAAACTTTTGCGCTGTCATCAGCCTCGTGTGAAAGTACCGCTGCGTAAAAGTAAGCTGGATAGTGAGCCTTGAGGTACGCGGTTTGGAAAGCGAGATAGGCATACGCGATCGAGTGGCTGCGATTAAATCCGTAGTCCGCGAACTGGGCCATCAGCTTGAAGATCGACGCTGCCTTGTCTTTTGCGACGCCTCGATCGACTGATCCGGAGATAAATTTCTCTTCGTGGACCGCCATCTCTTCACGCTTCTTTTTGCCCATTGCCCGGCGCATCATGTCGGCCTCACCGAGACTGAACCCGGCAAGCTTCTGCGCGAGCTGCATGATCTGTTCCTGGTAAACAAGGACGCCGTACGTGTTGCTCAGGATCTCTTTCATCTCAGGAACGAGATAGCGAACCTGCTTTTCGCCGCGATGTCGAGCTATGTAATCGTCGATCATGCCGCCGTCGATCGGGCCCGGACGGTAGAGAGCGTTCAGCGCGGAAAGATCCTCCAGCTCCTTCGGCTTGAGGCGTCGGCAGATCTCTTGCATGCCGCTTGATTCGAACTGGAAGACAGCGTCCGTCCTTCCTTCCCCGAAGAGCTGCATTGTCTTCTCGTCGTTCAGAGAGATGCGGTTCCACTCGATCTCCACGTCTGCCTTCGTGCGAAGAGCGATCAGACAATCGTTGATGACCGTCAGGGTCGTGAGGGCGAGAAAGTCCATCTTCAACATGCCGACCTTCTCAAGATCGTTCATTGAATACTGGCTCGTTAATTCGTCTTTGGCTGACACGGCGACGGGAACGATCTCATGGAGTGGCTTCGGTGAAATTACGACGCCCGCGGCGTGCACCGACGAATGGCGGGCACAACCTTCCAGTTTGAGAGCGAGTTCCAGAACATCTTTTACCTTTGGATCGGCGGTAGCGAGAGCCTTGAGTTCCGGGACCATTTCCATCGCCTGAGAAATGCTCACGTTACGCCCTCGAATCGGAGGCGGGATCATCTTCGCGATCTTTTCAACGTCTCCGTACGGCATATTCATCGCCCGGCCGACATCCTTGATCGCCGCACGCGAAGCCATTGTTCCAAACGTGATGATCTGGCAGACTGACTCGCGACCATAAACCTTTGTCACATGATTTATAACTTCGGCGCGCCCACGAATGCAGAAATCTATATCGATGTCCGGCATCGATATCCGCTCGGGGTTCAGAAAACGCTCGAAGAGAAGGTCGTACTGGAGCGGGTCGATGTCAGTGATCCCTAGACAGTATGCGACAAGCGAGCCCGCCGCTGAGCCGCGGCCCGGACCGACAGGGATACCGCGTTCTTTTGCATACTTAATGAAATCCCAGGTGATCAAAAAGTAATCCGCAAAACCCATCTTCCTAATAACCGATATCTCGCGCAGAAGCCGGTTACGATAATCGTCAAGCGACCATCTCAACGTCCCAGCTTCGATCATCGGCTGCCAGACCTTTGAGGTACGATCCTCAAATGCTTCATCGAGGACCGTCTCGAAATACGATTCGCCGCTTGTGGCTGTCACTGGAATGGGAAATACCGGAAGGATGAAATTGTTGCCGTCGGTGCTGAGTTCGACCGCACATTTCTCTGCGATCTGGAGAGTGTTGGTAAGTGCTTCCGGAAGCTCTTTCCCAAAAACGTCCCACATTTCGTCGGCCGATCGGACGTAATAATTCTGGGTGGAGTATGTGTATCGTTCCTCGCTTAGCGTTCGCCCGTCTCCGATGCAAAGGAGGACCTCATGAGCGCGGGCGTCATCGCGATCGAGATAATGCGCATTGTTGGTTGCGACGATCGGGACTCCACTGTTTCCAGCCAGCTCGGTCATCGCCCGGATGTTCGCCGCACAATCGGCGGTTCCGTGATCCGTCAGCTCGAGATAAAAGTCTTCGCCGAAGACCGACTTGTAATGGTCTGCGATAGCGGCGGCTCTTGTCGCGTCGCCCTGTTTTAGAAAGTGACTGATCGCACCATTCGGACCGCCTGAAAGCGCGATCAATCCGCCCGAGCGTTCCGCAAGGATCTCATCATCGATTCTCGCTTTGTGATGCAGGCCCTCGGTGAACGCAATAGACGATAAGTAGACCAGATTCTGATAACCTTCGAGATCCTTTGCCAGCAAGACAAGGCTGTAGTACGGCCGCTCGCCGGAGCGAACTATTGAATCACGATCCTGACGACGACCGCCGGCCACGAAGGCTTCGTATCCGATAATCGGACGAACCCCGAATTCCTTCATCGATTTGTAGAAAGAAACCGCCGCATACATGTTGCCGTAATCCGTCAACGCGCACGCTTTCATGCCGAAGTTTGCTAGGCGATTCGCGAGCGGCTTTAACTTGATTGTGCTTTGTAAAAGACTATAATCGGAGTGCAAATGAAGGTGGACAAAGTCTTTTGAGCTGAATTGTAGTTGGTCCATTGGTGTTGCGTCTATGAAGAAAGTCTATCTCGAAACGTTTGGCTGTCAAATGAATGTCTCCGATTCGGAAAGAGTCGCGACATCGCTGGCGGCTCGTGGTTTTGAGATCACCTCGACCGAGGATTCCGCGGATATTATTCTTCTTAACACCTGTTCGGTCCGTGAGAAAGCAGAGCACAAACTTTACACCAGGGTCGGCAGAATTCGCAATTCCAGACCGCTCAAGCCGATCATCGGCGTGATGGGGTGCGTTGCTCAGCTTGAAGGCGAGACACTATTCAATAAGATCGCGGGCGTCGATTTCGTTATAGGCACAAAGGCTGTCGGTCGAGTCGGGGATGCTCTGGAGAAAGTGTTCGGCGGAGAGCACGAATACGTCGATCTTGGTGATCGTGAAGCAAACTATGACTGGTCAGTGAGCGATGCACAGCGGCATTCATCGTACGTCGCATTTGTTCCCATCATCGAAGGCTGCAACAAATTTTGCACGTATTGCATTGTCCCGTTTTCCCGCGGCAGGGAAGTTAGTCTGCCGGCGTCCGAAATCATTCGCAATGTGCTGGACCTTCGCCGACAAGGCGTGAAGGAGATCCATCTCATCGGGCAAAACGTAAATAGCTATCGCCCAAAAACAGAATCCGGTCTTGAGACATTCCCGGGAGCGACCCCCTTTTCCAGACTACTCCGCGCGGTAGCGGCCACGGGTATCGAGCGAATCAAATTCAACACCTCATTCCCGCGTGATTTTCATGGCGACATCATCGACGCGATCAACGAGAACGAAAATCTCTGCAACTGGGTCCATCTACCTCTGCAATCCGGAAGCGATGAAGTACTAAAGCGGATGAAAAGGGGGCATACTATCGACAGCTATTTTCGAAAGATCGATAAATTGCGAGAGTCCGTCCGCGATGTTGCACTGACAACTGACATCATTGTTGGTTTTCCCGGGGAGACGGAAGCGGATTTCGAAGACACTAAGACGGCCGTCGACTATTGCGGATTCGATTCCGCCTACATCTTTAAGTATTCTCGGCGCCCCGGCACACCCGCTTTTGAAATGGACGACGACGTTACTCCGGGTGAGAAGACTCTCCGCTTCCTTGAGCTAGAGAAGGTTCAGAAAAGCCAGCAGCATGCTCGCCTTAATCGTTACATTGGTAAAACGGTTCAGGTCCTAGCCGAAAGGGTCTCGGTTCGGAGCGATGATGATCTAACGGGGCACTCGACCTGCCACAAGCTTGTAAATTTTAGTGGATCGCATGATTTAATCGGCACGCTCGTTGATGTTAGAATTCGAGAAATAAAGTCGAACTCGTTATTCGGGGAAGTTTGTTAAGTGGCAAAATTGAGCGGCGAGGAGAACAGTTTGATCGAGGTAAAGATCGGAGCCCTAATTATGGATCCGAATACGAACACTCCGATTGTCGTTTTGAAGGGCGTGGAATCCGAGACCGTTCTCCCGATCTGGGTTGGAGCATTCGAAGCAAACGCCATCGCATTGGAGATCGAGAAGATCGTTCCCCAACGCCCGATGACTCATGACCTGCTACGAAATGTGATTATCGAATGCGGCCTGATGGCTTCGCGTGTTGTCGTCACCGATCTCCAGGAGAACACGTTTTACGCGGTAGTAGAATTAAAGGATAGTGATGGCGATCTAGTTTCAATGGACGCACGCCCTTCAGATGCTATCGCCCTGGCTCTCAGGCTGGACTGCCCGATCTTTGTAAGACAGACGGTACTCGATCTTTCCGCCTCGTCCAATCCATTGGACGCAGAGCCCGAGAGCAGCGATCCGGTCGCGAGTGCCGAGGAATGGCCCGACCTGATCGGCTAGGTTTCTTTGTGGTGCCGTTCACCCTTGCGGACACTGTATCTTGGTTCAAAATGATAATCGTAATCGCCAATCAAAAAGGCGGAGTCGGTAAGACTACCACTGCCATAAACCTCGCGGCGGCTCTGGCTGGGCAGCGCAAGAAAGTACTGCTCATTGATCTCGATCCCCAGAGTAACAGCTCGCTTTCGTTTATAGATCCGGCACGAGTAAACGGAGGAGCGTACGAGCTCTTTACGGAACCCGACCGACCGCTCGACGAACTCGTTTACGAAACAAATACGCCAAATTTGTCGATAATACCTTCGCGGATCAGCCTTGCGAAACTCGAGGCTAAATTAATTGGTGACTTCGATGCACCGTTCAAATTACGAGACCGCATTGACCAGCTAAAAAAGAAGTTCGACATCGTTGTAGTAGATACACCGCCTACTCTGGGCATTCTCACCGTAAACGGGATGGTCGCGGCTCAGCACATAATAATTCCGATTCAATCGTCTTATTTCGCTCTGGAGGGAACAGACGACCTTCTCGAGACGATCGAAAAGATCAAATCGCGGCCGAACCCGGATCTAAATCTCTTGGGCGTGGTAGTAACGCTATTCGATCGCCGGACCACGATGTCGAAGGATGTCGAAGCTCACATCCGGAGCGTCTTTGGGAAGAAAGCATTCAAGACCGTCATTTCTCGAAGTGTTCGATTAGAAGAGGCCCCGGCTCACAAAAAGCCGATCTCTGATTATGCGCCCAGGTCATCGGGTGCGGTGGAGTATGAGAGTCTGTCGAAGGAGGTGCTTAAACGTGTCTAAAGCCGGATTACCGATTGGAGTGAAGATGCGTCACGATTCGCATTACGTCGAGCAGATCGCAACCAGGTCGCGCTCAATTGGAAGAACTATAGCTATCATTTCGATATTTCCGAACCCGGAGCAGCCGCGCAGCGAATTTGGGGATTTGACTGAGCTGACGGAATCCATTCGTGAGAAAGGCGTCCTCGAGCCGCTGCTGGTCCGGCCCACAGACGATGGCAAGTTCATGATCATAGCCGGCGAGCGCCGGTGGCGAGCGTCCCAGCTGGCGGGGTTGACAGAGGTTCCTTGTATCGAAATGGATGTCGATGACAAGGCTTTGGCCGAAATCGCTCTGATAGAGAACCTCCAGCGAAAGGATCTTACTGTCTGGGAAGAAGCCGATGGGCTCGCCGCTCTTAAGGAGAAATTCGGCTATACACAGGACGAGATCGCTCAGAAAATAAGTAAAGGCCGCACTACCGTTACCGAGCTCTTAACGATCGCAGGACTGCCCGTGGAGATCCGTACTCGGTGCCGCGAGAGAAATCTTTCGGCCAAGGCTATGCTGCTCGAAGTCGCCCGACAATTTGACGAAGCAGCGATGTTCGAATTTCTTGACCGCTTAGATGGAAAGAAGGCTGAAAAGAAGCCCATCCACACTAAGACACGGAGTCAGGAAAAGGAAAACGAAGATCGAGATACCGGGCAAGCAATGAAAGGCTTTCGTTACGCTCCCGACGGGAAAGGATTTGAGCTCGAACTGAAGTTTGGCGATCCCGCGGCCCACAACAAACGCGGCGTTCTTCAAGCGCTTAAGCAAGCGTTTGAAGACGTAAAGAACGACCTGGTTGATATTTAGCCGAAGAGCTGCTTCATTGAGTCATAATCTCTATTATCGGACGCGGGTAATCTAGTGCGTCTGGTGCTTAACCTTCGCATATGCGTCTACTTCCCTTTACAAAGCGCTAGTGCTTTGACACTCAGTGCCTAACGGGCTAAAATTACGGTTTTGTTATCGACGCCAGAATACACGGTAAGACTGAACAAGGAGTTAGATAAATCATTGAGTAACGGAAATTTCTTATTCACATCCGAGTCGGTTACGGAAGGCCACCCGGACAAGATAGCGGACAATATTTCGGACGCGATCCTGGATGCGATCCTGGAACAGGATCCTACCGCACGTGTCGCGTGTGAAACTCTCGTAACAACCGGGCTTGCAGTTGTTGCAGGCGAGATCACCACCACAGCCCAGGTTAATTACAAGCAGATAATTCGCGACACGATTCACGAGATCGGCTATAACGACGCATCTTACGGCTACGACGCAAATACTTGTAGCGTCGTCGATGCGATCGGTACTCAGTCTCCGGATATCGCCCAGGGTGTTGACACCGGCGGTGCGGGCGATCAGGGGTTGATGTTTGGATTTGCGTGTAACGAGACTCCCGAACTGATGCCGATGCCCATTCAGATGGCCCATAACCTTACTCGAAAACTGAGCGAGGTCCGGCGCGACGGTACTATCCCGTATCTTCGACCTGACGGCAAGTCACAAGTTTCGATCGAGTACCGCGACGGTCGCCCGTTCCGTGTTGAGGCTGTCGTGATTTCAACTCAGACTGCCGAAGTAGACATCGAGACGATCCGAAAAGACATCATGGAAAAGGTCATCCTGCCAACGATCGACCCGAACCTTCTCGACGAAAACACAAAGTATCACATCAACCCGACCGGACGCTTTGTGGTCGGCGGACCGATGGGAGACGCGGGCGTCACGGGCCGAAAGATCATTGTCGACACGTATGGTGGATACGCGCCTCACGGCGGTGGAGCGTTTTCCGGTAAAGACCCGACCAAGGTTGATCGCTCCGCGGCCTATATGGCCAGGTATATAGCTAAAAATATCGTCGCCGCGGGTCTGGCGGATAAGTGCACCGTGCAGCTCGCGTACGCCATCGGCGTTGCCGAACCGGTTTCGGTGCTGGTCGATACGCACGGGACAGGTACCGGAGATGAGGATAAACTCGCCGCTGCCGTCCGGACGCATTTCGCACTGACGCCTAAGGGCATTATCGAAATGCTGGATCTGCGCCGCCCGATCTTCAAACAAACGGCCCGATTTGGTCATTTCGGCCGAACTAATGACGAATTTACTTGGGAAAAAACTGACAAAGCGGACGCCCTGCTGAACGCCCTGAGTAACGGCGCGGCCGGTTAAGTAATTTACGAATCCACACTAACCCGGACAGGCCCACAAGAGCCTGTCCAACTTTTAAAAATATGGCTACTGAACAACCTTCAATTCAATACGATATAAAAGACATCAATTTAGCGCCGGAGGGTAAACAGCGCATCGAATGGGCCGACCGTGAGATGCCCGTGTTACGTCTTATCCGCGAGCGTTTCGAAGCTGAAAAGCCCCTGACGGGCGTGAAGCTTGTTGCGTGTGCTCACATAACGACCGAAACGGCAAACCTTGCACGGACCCTGCAGGCTGGCGGCGCCGAGGCATTGTTGATCGCCTCGAATCCACTCTCGACGCAGGACGACGTGGCTGCGTCACTTGTCGCCGATTGGGGAATTCCGGTAATGGCGATCAAGGGTGAATCAATCGAGACTTATATCAGCCACGTGCGTGCAGCGCTTGAAACGAATCCGAACATGATCATCGATGATGGTTCGGATGTCGTCGCGACGATGCTGAAAGAAAAGAAGGAGCTTACAACCAATCTGATCGGAACGACAGAAGAGACGACGACCGGGATCGTTAGATTGAAAGCGATGCAAAAGGCGGGCGTGCTGAACTTCCCTTCTATCGCCGTAAATGACGCTCAGACGAAACATTTCTTTGATAACCGATACGGTACCGGTCAATCGACACTCGACGGGGTGATCCGGGCGACAAACATATTACTCGCCGGGAAGAATCTGGTGGTCGTAGGATACGGATGGTGCGGAAAAGGTGTAGCGATGAGAGCCCGCGGAATGGGTTCGAATGTGATCGTCACCGAGATCGACCCGATCAAGGCGATCGAAGCTGTGATGGATGGCTTCCGCGTTCTGCCGATGAAAGAAGCGTGCAAGATAGGTGATTTCTTTGTAACTGTAACCGGTAACCGGCACGTGATTGACAAGGAACATTTCGAGACGATGAAGGACGGAGCGATCGTTTGCAACAGCGGACATTTTGACCTCGAGCTGAACCTCGAAGCGCTTCGTGAAATGTCGCAGTCGGTCGTGAAGAGGCGTCCCTTCGTCGAAGAGTATCGCAGCAAAGACGACAAGAAGAGCGTGATCGTGCTCGGCGAAGGTCGACTGATCAACTTGGCTGCTGCCGAGGGTCACCCCGCGTCGGTAATGGACATGTCGTTTGCAAACCAGGCTCTGTCTGCCGAATTTCTTGTGAAGAATAAGGGAACGCTTGAAAATGGAGTTCATGTTCTGCCGAGCGAAGTTGATCAGGAGATCGCCAACCTTAAGTTACGTGCGATGGGTATTTCGATCGACGAACTTACGCCCGAGATGCTCGAGTATATGTCGAGTTGGGAAATGGGAACTTAACACCCGCACCCATAAACTGATGACCAACCGCCCCGCGAATATTGCGGGGCGTTTTTTTGTCTATACTGTAAGGAATCGCTTACTTCCCGTCCGCAGTCAGTAAACTTGACGTCGCATTCTTTTTATATAATTATTGCCTTGGAACAACTTATCGACCGGAGGGACTGAAATGGCAGAAGAAGGAAGCAGTGGCCCAGGAAACTTGATTTGGGCATTGGCACTGATAGTCATTGTCGCAATAATCGCGGCCGTCGTATTGTCAGGAGGATTTATGAGTGGAGGTGACAAGAAGATCGACGTAGAGATCAAGGCCCCTGCGCCGTCAAGGTAGTTTTTTCTGACACAAGTAAGGCTTCGGGCGGAAACGTGGAGCCTTATTCTTGCGAACTGACTTCAGGTAACTTTCCCTTTAACAAACGATCTACCGTCTCAGTGAACCGGTCCAGATCCACCGACTTCACAAGGAACTCGTTTGCCCCAGCGGCTAAGACATAATCACGATCCTTTTCTTGAACGCCCATTGCCGAAAAGAACATTATCGGCTGCACCACTCCGCGCTCCCGTAGACGGCGGCATAGCTCCACCCCGTCCATACCCGGCAACCAGATATCAAGTATGTAAAGGTCGAACGCGGTCGTACCGTTTAAGGCGAGTGCTTCCGCGGCGGTCTCGACGGCAGTTACCACATAATCGCTGTTTGTCCCCCGAAGAAGAGTTGCGATCATTTCCCGGGAATCCCGGTTATCCTCGACACAAAGAATGCGTGTTTTCGATTCTGCCATAGAAGTTTCTAGCGGGGGGAAAGCGGCATAAACTTACCTTTATTGTAATTACTTCCGACGATTTTTTGAAGACCTATATTTTTTCGACTAGGTTTTTACACGTGAAAGTAGAAGTATTCCGAGGATCGAAAAGAGAAATGCCGGGCCCCAGACGGCAAGCGGCGCGGCGACATATCCGTTCAAGCCGACCTGTTCGAATGTACTCGTCAATCCCATAAAAAGTAACCAAAGACCAATTGCGTATCCGACGGTTAAGACCTTCCCTTTCCGACTAAGACTCAACGCAAACGGAGCTGTAAAGAGCGCGATTACGAAGGGCAAAAATATCGTGAGGTATTTCTTCTCTAGCGCCACGGCAAAGTTACGGCGCTCGATCTGCGACTCGCTTCCCTCCTCCTGCAGACGTGTTTCCGCGATCGTTAGATGGCTGGGCTTCCTACGCATTTCTGCAAATGGATTTGCTTCCTCATCTAGGTATCCGCCGGCAATAGTTTCGGTAACAATTCCGTTTTCACCTACAAGGCTTTTTCGAGCGTTTCCTGTGAACACTATTCGCTTCCCTTCCCACACCGCAGAGTCGACTTGGTACAGGGCTTGCAGATTTTCTCCTCGCTGCGAAAACTCATATGCGGTCAGATTTTCGACTGAGCATGTCCGCGCGCAAGTTGACGCCAATCGGTTGTCGTTATCAGACTCAGTACGATTATCGGCGCCCATCTGAAAAGAGTATATCCGCCGGTCGTTTGCGACCCAGTAACTGCCAGACCGAGGAGCGATGTTGCCACGGTTCCGGATCTGGGTTCGCAGCTCGTCCTGGCGTTGATTTGAAGTCGGCGCAAGTCGCTCTTGTATCTGCCAGTTAATCAGGCCGATCGCCACCATCAAGACCATGCAAGGTAAGAGAAGCCGGTACACGCTCTCTCCCGCCGATGTCCACGTCACGATCTCATTCTGGCGAGACTTGATAACGTACGTGGCAAGAGTCGCTATCATCGCGGCCGAGGGTGCGAGCTGGAGGTAAACGAAAGGTAGTAGATAGAAGAGATATTTCGATAGCAACGTAATACCGCCGTCCGTGGTACCAGCAAACCTCCAGAGCTCGAAGGCGGTAAAGATAATGAACACAACTGACAGAAAACCGAGCGTGAGAAGGTAATACTTCAAGATATTCGTTACGAGATCGAAGTCCCTTATTCCCGTCGTGACATCGACAAAGAAGTTCCCGCGGGGCTTCCATTTCCCACGCAGGTTCACCTTAGAAAATCTTGCCGCAACAGCTTGGCCTATTCGCGAGAGAAAGGATAGCCTGCCCGAATAGTAAAACCACACGATCGAAAAGAGGCTAACGACGATCGGGATTAGGCTCCCCTCGAGCACCGAGATTCGGCCTGTCCGCGCAAGCTGCTCCCCTAAAAAGGCGAGGAGGTAATATCCGATCAGGCTCGCGAGCGCGATCAGAAAACCGAATCCTCTTCCCTGTCGATGAAACCGAAGCACAAGCGATGTACCGAGCAGGCAAAAGATCAACGGCGTTACCGACAGGATTATTCGACGCTGCCACAGGATCTCCGCCTCGGTACGTTCACGCCCGTCTTTCTTGCCGGCATATTCGGCAAGCTGCGCAAGACCAAGCTCTTCCGGTGTTAGGTCGGCATTGCTGAGCTTCTGTATGAGCTCACCTCGGCGCGTTTTGATCGCAAGGCGAACATCGCCGATTCTCTCGGAGACAAACTTTTCAGTGTTGCTCGATCGATTAAAACTTGTAGCGATCGCATTCTCCAGCACCAACTCCGACGACTCACCGGACGAATCGATCCGGCCGTTTGTAGAGGTGAGTAGCCGAACCGCGCCTGTCTTCTCGTCCTCGTGGTGGACAAATATATTCCTCCACTCTCCATCAGAGATATCACCGTCTCTTACATAGATCGTGTAGCCGGCAACTTCACTGTTAAAAACGCCCGGCTCGATGGGCGACTCCAGCTTGTAGATAGCCGTTTGCATTGCGACCCGCCGCACAATGGTAGCCGCTAGTGGAACCCCGTAGAGATTGATAACGAACGCGAAGAGCGAAAGAAATATGCCCACCAACAGGATCGGCGCGGTAATTGCGAGATTGCCGACACCGGCGGCCCGGATCGCAACAAGTTCGCTGTCACCTTGCATTTTTGAGAGGCCGATAATGACGCCGACCAGTACTGCCATCGGACAGGTGAACGCGATCACGTTAGGAACGAGCGCGAGAGTGAGCTGCCAAACAAGATTCGCCGGAATATTTGCACTAAAGAAAATGTCTGCGAACCTGCTCGCTTGCTGGACGAAGAGGATGACGCTAAGGAGTAGCCAAGAGAAAATGAAGTAGGGCAGAACTGCCCGAATCAGATAAAGCGAGATCGTCAAGCTAAAACGCATTTGGGTATTGCTCAAAATTTGACCGCGAAACTCTTCTCGCTCACAACCTCTTTGCCGATCACGTTCGCGATGACGCGTTTCAGAATGGAAGAAACAATCTGTACATCGTCGACTTTGCCGCTATCGGCAACGAGAAATTCGGCGGGAGCCATGCGCTGGACCTGGTGAAAAACCTCTCTCTGTCCGCCTGTGATCGTTTGATTGCTCCGCGTTCTGCGACAGCCGGAACACAACAAGCTGAACTCCGCTTGGACATCGGTCGACTCTTTAGACTCCAATAAACGCCCGCAGTCATTGCACGCGTTCCAGTTGGGAAGAAAGCCTCCCAAACGAAGAAGCCAAATTTCGAAATACAACCGAAGGGCAGCTAATTCGTCCCTCGTGTTGGCGTTAACTTCAACGCAAGCCTTTATCATGCGGTACAACTTTTCGTTCGGGTCGTGTGGCGGAGCGAATAACGATAACAGATCCGCCATGTATGCGAAGGTTTGAAGGTATGCAGGAATGCTCGCCTGCTCGAACGACGATCTGATCAGCTCAACGTTCTGAATACTTGCGAGCTCGCTGTTCTCCTTCTGAAAATAGCTCAACAGTACCGTGGAGAACGGTTCAAGTGTACTTCCGAAACGGCTCTTCAGACGTTTCGCTCCCTTGGCGACACCTCGGACAAGCCCGTGCTCCCGAGTAAAAAACAAGACGATACGATCGGCTTCGGAGAGGCTATAGCTCTTAAGGACGAGGCTCTCGGTTTCGAAAAGCGGCATTTTCTATGGAATAAAATACAGGACCCATGCGATCGCAAGGCTTATTCCAACGAACTGCAGAAAGGTTTTGGTCCCGTACCAGACTCTCTCCTTTGGCGTGCCTTCGGCAAAGGATCCGAACAAGACCGAGACTAACAACGCGAAACCTAAGAGGTAGAGAAAATGGATCATTTCTTCCTCCCGAGGTTGATATCGAGGGCGTCCATTGTCGCAAGATAGTTTAAAAGTCCGGCGGTTTCAAGGAAGCGCCCGCCATACTCGAACGTTGAGAGAGCGGCCATATTAGGTGCGGGCTCGACGGACAGGAGAAAGCTTATGATCGAGCCAAGCCCATTACCGAGCTTCGAAAAGACATTGAGCAAATAAAGAAGCTGGCCGTCTTTGAAATCGAATCCTGGATAGTAGGCCCCACCGCTCGCCACGGCGACAATAAACATGATCCAGATTGAGCCGCCGATAATGGCCGCCCGCTTATAGCGCTTCTGGATCAGATGCCCCGCTCCAGGAAAAAACCAAGATATTAGGCCAACAATAACTGGATTATCCATCAAAACTCACCTTATACGATTCACTTTACTTTAAGAGTCGACCTATAGACTTTGGCAATCTACTCTAAGAAGAACGCCGTAATCGTTTTGTATATAGGCCCTTGAGGGCTTCGCGACATCACTTTAAGTCTCCTGAGACGCTGCGTTAGCTCCCGGATGTACGAGAAGGCTAACTACTGTCAGCCCACCTTCGACGCGGCCTCTGAATGTCGACCCTGTCTTTCGATCGCCCGGCCCTCACATTCTTTCACGAAGGTCGCAAATATCCGCCGTGAGAACTCATCCGAATCCCAAGATAGCTCCGGATGCCATTGCAAACCTAAGACAAACCGTTCGGGTCGAGTGTCTAAGATGCCTTCTATAATACCGTCATTTGCCCAAGCGACTGCATCGAGATCCCGTCCCGTCTGTTTTACGGCCTGATGATGATGAGAGTTCACTCTCAATCTTGCGACGTCGTTCCCTGCAAGATCACAGAGTATGTTACCAGTTGCGATCGTAATGCCGTGCGAATTCCGTCCGAGATCTCCGGCCTGCTGATGCTGGATGCGATTCTCAACTTGTGCATCGATGTCCTGGATCAATGTGCCGCCCCGGAAAACATTAAGTGCCTGCATGCCGTAACAGATCGCTAGCACCGGAAGATTTAGCAGCTCGGCTTCAGCAAGAACGAGCTGGTCGGTCTCGTCTTTTTCCGGCACAACCTTTTTCAACTTCGGATGCGGCTCTTCGCCAAAGTATGCCGGGTCGATATCGCTGTCACAGCCAGGCAGTAGGATGCCGTCTAAATGCCTGATCAGATCGCTTACGAACTCCTTGTCGGGTATAAGCGGGATGTGGACGGGCAACCCGCCGGCAGCTTCAAGCGCCTCGCTATAATCCCGACCGAGGTAGAAACGTCGAGTCTCCAACTCCAGTCGCATCGTCAAGCCAATCCTTGGTCTGTAAGCCATAAACTCATTTATGTTCAGATAAATGCCGGGTGACTGTCAATTTGAGCATTTGAAATTAAACCCTTATGATTGGCTTTTATGCAGGCTCAGCAAATCGGCGCAGTGATCCGATCAACCACAGTACTACTCGTTCAGCGAAACGGGTCGGTTGCTATGGCCGGAGACGGACAAGTCACTCTTGGAGAGACGGTCATAAAAGGGAATGCACGTAAGGTGCGGCGGCTCGCCAACGGTGCAATCCTGGCGGGTTTCGCAGGAGCAACTGCGGACGCCTTCTCGCTGCTTTCAAGATTCGAGACTAAGCTCGAGCAGTTTCAGGGACAGCTGGAACGTTCGGCTATCGAGCTTAGCAAAGATTGGCGGACCGATAAATATCTAAGACATCTCGAGGCCCTCCTGATCGTTGCGGATAAATCTGATGCATTTCTTATTTCCGGAAAAGGTGATGTGATCTCATCGGATGAGGGTTTGCTATCGGTAGGATCGGGTAGCATGTTTGCCCTCGCCGCAGCACGCGCGTTGTTGAAGCATACCGAACTGTCGGCTCCCGAGGTCGCGGCTGAGGCAATGCGAATTGCGAGTGAGATCTGCATCTATACCAATTCTGAGATCGTTGTTGAGGAATTATAAGGATCCATGCCGATCTATCTGGGTGGGGAAACAAAACATCTTGAGACGAGGCCCAAGCTCGACGATCTAACGCCGCGTCAGATCGTTGCTGAACTCGACAAGTATGTAGTCGGGCAGGCCGATGCAAAACGCTCGGTCGCCGTCGCGTTGCGAAATCGAGTCCGTCGGCAAAAGCTTCCGCCTGAGATCGCCCAGGATGTCTTGCCAAAAAACATTCTAATGATCGGTCCGACCGGCGTCGGAAAAACTGAAATAGCTCGACGCTTGGCCCGGATCGCGGATTCACCGTTTATTAAGATCGAGGCCTCGAAGTTTACCGAAGTCGGATATGTCGGCCGCGATGTCGAAAGCATGATACGCGAGCTTACCGAAGTAGCCGTCGATATGACGAAGCAGGCGGCGTACGAAGACGTTCGCACGCGGGCTGAAGAGAACGCGGAAGAATCGATCCTCGATATTCTACTTCCGCCCTCCAGCCTTCACTTTCACGACCAGCCCGACGTTGACACGCGTGAAGCCGAAGCGAAAACAAACCGCACACGAGAGAAATTGCGCGAGCAACTGCGTCGCGGCGACCTGGATGAGCGGCTTATCGACATCGATACTCAGGACCGCGGGAACGCCTCGATAGATTTCGTAGGCGGTCAGGGAATGGAGGAGATGGGCGTTAATCTCCGCGACATGTTCGGCAATCTTTTTCCTACCAAGACCGTGAGGCGAAAGATGAAGGTCGGCGAAGCCTTCGCGTATCTTGTTCGGGAAGAACAGGAACAGCTGGCTGATATGGATCAGATCACGCGAACGGCTATCCAAAAGGTTCAGGACTCGGGAATCATATTTCTCGACGAGATCGACAAGATCGCCGGGAGGGAATCCGGCAGCGGTAACCCGGACGTGTCCCGAGAGGGCGTTCAACGGGACCTGCTTCCGATCGTCGAGGGCACAAACGTCAACACTCGATATGGAATGGTGAATACCGAACACATTCTGTTTATTGCGGCGGGTGCCTTCCATGTCTCGAAGCCGTCGGACCTGATCCCCGAACTTCAAGGGCGGTTTCCGATTCGTGTCGAGCTTGAAGCATTGACAGTCGACGATCTTAAGCGCATCCTCGTCCAACCCAAGAACTCACTCATTAAACAGTATCAAGCACTGCTTAAAACCGAGGGAATCGAACTCACCTTCACCGACGACGCTATTGCAAAAATTGCCGACATGACGACCGAGATGAATCGGAGTACGGAGAACATTGGTGCTCGACGACTGCATACCCTCCTTGAGAAGCTACTTGAAGAGATCAGCTTTCTCGGGAGTGAGATCGAGGTTAAGCACCAGCAAATAGACGCAGATTACGTGGATTCGCGTTTAAGCACCTTGATCCAGGATCCGAATTTGCGCCAGTACGTCTTGTGATTTAATCAGATGTTGAATTCCTCATCGATCGCCGTATGTGCGTTAAGCAATTGTCTTAAGCTTACGTTCACTAAAGCACCGTTAGCACTTTTAGCGCTTGTACTGCTTAGCAGCTTAAGCTGTGGCAAGCGTAAGCCTCCGGTGCCGCCTACCGAGCGTGTACTACAGCGAGTCGAGTTAAGCGGTTTTCAGCGCGGGAGTCAGGTTATCCTGGCGTGGAAGATGCCGGCAAGAAACGCCGAGGCATCGAGCGTGCAGCGCATTGAGAGAGCTGATATCTATAGACTGGCTGAGCCGCTTACGTCCTCGACCGCGATATCGGAGGAGGAGTTCGCTTCGAGGAGCACGCTTGTCGCGACGCTGAACATACGAGAGACGGATTTCGGGTTGAAGGTTCTAAACTATACCGACAGTCTCCAGTTCGCGGGACAGGCGGCGCGGTTACGATACGCGATCCGATTTGTAAATGCCGCGGGGCAGAAGGCTGCGTTCTCGAACTTCTTCCTTCTTGAACCTGCAGCAAGAATTGCCGCTGCCCCAACTTCCCTCTCCGCGTCTCTCACCCAGGAAGCGATGAAGCTGAGTTGGGACGCGCCTGGTGCCAATGTTGATGGGTCTACTCCGGTGAGCCTGTTGGGTTACAACGTGTACCGATCAAATTCAGACAGGGTGCCGGGAACGCTCCTGAATAAAACCCCTGTATCAGGTACGGGCTTTGACGATGAGTTCTTTGAATTCGACAGAACACTTTTCTATTTCGTACGTGCGGTCTCCGTCGGAACCGGCGGCGAACCCGTTGAGAGTGGTGAGTCGAACATTTTGCAGATACTTCCTAAGGATACTTTCCCGCCGAGTGCGCCGGCCGCCATCACGCTTGCCGCGGCGCCGGCAACCATCTCGATCTTTTTTGCGACGAATCCTGAAAAGGATGTTGTCGGCTACAAGCTTTACCGATCCGATGACGCGAACAAGGACAAAACGACCTGGACGTTACTTACACCAACGTTGCTCACAACCAATACCTTTCAGGACACTCGGGTCGAATCTGGGAAAACCTACTTTTACTATCTGACTGCGACCGATAAGGCAGGCAATGTTAGCGAACCCAGCGAGGTCGTCTCGGAAACGGTTCCGTAGGATCCTATCAATATGAAAATTGAATTCTCAAGCTTCCCTTCCAAGATCGTCTGCGTAGGTCGCAACTATGCCGATCATGCTAAGGAATTGGGAAACGATGTCCCCAAGTCACCACTGTTATTTCTCAAGGCTCCGTCAGCCATTATCCGGAGTGGAGATGCGATCGTAATACCGTCACAATCGAGTCAGGTAGAACATGAGGGCGAGCTGGCTGTGGTGATGGGACGCGATTGTAAGAATATCGGCGACGGTGAGGACGCGTTCCAGTATGTGTTGGGCTATGCATGCCTTAACGACGTGACAGCTCGAGACATACAGCGGGCGGACGTTCAATTTACTCGAGGAAAATCATTCGACACGTTCTGTCCGATCGGACCGCATCTCGAATCGGAACTGGACGTTTCGGATCTTCGAATCTTGACGAGTGTCAACGGCGTTATCAAGCAGGACGGGCGGACGTCCCAAATGGTTTTCTCGGTCGAGTTTCTGATCCGGTACATTTCCCGGCAGATGACCTTGAAGGCAGGTGACGTGATCGCGACAGGTACACCGTCGGGTGTTTCGAAGCTGGAACCCGGAGACGTTTGTGAAGTCGAGATCGAGGGGATCGGAATACTGACCAATCCAGTGACGGCCAATGGCGGTGTTTTGTCTCAGTCGGATCGTTGAACTAGAATAGCGAAATAGAATTATGAAATTTTTCATCGATACAGCAAATCTGGACGAGATCCGCGAAGCGAATGAGCTCGGCCTCATCGACGGTGTAACCACTAACCCTTCCCTCGTGGCGAAAGAAGGCGATGTAGACTTCAAAGAACACATCGCCAAGATCTGCGAAATGGTCAAAGGCGATGTGTCGGCGGAGGTCACTGCACTCGATACCGAGGGGATGCTCAAGGAAGGTCGTGAATACGCGAAGATCGCGCCGAATGTCGTGGTCAAATGTCCGCTGACGTTAGAGGGATTGAAAGCGACGAGAATTTTTACCGCAGAAGGTACCGGCGTAAATGTCACGCTCTGCTTCTCCGCGGCCCAGGCGATCCTCGCGGCGAAAGCGGGTGCAAAGTACATCTCGCCATTTATCGGACGCCTCGACGACATCGCCACGGACGGAATGCAGCTCATATCGCAGATCGTGCAGATCTATGACAACTACGGCTTCGCGA
This sequence comes from Acidobacteriota bacterium, assembly GCA_031425495.1. Classification (GTDB taxonomy): domain Bacteria; phylum Acidobacteriota; class Blastocatellia; order Pyrinomonadales; family Pyrinomonadaceae; genus OLB17. The sequence continues at coordinate 18,436 of JANPJL010000070.1, forward strand.
CCGAAGTCTTAGCGGCATCGATCCGTCACCCTGTTCACATTGTTGACTGCGCCCTGGCCGGAGCTGACGTCGCAACTATCCCTTTCAAAGTGATCCAACAGTTGGTAAAACACCCCTTAACGGACAAAGGGCTCGAAGGCTTTTTGTCAGACTGGCAGAAGAGCGGTCGATCGTAGACACCATTAACCAAGTATTGATCTTAGATCACCCTGCCGTGCTGCCGCATCTAGATCCTGCTGTAGCGCGGCTTGGTATTTAGCCTTAAATTCCTCGTCCTCATCTTCCATCGCTATCAGCTCACGCATCTTCTTTAGGTGCAGATCGACCGTCCCGGCGGGATAGCCGTCCTTTTGCGCGAACATCTCATCGATCTCGACGATCAAAGTCGAGAACTTTCTCAACCAGCTAAAGTCAGGATCTTCGATCAACACATTCAAAAACTGCCCGGGAGTCGCGGGGCCGTAAATTCCCTCCCAGATAGCTCGTTCATGATCAACGAGGTTCTTGTGGAGTTTAAGCAGTTCGTTCCTGGCGTTCCTTAAACGTTCGGCGTTTTCCATACCTAGATATTCTACACGCTTAAAACTTAGGTTACCCTTCTCAGCTTTGATTATTAGCCCCCTAATGGTAGCTTATTAGACGGCTAATCGTTACTTATTAGACAGCAACTGAATTCTTAAAGCAGTTGTAGTATAAGCACTTAAGCCTTTTATGCGCTTCGAAGACACAGCAGCATACCTTTTGGCTAAAGCTACGACGACCCATAAGAACGCGCTCGAAAAGCACGTCAACTCGGTCGGCCTTCATAGCGGACAGGTCTTCGTTTTGATGGAGCTCTGGAAGCTCGACGGTCAGCGGCAGATCGACCTCGCCGCGAAACTTAATCTCTCGCCACCAACGGTAAACAAGATCCTCGGCGGACTCCTCGAGAACGATTTCGCCACCCGGGCAAGGTACGAAGACGACGCCCGGTCAACGCGCATTTTTTTGACGCAAAAGGGCCGTGACGTTCGCTCCGCACTCGAACAGGCGTGGGAAGGATTTGAGGAGCAAACTTTGTCGGGGCTGACAGATACGGAAGCGTTGATGCTGAAGCAGCTTCTGCAAAAGATCTTCGGCTGATCTCCTCTACTGTTTTGACGGGTCTCGATATAGAATAGCCTCGTAAAAACGCGAGTCGGCGGGGAGCTGAAGTATGAAGATATTGTTTGCGACGGACGGGGCCAAGCAGAGTGATGCTGCTGCGGAGATGCTGCGACGGTTCGCACTTTCAGACGGCGACGAGATCAAGATCGTGAGTGTGGTCGACATGGCGGTCCCGATGGCCATCGACTTATACGGCGGTTACCTTCCCGACACAAGCGAACTGGAAAAGACAGCTCGCGAAAATGCCGTCAAAGTCCTGGCTCGAACCGAAGAGCTCATCAAGTCCCATTTTGAAGGAAGAAATCTCGCGATCTCGAGCGAAGTCTTATTTGGCTCGCCTGAGAGCAGAATAGTCGAAACCGCAGAAGCGATGCGCCCTGACATTATCGTCCTGGGTTCGCATGGATACAGCCGGTGGGAACGTCTGCTCCTGGGATCGGTTTCGGATTCAGTCGTACATCACGCTCCGTGCTCCGTCCTTATCGTTCGCCCACCAGCCGAATGATCACGGTCAATTCGCGTAAGTATGATGGCTCGATCCGTCGTAGCTGGAAATGCGAACTCATCGATGGCGATGATTCCCTTCTCACGCTCGTAGGCGAATTCGATTCCAATGTGGAACACGCGGACCTGGGCCTCATCGCGAAAGGTACGATCTCGTACGAGTCTTTCTGGTTTGACCGTTGGTACAACGTCTTTCGATTTCACGAGCCCTCCGGCAACCTTCGGAATTTCTACTGCAACATATCCATGCCGCCGATCTTCGCAGACGACGTCGTCGATTACGTCGACCTTGATATCGACGTACTTGTATGGCCTGACTACAGCTACGCTATCCTTGACCGCGAGGAATACATGGTGAACGCAACCGCCTTTGGATACACTGCGGAACTTAGGAAGAACATTGAGGTCGCGCTTAGTGAATTGATTGAACTAATAGATTCCCGCCAGCTACCGGGCGGGCCGGCTGATTTTGCAACATCGTCATCGTGCCGGCGTGGTAGCGGTTAGCATCTCAGATTTCTTCTATCGAATAAGGAGCTTTGCATGAGAACGAAGATTCTACCCCTGCTGACCTTTATCATCGCTTCCGTTTGTTCAGTATCGGCCCAGGCCGATCGTGCGGGTTACGCGGGTCCACAGCAAGCGGTTACGCTCGACCCAGTCGCAAGCATCGCGATGGAACTTAGCAACATTTCCCGATCGGTGAAGCAGCTAAACGAAAGACTGAAATCGTTTGTCGACAAATTTGAAAAGGTCGGCGGCCTCACCCTCACGGAAAAGCAGCAACGGTTCCTTCTGGGTCTCGAGATCCTCGTTCGCTCCGAGCAGCGTGTCGCGACGCTTCAGAAATCCCACACCGAGCTAATCGAAAAGCATATCCAGGTAAAATCGCGATTGACTCAGGTGGAGCTCGATCTTCGCCCTCAAAGTATCGAGCGGTCGACACAACTTGTAGGCTCCACTCAGACGGTCGAGATCCGGGAGAACCGGCGAGAGAGACTACTCGCGGAGCAACGAAGTCTGACTCAACTCGTCCAGCAGACCGACAGGAACGTAGCGGAAACTGAAGCGGCACTTCAAGAAGCTCAGGCACACGTTTACCGTCTACGTCGTTCTCTACTCCCGCAGATCGAGCGAGAGATAGAGCAGTCGGCCAATTAGCCAGGAGACGTTCGGACAACGCAGCTCGACCGGCTCATATTACTATTATTGCGATTTGTTTTGACCCGGCTGGATCCGTAGCACGTACGATCCAATCGTGAGGTTGACGCCCGGATTGATCGTCACTTTTTGTCCGGCTGGTAATTCGAAATTGTTGATGGCCGCTGGATTTCGCCCTTCGTTCATCGCCCAGAAATAGCCGTTCTCATCGGTTCCCAACGTCAGGTGTTTTCGGCTGATCTCTGGATCGCCGGAAAGCGTGATATCGACCGGCTTAGATCGAGAACCACGTCCGACCGAGATCTCACGGTTAAAGATCGGCACTACATTCTGACGCACGCCGTTCATCCATATCTCGAGTTTGTACAGTTCGCTCACCGCCCGCTTTCGAACGTTCGTCATCACCTCGGCATCTTCGGGTGGGATTGGCTCGGCCTGTTCTATCCCGGAAAGAGGCTGCGAAGCGCGGTTCGATGTAAAGTCCGGGGCGGTTGGCGGAGGCGTGTACGCTTCCTCGATAGCTCGGCGCGGATAATTCGGGTTGGTCGGTTTCGCAGGCGGTCTGTGCGATGCCGGCAGCGGATTATGGGGTTGATCCAGCTTGCCAGACTTCGGTCGCGCAAGAACGCCAGTTTTGTTTCCGGCGGACGAATCTTCCCAGCTATGTTGGACACGCACATTCCCTTTTTCGAGCGTACCGTCGACGCGTAGTTCGATCACGAAGGATTTCGTTTCAAGCTTGCGCTTCCCGGCTATTTCCTTCGCACGCTCGGCGAGTATGTGATACAGCCCCTGCTCGAGGCCTCGCCGCTTTACACCCTGCCAATCCTTATCGTCAGCATCAGACAAAAAGATCGCGTACTCGCTCGGGATAATAGACGTACCCTGCGGCAGAGGAACGAGCTCGCTCTGCATCACGCCTTCGACCTCGCGTGCGATCTTGACGATAAACTCTTCGGCCTTCGAACGCGGTTTCACCTGTGCGTCTCGAGCCGCTTCTTCAAGAACCAGTTCTGCCGTTTCGCCGTCGATCCATCGCCTTACTTTGTCTAAAACACTCATCGCTCTCTTAGCCCGTGACCGTTATCCCTTGATCGCCACCACTCAATCCAGATCCACATACTTACCGTTCAGCCATCCGCGATTAGTCGCCAGCGGTGAATCGCGATCTCGTCCCTGTTCCAGAACGTCGACCTGGTACCAATTGTTCTGGGATCTCAAAATACGCACCCGCGAATTTTTTGTCACCAGCCCGATCGGATCGTCGTTTGCGTTTGGAGCCGGCCGCAAATTGATATCGGTGTTTGCTCGACCCATTTTATCGGCGAACGGACTCGATATCGGAGGGATTATCCCACGGCTGCGAAGGAACGCCGAAGTTCCATACAAACCGCCTGCAAATATTACCAAAAGAATAGCAAAGGTAGCGAAGCGCCTTGGCAAAGTTCGCTTTTCTCGCACGTGTTCGTGATCCGGCTCCTCGATCATTACACGCGTCGGGACACTCCGATCCTGCGGGGTCTCAAACGGCTGCTGTTCAGCGTCTAAGTATGAGGAGCGTCGGACCTCGGCGGGATATCTGATCTCGCCGGGGACATCGTGTTTGGGCCCCGTCGGACCGCTAACGATCGGAGGCGGTGCGAACGGATGCTTTAACTTCAATTCGCGGGATGTATCAAACCGAGGACGCTGCGGTGCAAGCGGCGAATAGCCGCGCGACACGTGAGCCTGCGGAGTCTCACTAAGCTTCGGACGCGCGCTCGTCGCTGTTGCAAGGTCATATGCGATTCGCCGGACCGGCTCGAGGTCGGACCAGAACTGATCCACACTCTGCTGACGGGTCGTCGGATCCGGGGAGGTGGCCTTCGTCAAAACCCTCCGCAGATCCTCGGACCATTCCTTGTCCCGCCAGGTCAATGGCAGATCCGTTATCTGTTTGTTTGCGAATGCCCGCGGCGCCTCGCCGGTGATGAGGGCATAGACCGATTTCGCGAGAGAATAAACATCAGCGGCGGGCGTTAAAGCCGCGACTGTCATCTGACCGTTCTCATCGAAATCTAGGGGACTGTGTTCGGGCGGCGCGTAGATGTTCGTGCCGACACGCGTTATCGGCGAGTCTGATAGATGTACGCGGGCGACACCAAAGTCAGCGATCTTCACCGTATCGCGGTCCTTCGTCAACAAAAGATTTTGTGGTTTTATATCCCGGTGAATAATGTTGTGACGATGAGCGTGCCGCAACCCCGCACAAATCTGCTCGATATACTTGAACGCCTCACTGAACGAGAGATTCCCGACGCGAGAGGCTTTCTGCAGATCGCCGCCCTCGAGATACTCGAGTACGAGGTAGTGAAATACCGTTCCAGCGAGATCGCGAGCCGTCCCATGACCGAGGCGGCTGATGATGTTCGGGTGACGAACGCGATCAAGAGCGATACCTTCGTTCTGAAAGTTCTCGACCAGCGTACGCTCAAGATCGGGGTCGAGATCGTTCTGCAGAAAAACGTTCAAGGCCTTAATGACGACACACTTGTGCGGCGAACTGGGCGACGCCATGGTGTCGTGGGCGATAAAGATCTCGGCGTAGCTTCCGCGACCTAACTCGCGCTGTACATCGTAGCGTTTATCCAGCCTGCAGTTACTCAACGAAAGTTCGCGCATCGGAGTCCAGCCTAGGATCAGGCCCTTTCCTTCAATACGATATTATAGGTTGAAAGTTCGAGGTTGGGTAACAGAATGGCGTGACCAACCCGTTACTCGTTGTCACGTTGAGTAAACGCCTGATCAGAGAATGCTGCTGAAGCTGAGCGGTAGGTCGAGCTTGGCTCTCAGCTAAAACTGACTTCCGCGCTCTTCCAGATATCTCCGTCGAGCGGCTTTGCCGCCCCTGGCCTGAAGCTCGCGAGAGCATCTGCCTCGTCCTCGTAAGTATCGAAAACAGTAAGTAACTTCGTCAGCATCATCAACTGCTCGACACTCTGCGTCAGGTTCAGGAGCCGTACTTCCCCACCGTTCGTCTGGAGCGTGGTCCAGGCAGCGATCAACTCACCCATTCCACTCGAATCGATCTTCGTCACCTGACCAAGGTTTAGCAGTACCTTTTTCTCGCCGGCATTTACCAAACTTCGAATGGCGTTGTGAAGGTATGCGTTTTCGGCGCCGAGGCGGATGCCTCCCTGCAGATCAAGAATCATTACCCCATCAATACGGCGCTTGCTTATAACCAGTGTGCTCATCTGACGTCTCCGACTGAAGCTTGTGGATGTCAGAAAAGGCGGGCGGACTCCCGTGAAATCTGAGAAGAGTGAGCTTATAACTCTATGTGGGCAAGGATATTGGACATTTGACTATATGTCAACTATGAAATATATTGCGGATGTACAATATAGTGTATGTGAAATATACTTTATGACTTTCTGCTCGCACGGGGCATTAACCATAGAGCGGTAAAACCCAGTCCTCCGGAAAAAATAATTATGGATCACGGTATAAAGTTCAGGATCGATGAAGTGTTGCGCGAGCGGGGACAATCTCTGTACTGGCTCTCCAGGGCTGCGGGCATTAGTTATACGACTCTGTGGCGACTCACAAAAGATCGTGCCCTCGGAATGAACTTCGCTACTCTGGAGAAAATGTGCGGTGCGCTCGAGTGCCAACCCGGAGATCTGCTCGAACTTGGAAAGGAGAATAATTCAGCGAAGAAGACGAGGACGTTATCCTCGCGTGCGGTCCGCCGCACTTCATCACTTTTATGAAGAAGCCATTGATAAAGGTAATCAAGCGGGAAGAAAGCGAAACAAAATCACCCATGCCGGACGCCGTCGAGGAAAAAAAAGCAAACAGAAAGAAAGAACGCAGTGTCGAAAGCACGATCCAAGGCTGGATAACCGAACGTCGTGAAAACGACGACGCCGAAAGTCGAACACGCAACACTGAGTTTGACGCTTGGGACACCGATAGCCTTCCCGCCGAAACCGTTTAATCCTTAATTACACAACGAATTTCTCCTTCGCAGGATCCCCTTCCAGGACCTTGGCAGTATTGTTGCGCCAGGCTCCATTAGACCTACGGAACCTTCCGGTTGTCCCAGAATTCAGGTCGGCGGCTAACGATTGGATTCTGTTTCGCGTGTTCGATCTGCTTTGCACGGAGCTTTAGTTCGTCACCCCTTTGCCGTCTCCGCTCCGCACCGGTGGGCGGAGGAGTTCCCCGTTCGCCCCAATAATACTTGACTGTAATAAAGACGAGCGTCGCAGTACCGAGCGCGGTAAGCAGAAGGACGAGAATGAACATCCATGCAAAGTTACTCATGGCTAAGACGATGTTCGCATATGAGCCCCGCAACCGAAAGATACGACAGCCGCATGAGGACGTCTTTAAATCACTATTCCTTTCCTATAGAATGGCAACAAATTTTGTTCGCGATTCGTACTGAGTCCTTGAATGTCGGATAACCCGCAGACCCAAAAGAAACGCATCACGCCCGACTGGCTGGTCCAGGGAGCACTGACTCGGATCGGCGATACGCTGGATAAACTCACGGGCCGAGGTTGGCGTCCGTCAAGTAGTCTCGCGACGAGCGGGTTGATAGAGCGTCTGAAGATGCTTCTCGATGCGGAGGTAAAGACGAACTCCGATGGTGAGAAGTTCGTGCCGCATAACATCAAGCTCAAAATGCAGTGGGATAAGTTCTCGACAGACTCCGACGCGAGCCTGCGAAAACTCGAGCACGAGCTGCTGACCGCCGCGGTCGACCATATCAGCGACAACCGTTACTACACATATGCTCCACTAAAATTGGAAGCGAAACCCGACTACTTTACTCAGGGAGTAAAGCTATTCGTAAGCTTCGACGAGTTCCACAAAGAAGATGGCGAGGCTGAACTTAATGTCACCGTTCCTGCGGCAAATATTTCGCATCTGATTCCCGAGCCGGAGCGTCATTTGAATACCGGGAGTCTGTCTGCTCGTTTCGATGCCGGCATCGGACCTGTTGAGAAAGTGTTCAATCTAGAGGAGGGCAAGCGACTCTCGGTCGGAAGGACGAAAGAAAATGACCTCGCTATCGATCATACGAGCGTGTCGAAAATGCATGCTTCCCTTTTGCTGAACTCGGAAGCCAAACTCGTCGTGGCGGACACAGGCTCGACGAACGGAACTTACCTCAACGATGAGCGTATCGCATATGGAAAGGCCATCGTTCTCGCCGCGGGTGACAAGCTCAAATTCGGAGCGATCGATGTCGAGTTAAATTTTAAACCCACCGAACACGAGGAGGTCAGAGTTTCGCCGGACGCGCCGACCGAAGCGTTTACCGTTGGCGAGTTTCAGTTTTCGAAAAAGACCGAGATATTACGTCCAGTTGTCACAAACGACGAACGACCGGCGGATCTCGTTGAGACCGAGCTGGAGAAACCAAATTGATGACGGTATCGTACCCTCGGGACGGGGCCCACCACCGATGATCATTCCAGGATTCCTCATACAGATCGATTGGAACAAGCTTAGGCCCGAAGCCATTTTCGGCGGCCAGGTTCTGGAAAGGACGCCGGCGGGGTTGAGCATCGTTTACATCGTCGGTGTCGGAGTACTGATCGGATTTCTCGTTCTTACCTTTTACGACAACTTCAGCCGCCCAAAGTTTCTCTACGAACGCGACCTGCCGCGCGAGGTGAAGAAGCGCCTGACGCAGACCATAGCGAACCGCAGTATCCGAGTCTGGCAGATCGTATTTATCCTACTCGCGTTTTCCGTCTTCGGGTTTCAGGTTTATTGGACGTATTTTGCTGACGAATCAAACGCGCAGTTTCAGGCGCTCGCATACAAGGACATGCGAAACCGCAGGACTACCGCGGCGAACCTGCGTGGATGGATGCTCGATCGAAACGGCACACTCGGTTCCGCACTTGCTTACTACAAACTCGACGCTGACGGCGACATCGTTCGCGGCTTTGCACTTGAAAAGGAAATGGCCCATATTCTCGGGACCGAGCGCGGAACACCGGGGCTTGAACGGACGCTCTATCGGCGCTCCGCGGACCCCGCACCCGAAGCGTGGGAGGTGCTAACGCGGATCAAGCGTCCCGAAGACGAGCAGAAGGATGTAAAGGTGACTCTCGACCGAGACTTGCAAGCGTATGTCGCCTCTCAGCTAGAGGGTAAGAAAGGTGCGATCGTTGTATTGAATCCGCAGACCGGCGACATCATCGCCATGTATTCAAACCCGTCATTCAATCTCGCCGAGGCGCAAAACCTCGAAGATTACTTAAAGCTCGAAGGCAACAAACGCGACAAGCCTTTATTGAACCGCGCGACACGCGAGTTCTACGTACCCGGCTCGACCTTCAAGACGTTTACGATGATCTCAGCGTTCCGAGCCGGAAAACAGGACCTGCTGTTCCCGAGCTTTCCCGGCGGATTCAAGCCGACACCAAACTCCCGGCCCATCGTGGATTCCACCCAGAAGCTCGGCGAGGATGGTTCCGTTGGAGGTGTTTGCGATGGCGGCTGCCAGGAAAAAAATATTCAGTTTGCCTATCAGGTTTCAAGCAATCAATATTTTTCGCAGCTGGCGATCGCACTCGGCCGCGATCGACTCCGCGAAACGGCTCAGCTTCTCGGGATCGGGGCGGTCGACACACCTGACGAAGCCCTGATGCAAAAGTTTTTCCCGAACGTCCTCAATACTAGCAATCCGGCAATTGCGGGATCGATCGCACCACAGCAGTCGACGATGGTAACCGGTAATGATATTTCACTTTATGACCTTGGCATTCAAGGAATGGGGCAAGGATATGCCGGACAGATGACACCGTTTCAAATGGCGATGATCGCCGCGGTTCCGGCCAATATGGAAGGAAAGCTAATGAAGCCGCGAATCGAGCTCGATCAGCCTCCGCAGATGTTCGCCCAGGTTCTCTCGCCACAGCAGGCTGCACAAATTCGAACGATTATGTCGACGGTGACTGAAGAACCCGGCGGAACCGGAGTTGTGATCTCAGCCAAGCTTGCTGGGACCGGGATTCGAACGGGCGGCAAAACCGGAACCGCGGAAAAGCAGGCTCCGCTCTACGACGAAAAGACGGGGAAACTGAAAACCGAGAAGCGGCGGCGAAAGAACGCTGCGGGAAAGTGGGAGGACTACCAGGCGCCGGTAATGTATGAGCGGACCGACAGTTGGTTTATCACGATCGCACCCCTCGAACGTCCGACGCTGGCAATCTCGGTCGTGGTCGAAGGCGGCGGATACGGATCGCGTACCGCGGCTCCGATCGCTGCGAATGTGATATTGAAGGCACGCGAGCTTGGGCTGCTGGGCGATCAATATAAGCCGAAGCCACAACCTATTAAGCCGGTCGCGACAAAACCGGCACGAAAGAGACGGTAGTTTCGTATGGGGTGGTTCGAAGGGACCACAATACAAAACGACAAGACTCAAATTCTGATCAAGCTTTGAAAAATCGCACTTCATCACACTTCTTCATTCTCATACTGATCGTCATGCTGGCGGCGATCTCGCACTATTCCATTTATTACGGCGGATTGATCCGCGGCTTCGAAACCTCGTGGATCAGCGCCGTTCGCAATATTGGAATTCTCAGTCTCCTCGCCGTCGTTCCGATCTTTCTAAAACGCTTCGCGGGGTACCAGGGAAACTGGACACTCTACACGACGGCGATCTTACTCTTCTCGATCGGATTGACCGTCCAGTATCGGCTGTTTAGCGATCCCGAGTATATTTCCCGACGAGATAAGGCCGAGGCCCGACAGCAAAAAATAAAAGCGCTCCAGCTACATTACATCCAGGAAAATTACACGGCCGAGAAGAAACAGATAATGGGGCTTCCGCCGACGCCGCCATCGCCGGTGGATCTTTCGACGGAGACTCCGCGACCATCAGAGGAAACGACTTGGGGTGTCTTGTTATCCGGGAAAACTATTAACCCACTCCTTGGAATTCTGGGATTGATAGCTGCTCTCATGCTGATCCAAAGAGAAAAGGTCCTGGAGATCTTGCAGCAGAACGGATTCCTCATCGTACTTCTTGCACTGGGCCCGTTGATATTTGCAGCGATAACTTCTCGAGCCGGAAAATTCAGCGGCAATCTCACACCCTGGGAATTAGCAAAGATCCCGTTCCTTGTCGGATTCGCAGCGGTGCTTGCGGTCCTATATAAAAATCTTGCCCGAACTTATTGGGGATTGCCGCGTGCGAAGGATGTTGTCCCGCTCGTGTTCATGGCCGCACTTCCCTTCGTGCCATTTTTCGTGCTGAAGGATTTCGGACAGATGATGGTTTTCAGCGGAGTGTACGCGACGCTTTATTTGATCGCGGTCCGTAGGTTCTCACAGAGATTCGTTCTTGTTGGAAGTGTCATGCTGGTCGTGGGAATACTGGTGGTCGGAGCACTCCCGGAAAAAACCCAGAGCAGCATACCGCTCCTCCCGACGCTGGCGAAGCCCGTCAAACAGGTTTTGCCAGACCGGATCCAGCAGCGTTTCCATCTATGGCTTGACGGATTCAATCCACCGACGCCTGAAACTTCGTGGTGGAAAGAAGACTACGACGATTACTACAAGCGCCTGGTGGAGAAGGACCCCGGTCTGCCGCAGATGCTCGCCGAAGATCCGGATCTGCAAAGGACTATTAACGTCGACGCGTGGTTCGACGTCCTCGCGTTCCAACCGGCGCAGGCGACGTTCGGGCTCGCCTCAGGCGGAACAACGGGGCGCGGATTAGGCCTCGGATATCCCGAATTGATTCCCGTCGCAGACTCCGATTACATCTTCGCCGCCCTCGCGGAAGAACTTGGACTTTTCGGGGGTTTGTTGGTAACCTTTGCGCTAATCGTACTGGTAAGCGCAGGTGTTCGAACGGCTCTGGACTGTCGCGACATGTTCAGCAAGCTTTGCGCTATCGGGCTCGCGGCGTTCATCGGATTTCAAGCACTGGTCAATATCGGCGGAATTACACGGGCGTTGCCCATGACGGGGATCACGCTGCCGTTCGTCAGCCATGGCGGATTCTCGCTGATCACGAGTTTTGCGATGCTCGGCATGCTGATGGCGTTCTCGCACCGCAACGCGATGGATCGTCGCCAGGCAGAAGTTGATGCTCTGCCTTAGCATTCACGTTCTCGCCCCCTGTTATTAGGCCGCCCGGAGACTCATTGATGGAGAATAACTTTAACATTACATCCGCCTCGGTTTCCGACCGTGGCCTGAGCGAAAAGCGTCCCGAGAATGAAGATTCATTCCTTATCCTCGAAGAGCGCGGTGTTTATGCTGTGGCCGACGGCGTCGGCGGTGCGCAGGCTGGCGATGTAGCTTCGCAAATGGCGATGGAGATCCTAGGCGAGGCGTTCATTCACCTGACGGCCGATCTTGATGCCGAGGATGTAATGCGTGCAGCGATCGACCGTGCGAATTCGTCGATCCATCAAATGGCGACAGACTTGCCGCAACTTGCATCCATGGCCACGACGATAGTGGCTCTCCATGTCTATGGAAATATCGCGACGATCGGACACGTCGGCGACTCGCGTGTTTACCGCCTCGATCATGCAGGTGTTCTGAGACGGGAAACTGACGACCATTCAGTAGTCGAAGAAGAAGTTCGTGCGGGAAGGATGACGCCCGAACAGGCGATTAATCATCCGAGCAAGAATGTAATAAGCCGGGCCCTCGGTGCAGAAAGCGATGTCGAGATAGAGCTGAAGACGATCATGGTAGAACCGGGCACGACATTCTTGCTTTGCTCGGATGGTGTGACGCGTCATATCGGCGATGGCGAACTAGGCGAGATATTGTCTGACGGATCTGATCTGGCCGAGCAATGCTCTCGGATAAAGGAGATCTGTTACGAACGTGGTGCGGAAGACAATCTTACCGCCGTCGTCGTACGTGTCTCCGGGAAACCTGCAGAAGAATTTTCGGCGGCCGCCGGGCTCCGCGGCGAGAGCGAAGAGGAGGCTACACTCGCGGGTGTTCGATCGCCCTTCGACAGCAAGGTGGCCGGCGATAGCGAACAGGTACAGGAAAATGGGGCGGAGCTCTCGAATAGCAGGACGGTAGAGGCCGAAGAACTGGACGACCAACCCTATCTCATGGAGGACGCAGAGGAAGAGAGCTTGGTAGATGAGCGGAAACCCGACCTTCAGGATTACTCGTCTTCCAGCGTGATAGTTCCCGCGCGTCAGCCCGAGCTTGCGACTGAGACGCGCGCGTACTCGGACGACGTCGTCGAAGAAACTACTCCGGGTCTCGCTTCAAAATTATTGTCAGCAGTAGTATTCCTGCTTATAGGAGGAATCCTGGGCGCGGCTGGCTATTATGCATGGGTCCAGTCGCAGCCGGTGCCAGAGCCGATCGTACAGACGCCCGCGCTAAGCGATATGAAGAGCACGAACATTTCGTTAACCGCCTTCGAAGACGGGCGACGTGAAGTAGACCGCGATCCGGTGAAGTACCTCAACGCAAATCCTGCCAGCATGCAAACCGCCGAAGACTATTTTCTGATGGGTCGGGCGTCGATGCTCACCGGAAAGTACTGGGAAGCAAAACGAGCTTTCAATGAAGCAAGGAGTCGACTAGCATCCGCCGATCCGAAGAATGCGAAGACACTCGCGATGGAAATATCAATGGCCCTGGCGATAATCGAGAGTCCTCAGGCGACCGAGTCGTTTACAAGAGACGTGACGACCGCGGCAAACTCCGCCATGCCAGCGAACTCGAATACAAATTCGAACGCCAGTTCCAATTCCAATACTAATTCGAACTTGTCGTCCCCGGTCCGTTAGCGCTGGAACTGCTGTCTTCTTGCCTCGAATAAAACTACACCGCACGCGACCGCCAGGTTGAGACTCTCGACGTCTGGCTCCATTGGGATCAGGATGAGATCCGCGATCCGCTCACGCTCAACAACTGTCAGCCCATGTGCTTCCGACCCAACGACTAGCATCGTTGGCCGGCGCCAGTCGAACTCGGTATACGAGAGATTGGCGTTGATATCCGCCGCGACGACGCTGAGACCGTTGCCCTCCGCAAATGCCAGAGCATCCTCAAAGGTGCTGCCCGAGACGATCGGCAGTCGGAAGCTTGAACCCATGGCAGCTCGAATACTCTTTGCCGAAAACGCATCCGCTGAACCGACCGAAGCTATCACTCCGCCTACGCCCGCCGCCTCCGCCGTGCGGATAACCGCTCCAAGATTAGAAGGATTACTGATTCCGTGAAGTACGACGAGGAGCGGAACCGTCGAGTTTGCGAGGGCTAGTTCGAGTGTCTCGAACGTAGCGACCGGTCGTTGGGCGATCGCGATAATACCTTGCGAGTTAACGGTGTCGCAGATCGATTGAAATGCTTGATCATTTAGTTCGTAAACGGCGTCGCATGGCGCAGAGCCGATCAACTCGCCCAATTTAGACTTTGATTCGCCGGTGATAAAAATGTCGCCGATCGCGATACCGGAATGAACAGCTTCCCTGACGAGCCGAACGCCTTCGATAAAGATCCTTCCTGGATCCTTGCCATCCCGGACGCGTCGGGCCTCTTTCAGTCGGTCGTTATCGCGACTTGTGATTTTGCGAACTTCGTCCATTCGTCGTTAGTTTTATCATTCGGCGTTTGGAAATGCGAGGTGCGGCAAAACGGTGTTCGCCGCACCGATTGCACCGCATGCGATTTACGTTAGAATATCGTAACGTCAGTCCTTTCCTATGAAACCCGAATCTCGTCCGATGAACAAACTTGAGCGTCTCGAAGAAAGGTCCCGTCAAGCCGAAGTTGGCGGCGGCCCCGCCCGATCGGAGAAACAGAAGGCCGCCGGCAAGATGACGGCCCGCGAGCGTATCGACTTCTTCCTCGACGACGGCAGCTTCGAAGAATTCGATAAATTTGTAGTGCATCGTTCGACCGACTTTGGTCTTGAAACCCAAAAATTTATGGGAGACGGTGTCGTCACGGGCCATGGCCTGGTCGACGGTCGCGAGGTGTTTGTCTTCGCTCAGGATTTCACGGTCTTTGGCGGCTCGTTATCGGAAACCCACGCCGAGAAGATCTGCAAGATAATGGACCTTGCCATGAAGACGGGTGCACCGGTTGTCGGGCTTAACGACTCTGGCGGCGCACGGATCCAGGAAGGGGTCGTCAGCCTCGGTGGCTACGCGGACATCTTCCTTCGGAATACGCTCGCGAGCGGTGTGATCCCGCAGATCAGCTGCATTCTGGGACCGTGTGCGGGCGGAGCAGTTTACTCACCGGCGATCACGGACTTTAACGTGATGGTGAAGGACACTTCATACATGTTCATCACCGGCCCCGATGTGATCAAGACCGTTACCCACGAGGAAGTGACGAAGGAGGAACTCGGCGGCGCGATGACGCACAACACAAAGTCAGGTGTTGCTCATTTCGCTGCGGAGTCTGACGAACATGCGCTGAGAATTGCTCGCGAGCTGCTTTCGTTCATACCGTCAAATAATTTGGATGACCCGCCATTTGTAGCTACCAACGATCCGTCAGATCGAAGGGATCCGGCACTGAACTCGGTCGTACCGGAATCGTCGAACCAGCCCTACGATATCCGCGATGTAATTAGACCGGTTGTCGACGACGGGTATTTCTTCGAAGTTCATGAGCATTACGCTCCGAACATCGTCGTCGGCTTCGCGAGGCTTGGCGGTAGTTCGGTAGGAATCGTGGCGAATCAGCCCGCGTTTCTCGCCGGCGTACTCGACATCGACGCGTCTGTAAAAGCTGCCCGGTTTGTTCGATTTTGCGATTGCTTCAATATCCCCCTCATAACCTTCGAAGATGTTCCGGGTTTCTTGCCGGGCGTTAATCAGGAGCACCTCGGTATAATTCGCCACGGAGCGAAACTTCTCTACGCATTCGCAGAAGCGACGGTGCCGAAGATCACCGTCATTACCCGAAAGGCGTACGGCGGAGCGTACTGCGTCATGGCGTCGAAGCATATACGAACGGACATCAATTTTGCGTACCCAACCGCAGAGATCGCCGTGATGGGAGCCGAAGGAGCGGTCGGGATCCTGTATAGAAAAGAGTTGGCCGAAGCAGCAAATCCAGACGATGACCGGCAGCGGATCGTCGATGAATTCAATGACAAGTTCGCTAATCCATACATTGCCGCAGAGCGTGGCTTTATCGACGAAGTTATCGAGCCGGCTGCTACCAGACCGAAGCTTATCAGGGCATTGTCACTGCTTCGAAATAAGCGTGATTCGAATCCGCCAAAGAAACACGGCAATATCCCGCTTTAACATTCACATTAGGGGTCGAGACCAAGACAGTTAAACCAAGACGGCAACTGAGTAGAGGTGATGCCTTAAGATATTGGAGAACTTGCTTCAGGGGTCGCGTTTGCGACAGTTAACCTCACCTCTAAGCATCGAATTTAGCGTTTTAACCTTTCTATCGAATCAGATGATTGAATTCCCTTCGCGACGACCGACATGGGCAGAGATAAACCTTCAGAACCTCGCCTTTAATTTTCGCTCCGTCAAAAGTTTTGTCGGGCCGGCCGTTAAATACATGGCGGTAGTTAAAGCGGACGCGTACGGCCACGGCGCAGTCGAATGCGCAAAGCGGCTCGA
>JANPJL010000071.1:0-3657 GCA_031425495.1 Acidobacteriota bacterium
TTCGCTTCGGCCTGGCCGATCTCGGCGTCGCGTTTTACTTCCGCTGTTCGCCGCTTGCCGAGTGCGTCGAGATAACCTTCTTCGTCGGATATCTCCTGGATCGTCAACGCGTCGAGTCCGATACCCATTTTCTCGAGATCACCGGCGGCTTCGGTCAAAAGCTTTTGCGCAAAACTCTGGCGATCGTTGTTGATCTCTTCAACTGTCAGCGTACCGAGGATCGCTCGGAGATGGCCTTCGAGTGTCTGGAATACAAGCTGGTGAAACACCTGCTGAGGCATACCGAGAAACCGTTCGGATGCAGCCCGCAGACTCGAATCGTCACCCTTGATCTTCACGTTCGCGACCGCCTTCACGGAGACGGGCACACCCTGCACGGTATAGGCCCGTTGCGTCGCGAGCGGGACAGTGATGACGTTCAGATCGAGATACTCGACCTTCTCGAGGAATGGAAATACAAGTGTCGCACCGCCACGGACGAGACGATAACCGGCGACGGATCCGTCGGCCAGCTTTCGCTTACGGCCCGAGATCACAGCGGCCTGATTCGGCGAAACCTTGATGTAGTTGCGGCTGATCAGCATCAACGCGATCAGTGCCGCGATGACGATGACGAGAATGATGACCGGAATCAGGAGTGTGGAAAGGTCGAACATGTTTTACCTCAATTGTTGTTGATTACGCTGAGTTCCTCTAAGCGTCTTTTTGAACGCGGATCGGGCGGATTAGGCGGATTTTCCGGATCTGATTTTTTTGGAGTGCGTTCGCGAGACATAGTTTCTCAGCAGTAGCAGAATTGTTTTCAGATCCGCCCAAATCCGCCTGATCCGCCAAATCCGCGTTCAAAAAAAGGTATAGAGTCTCAGGTACCGTTTTTACCGATCATAGATCGCCCCACCCTCAGTCGAGACGATAACGGAATCACCTGCGATCGAATCGATCGTCACGATCGTACCGGTTGCTATCTCCGCTCCGGACTTTGCGCGCGCGATCTTCTCGACGCGTTCGTCGCCGATCTTCGCGGTGATCTGGCCGATCTGGCCGGGCTTGATCGTGACGGTCACCTGCGCCGTGTGGCCGATAAGATCCTGGTCCGAGACGCTGCTCGAGGCCTGCTGGCCTATGAGAAACCTTCCAAAAACAGAAACCATGCCGCCAAAGAACAGGCCACCCAACAATCCGGCGAACGAACTCACCGCCGGCCCAAAGTCCATCTGAGCCGCGATCGCACCAAAGCCGCCGAACGCCGTTACGAATACCGCGAGCACACGACTGTCCAGAAATCCGAAATCGACACCGGGATCACCCAGGTCGGCGCTACCGCCGAACATCTCGAATATGTCCCCGACGGCGAGCGAGACGATCAGGAAAGCAAAGCCGAGTCCGCCGATGATCAGAAAGACAGTAAGGAGATCGAGATTCATATACGTGATATTCGGGACGGTGGTGAATGTGGAGACAGCATACAACGAAAGTGTCCGAATGCGGAATGGGGAATGCGGAGTGCGGAATTTAACCACAAAAAAACTCCCCTCCTTGTTTAGGAGGGGTGGCAGCCGCTTCGGCTGACGGGGTGGTAGTTCTGTAAAAGCTCCCCTCCTTATTTAGGAGGAGTCGCAGCCGCCTCGTTTGACTGAGTGGTAGTCCAATAAGAATCAGATTCCGCTCGATATCTCGAAGGGTCTGGTTGTAAGAGAATTTACGCCGCGGATTTACGCGGATGACGCGGATAAGAAAGACAATCATTCTTTTCTTATCCGCGTCATCCGCGTAAATCCGCAACTAAAACATTCTTACTGACTGATCGCGTTGAACAGCAGCGGGAACGTAGCCAGCGATTGCCCGCGGTACTGCGGACGGAAGCCGAACAACACGATCTTGCCTTTGCCGATCGTGAATTCCACCAGCGCTGCCTTCCCGGCGATCTTCTCCGCACCGAGCGCCCAGCCGGAGAGGAGGATCTGTTTGGGGTCTGAGGGGTAACGAGCAATGATGCGGTAGGACAGACTGTTAGTCTGTCCTACTTCGTTACCATCCACACGCTGATTTCCCGACGGGGACAGGCTAACAGCCTGTCCTACCTCGAACGCAGGCGAGTTTTCAAACCACGCGATCGACTGCTGCGGCATTCCTTTGGCGACCGGGTGCGTCAGGTCGAGTTCGGTGCGAAGGATCGAACCGGGGATGAAGAAGTCTTTGCGTGCGAGTCCACGTGTCACATCCTTCACCGGCAGATTGAAATGCTCGATGGCGAAGTTCGACGAACGGTTTAGGAAAACGAGCGTTCCGCCCGCCTCGACAAACTTTCGCAGATTTTCGACACCTTCTTTCCCGACACCTGCTGTGTACTCATCCGGCATCGAGCCTTTCGCATAGCCATTGAGGATTTGGTTGGCGGATTGGTCGGGGAAGACGATTGAATTCTCGGGCAGCTTGCCGGAACGGATGTCGTTTGCTGTGACGGTCTTCAGAATGGTCTTGCAATCGACTTCGAGTTGTTTCTCTCCAACCCAGCGGGTCCATCCCTCGTCCATCGACGACATTGCCGAACGATAGATAGCGTCGACAGGAGATCCCGGTCCTCTGCTGCATGCGCCTGTGTGCGTCGGATAATCCGGTAATGTTTCCGCCTTGAGAGAATCGGATAATGGAATAGCTTCGACGTTCATGAGCAACGGTAACGAATGGGCCGTGACGTCGTAGGGCGGAATCGGATTGCCGTTTAGATCCTTCAAATCTGGGTATACCTGTCGTTCAAGCAATGCTTTCGCAAAATTGCCATAGGGCTGATCAATTCGAACGACCGCCGAACCGCGCTCGATGGTTTTGCCTTGGTGAACAAACGATTTACCTATGTACGAAATTTCCACACCCGCCCGATGGAGCATCGCCATCAGCTCCTTGCGTCTAAAAAACTCAGCAGAAGGTCCTCCACGAGCGTCTTCCTTTGGCATCGGCAAGAGGTATGCCGACAGCTCCCCTTTTCCCCTCGGCCTTACCGCTTCTTTCCCAATATCATAAAACCGCGACAGCCATCGCTCCCGATTGTCGGCTGCGTGAAACATTAGACCGAAAGCGGCGGTCGTCATATAGTCGGTGATGTTCTGCAGCTTCCATTCGCCGCCTTTCCACACGGGGCCGAAGTTCGCCGATTCTTTTTTCGCATCGTGACCTAAGCCCGCGCGCAGGTCATCAAATTTGACCGTGATGGGTGTCGCGAGTTTTGCCGATGCGGTCTCGGATAAAATTCTCACGCCGCCATGGTAGTGCGAATATGCGCGGGCGGGTGTCCACGCGTCGTACGTCGAGTTGGTGGTAATTCCCTGGTAACCGATCTTACGCATCGTGTCGGCCATGTATGTGCCGAGCTCGGTGTAGCCATCGACGATCTGCTTTGGAACATTCGGCTCGACCGGGGCCATGTACGGCGGGAGGAATAGCCGTGCGCCGTTCGCGCCTTGCTGGTGGATGTCGTGGACGATCTGCGGGTGCCAGACGTTGTGAATTTTATCGACCGTGAGCTGCGTCTCGACCTGCGTGAACGCGTACCAATCGCGGTTGTTATCGTGGCCGACGTACCTGTGATAAAGCTCGGGCGGCTCGGTGCCTTCGTACGGAGTGCCGAGCGTTTTGTCGTACCAGTTTTTGACGATGTCG
>JANPJL010000072.1:0-4260 GCA_031425495.1 Acidobacteriota bacterium
AATTCGCTTGCCGTAAGTGTAGAGCGGACTGTCAGTCCGCTCGGACAGGCTAACAGCCTGTCCTACGGCGGCGTTCGTTGCACGGATCGCGACATCAACGGCCATGTCCTGATCGGTCTGATTCTGAATGACAACGGGGAGGTCGATCTTGTCTCCGAAGTTCATAAACCTCGGAGCACTCGGACGAACCATCAGCGGATGCTTCGCGGTGATCGCCGATTCTGCTTTCCCGAATCGCTTACCGGTATCCACCGCGACGGCCGTGATCCGGTAACGCGTGAGATTGTCGGGCAGCTTCACATCGACACTTACACGTCCATTCGAATCAGTTTTGACTGACGGCGCGAAGACTGCGAGTGCGTTGAAATTTTCTCGGACGGTGATGGGAGTATCCGGAGCGGCGTTTCCCCCAGCTATGTCATAAATACCGAACGAAATCTTCGTTCCCGCACCCCTTCCGGCAATTGGAAGACCTTGTATTTGGCGCGCGCTCACCGAACTAGCCTCCGTCGAGCTCACTACATCAGCAGCGGGAGGCGGCGGAGGTGAATTCTTCGCATCCTCCGGGTTCCCCAAAAGGACGTCTTTCCGGAGGTGATGATCAGTCACACCCATCGCGCGAGCCGTGTAGAAAATGCTTAGCGGATCGGCGACCGAATAACGCGACAATGCGAGTACGCTCTCGTCGACAACGATCACGGCCACTTCCGTATTCGCAGCAGGCTCGCCCCCGTTATTCTTAACGGTCACTTCTACTTTTGTTGTCCCTCCGGGAACCAGCGTCTTGTCCGCCGGCTCGGCGGTAACAATCAGCTTTCGTGATTCAGTCGATATCGCGAGATTGATATTGCCGCTCGCGAATGCGGGTCGCATTGGAACGCCGGCATCTTGCCGGCCATCGTTTGTCTCGTCGTTCCTAGCCGCCGCTCCGACAAGATCCACCTGTGCATAAATGTTCGGCAGATATTTCTCGTCGATCGGGATCCGCAACGTCATCGACGAATCCTTCATCGAAAAACGTTCCGTCTTCACGATGCCGTCTCGCCGCAGAGTCAGAACTCCCTCAGCCGGCGTGAACGGCGAGATCACAAGAAGCTCCGCGACATCGCCCGGTGCGTAGTCTTTCTTCGACGGAATGATCTGAACCTCTTCCTGTTCGACGTCTCGCTTCGGAGGTGTCTTTCCGCCCGGAACCCAGACGGTGAACTGACTCTCGTTGAATCGCTCGCTGTCGTCCATCACGGTCGCGGTTATCGTGTATTGTCCCCCTTGCTTCGCAATGAATTCACAGCTCGCTCCGACCACCCCGTCAGCCGACTTCACTGAGCAAATCTGCTCGTCGACCGTGACCTCCTTCCAGCTCCCCTTGTCGAACTGCCAATCTTTGAGGACAGCTTTGATCTCGACGTTGCGACCGGCGACGAGCTTTCCGTCGATGTCTGTAACGATCGTCTCAACGATGATCTTCTCGCTCTTCTGGACGAATGTCCGTGGCGTCTTGATGCCGACATAAAGATCGGCCGGATGCACGAGCAGCGTTGACGTGCTCGACCACGTCTGGCGATTTACATCCTGGACCGATGCCGAAGCACTCACGCTGCACGGCCTCGGAGGATTCACGGACTGGAAATCTATCTTGAGAAGATGCTTGCCGCTCGCGTCGGTCACACCCTTGAAATGCTGAGACGTTCCTCCGCCGGATCCGCGACCGTATCCACCGGAATCGTAATGCCCCCACCACGGAACCCATGTTCCGAATATGAAATCGTCACGGTTGGGCGGCGTGTAATTTGTCGGCGTAGCGGTCACCGTCCAATTTGTTTCGGCATTCGCCAGCCCGCCGCCGGCGTAGTATTTCGCCTCGACCGATAGATCCGCCTTACCGCCGACGAAGTGCGGAGCTTCGGATTCGACCTTCGTCGTCACTTCGAACTCAGGTCGACGAAATTCCTGGATCTGGAATTGGTGCGCGTGACTATTTCCCGATATGGAACTATTCGTCGATAGCTCGATCCTCGCGTGACCCAGATTCGCATTGTCCGGCAATGTGAATTTGAAATCGAAAGCACCGAACGCGTTCAGACTACCCGTCCCTTTCGCGATCTCATTGTCCCGAGCATCCTTCACCGACCAGGTCAGTCCTGCGGCGGCATCGCCGAGGCCCTCGATGTCACCCAGCTTCCCGCCCGTCGCTCGACGTATATAGCCCTTAACCGCCACCTCTTCTTTCGGCTTGTACATGCCGCGATCATCGAAGACGAACCAACGGAGAGAATCGTGGTCCGGTTTCTTATGCCAGCTGCCCGTGTCTTGCCAGTAGTAATCAGAGTTCTCGGGAAGGAAGGCTACGTCTTTGCCGCGACGTGCGATAAGTATGTTGGGCGCGTTTTGCGAGTCAGGAAGAGTTAGACGAAGTATTCCGTTCGACCCGGTCTTATTCGTCTGGGCCGCGGGAACTGTCTCGCTCTCGATCTCCGCACCTTCGCCGTCGAAAGATTCGACCTCGCCAGCGTTCGGCCCACCGGTCCCCGTTACCCACTCCCACACTTCGGTGAGGATTCCTTTCTGCGGATCCGGATTGACGACCGACAACTGACTGCTGACCACTGCGTCGTTCGGGTAAATCGATAGCTCAACACCGCTCAGTGGCTTCCCAGTCCTCAGCTCGGTGGCAAAACCGACAAGCTCGGTATTGTCGACGAATGCGTCGAGACCGATCTGAGTCGACTGAAGCCAGCTGACGACCCGCCACTCACGTCCGCGCACCGTAAGCGATTTCGAACTGTCTTCAGCCGGTTCAATATCGACGATGACGTTCCCAAAGCCGTCGTTGAGCGCCGGCGAAACATCTATCCTAGTCTCGACAAGTTCGCCAGTCTTGTTTGCGATCGGAACGACCTTTTCAGAAACCAGGCGTCCCGGAATTACAGGGCGTTTTCCGTCGTCATAGTTGAGCCGCCGAAAGTATTGAATGTATTGTGTCCAATCCTTTGGCTCGACGGTATAAAGCCGAACTCTAGCGGCGGCGAAGTTCGTTGAATAGATGGAAAATGATCGATTCCCGAACGGATCGAGCACGCTCATTGGGCCGCCCTGAGCGTATAGGTTCTGGGGGGCCGGCCCAACACGAATCATAGTCGTAACCTGGCGATCCAACTTCTGACCGAACTCGTCGGTGAGTGCAGGGTCGACCTTGATCGTGTAGTTCGTGTTCCCCTTTTTGTAGCCCCCCTGAAAGTGCAGACGATTACCCGACGGGAAAACGTTTAAGCCTTCCACCTTGGGCTCGACGCTAACCATCTCCTTCGCAAACCGGGCAGCATCGATCGGATTGTTAAATTCGAGAGTCCAGTCGTGAGACGGCGAGCAGTTCGCGTTCCCCTGCCAAGCGCAATACGACTTCGCAAACTTGAACGGGCCGAAGGTGGTAAAGGTGAAAGTCTGCGCCTTCAAGGTACGGAGCGGTCCTTCCGCCGATGGAGTACCCGCATTAACGCTCACAGTCACCTTTGAAAGCGCCGGCAATGCATTTTCGGTCGAACCATCGGGATTGAGGGCACGAAATACAAGCCAGCGTCCGGGCTGCGCCTGTTTCGCTTGATAAGCGATGTGCGCGTCGCCATCGATCTCAGCCTGAGTAGCGAGCCGCGTCGGAATCTTGCGGCCGTCCGCGGTGACAGATGTCGTTTGAAGAACTGCTGCCGGATCTATCGCCTGATCGAACGATACAAATATCAAAACATCACGCCGCGTTACCTGGCCGTTCGGTGTCATCTGTTCTACCTTGGGTGGCGGTGTCGTAAAATTCCACGTGACATTTTTCCCCAGCGTTTGACCGCTTGCCGCTTTCGTTCCGGCCGGAACGCGGACCGTGAATTTTGTCGCCATCGGGAAACGCTTGTCCGTATCGAACATCAGCGTTCTGGTTCCGAGCCATCGCCATCGCCCTTCAACCTGCGGCGATAGTTCTACCGGAGCGAATTTCGCCGCCTCTTCCTGGGACGTGACCGCAACCATCGGCTGCGAGAACGTAATGCTGAGATCCGGAGCGAGTGAGATCTCTCCCTCGGGCGAATAGCGGACGACATCCAGAACAGTACCGGGATTCACCTTTGGCGTACCTCGCTGTTCGTCCGACGGAAACTTTACCGGGAGCCGGGTGCCGGTCTTCGGCGCTGGAAGCGTGCCGACGCGCTTTGCGAACTCGACTCGATCGTCCGGGTCGGATTTGATACCCGGTAGACGCTTTAGGATCTCGCC
>JANPJL010000073.1:0-9722 GCA_031425495.1 Acidobacteriota bacterium
GTTTGCTGATTTTCGCCTGCTCTTTCATCAGACGATTTCGCCGCTGCTTCGCTATCTTTGGATCGACCTTATCCGGTAGATCGTAGGCCGCGGTTCCCTCTTCGTCCGAATACGTGAATACACCCAGATTATCGAATCGACAATTCCGAACGAAAGCCATCAGTTCTTCAAAGTCCTCGTCAGTCTCGCCGGGAAATCCGGTAATAAAAGTTGTGCGGATCGCAACACCCGGAACCTTTTCCCGGACCCGAGCCAAAAGCCTCTCAAGGCTCTCCCGATTACCGCCTCGTTTCATCAGCTTGAGCACGTTTCTCGAAGCATGCTGAAGCGGCATGTCGAGGTACTTGACCGCCTTCGGGGTCTCGGCCATCGCGGCAAGAAACGCATCCGAAATGTGAGTTGGGTAAGCATACATGACGCGAACCCACTCGAGATCTTCAATCTCACCGAGAGCACGGATCAGGGCAGCCAGTGCGTCCACCTCGCCGAGGTCCTCTCCGTAACGAGACGAATCCTGCGCGATCAGAACAACCTCCTTTACTCCCTGCTTGGCAAGGTTCCGGGCTTCTTCAATGATCGAACCAAAGCGTCGTGAGCGAAAGCTGCCTCGCATGCCGGGGATCGAGCAGAATGCGCACGGGCGGTCGCATCCTTCGGCGATCTTGATAAAGGCGGTGTGCGATTCGGTCGCGCGGTACCGCGGCGTGTCGAAGTCGTACAGGTACGTTGCAGTTTTATTCCCGATCGGCGAGAGGGTCAACTGCGTCGCGTCGAACCGATCATCCGCAGCTTTCAAAATTTCGCCGACCTGCGATGTGCCGATGAACGCATCAACGTCAGGCAGCTCCTTCATCAAGTCATCGCGATAGCGCTCGACAAGACAACCAGCGACAATGACGCGCTTCGCTTTACCTTCGGCCTTTAATGCCGTCGCCTCGAGGATCGCATCGATCGATTCCTGCTTTGCGGATTCAATAAACCCGCAAGTGTTGACGACGACCGTTTCCGCATCAGCGGCATTATTCGTAATTTCGTAGCCTGCCTCGGCAAGCGTGCCCATCATCACTTCCGAATCGACAAGATTCTTCGGGCATCCGAGGCTGACAAATCCAACTTTCTTCATTATTCCTTTTGATCGAGTCTTACCTCGACTTCGACCGTGACAGTATAACGATTCCAGAGATCGCAAACAGAACAGCACCGACTAAAGAGATCAGGTTTTCCAGCCAGAGACTTCGCAATACTTCCGCGACCCCGGGGCTTCCGAGAAATTCGATGCCTGCGAAACTAACACTGTCCAGCTCATCCCATGCGGACTGAATCGTCCATAGATTCTTTGCGGAGACTAACCCCGAAAGCAATCCAACAAGAACTAATCCGATTCCTACCGATCGTCTCCACATTACGACACTGAACCTTTCAGAGAATTGAGCGAAGTCTCTATTGCGACAATCTGTTCCTTTGTCAGGTGAGCCTCTCCAAATCTTACCGAATTGTACAGGTATGTGATCGTTATCACTTCCGGGATGCCAACAATATTGGCAAACTCAAGTGGGGTTTGATATGGTTCCCTACTCAGTCCTTTGCTCGCCAAAACCGCCTGCATCCGCTCGTAAAATTCGACGACCGAGCCGCCGCTTCCGCCGAAGAAGCGAAGTCTCAACCTCCGCCACAGCGTTAAGTTTACTATCCGGCGATACAGCCAAACAAACGCTAGAACAAGTGCGATCCCCAGAGCCAGCAAGGCAAGACCGTATCCAACTGCCGTTACGCTTTGCTTGAAGCCTGCATCACCCCGAACCTCTCGCCACCATTCGAGAATTTGAGCACGCACAGAATCGACAACCGAAGACGTCTGTTTGCCATAGCTGCTTGCACCGCGACGGACCGAGGCGAGCAGTGACCGCTGTTCTGCACTGTCATAGGCGACAAAATACTGGATCCAGAGCGTTTCTAAGGCCTCGAGATAACCGTTAATTCGTCGCCCCATGCCGCCTGCATCGGCTGTCAGATTTTGTCCCGCGAACGGAGTCGGGTCGAAGGTGATCCACGCATCCTCGCCGGGGAAATAAACTTCGACCCACGAATGTGCATTCCGCTGGCGGACAACAAATACGCCCGCAGTTTGGTTAAAGTCACCGCGTTGGAAGCCGTTTACGACACGGGTAGCAACTCCCTGTGTTCGAAGCATGACGGCCATAGCCGTCGCGAAATACTCGCAGTGTCCTTCGCGGACGTTGAAAAGAAAATCGGCAAGCGGTTCGTCACCCGCTGCCTTTTGCTCAAGCGTGTAGCCGAACTGCGTTTGAAGGTGAGACTCGATCGCGCGTGCGGCGTCGTAGCGTGTTCGTGTGCCGGATGCGATCTGCGACGCGAGTTCCCTAACCCGAGGATCCAACTCGTCCGGGAGTTGTAAATAATTTTCGTACTCATCCGAATACAAACCGTTGTCGCGCCGGAGAGCGGAAACCGCGGGCATCGTCGTTTCGGAAAGCACGCGATAGCTTATGCGCTCGCCCCTCGTCGCAGCGCTTAGCGATCCGCCTGCATCCCGGAAAATTCCCGGCATGCCTCCCTGCACGCCAACCGCTCGGGGCAAGACAAACAAGACGGAGGAGTTGATCGGCTCAAGATAAATCGTCTGCAGAACAAAACTTTCGGTACCACGAGCGGCGTCCACCTGTATCAGATCGCCAGCCCCTTTTGGCATCAAGCGTTCCGGTGTGGGTTTCGATTTGCGCCAGTATTTATTGTCGAATGTGTCTAGTGCGACGCCGCGCCACCGAATGTCGTCAGGGTATTCCGCAGGAGTCGTACCGTCGATGCGAACGCGCAGGACGATCTCGTCATTTTGCTGGATCTGCCCAATACCACCAAGGCGGACCGTATCTGAAAATCCGACGGCCGTCTCGGCACCGCCTCTCATGGTTCCGCCGAAGCCCGCACCACCCACCCTCGGCAGGAGGAAGAACATGGGCGCAGCAAGGACGACAATGAAGATGATCAGCAAGACCGCAGTTGCCGGTACCCGACGAATCGGCAGGCTAAATCTTTCGGAGCGGGCCTTACTCGCAGCACCCGCGATACCGGTTTGACCTGCGGCGTCTTCCATCGGTTCCTTGCCGAGCAAGCTTCGCCCCGTTTTTCGAATCTCGAACAATATCACCGCACATACCATGACAAAGATGTACGTGATGAAGGCTGCGAAATAGAGAGGACTTATACTCAATCCGGCGGCGAGCAGCACTTCGAAGAACGACATGACGTAGAGGAATATCCAGTCACGATCTGATTTACGTTGTAGGATCTTGATCGCTGAGAGCGTAACGATCAGCCGGGCCAGGATGCCGGGTAGTGCGGAATCACTACCGACGTTCGGAAAGAACCCGACCTTATATAGTGCGTAATACGCCGGAAGAGATAGCACGATCAAAACGGTGCCGACCCGCTCAGATACCTGCCATTTCGAGCTTTCGAGAAACCATCCGCCAATCAGCGCGGCGACGAACAATCCTGTCCCGATCACACCAAACACTCCCGAGATCGACAACGCGAGGAAGCCGCAAAATACAGCCGCGTAAGACAAAATAAGGAAAAGTTTTTCGGAGGTCACTGTCCCCTATTCTAGCAGGCCGAAACGCGAGGCTCAGCAACAATGGTGCTCACGACCAACGAAAAAGCCCGCTCCATTCGCAGAACGGGCTTTACGCTGGTTAGGTCAGGGATCACTGAACCGTTGCACAAACGGCATACGCCGTTAATAGCAAGCTGCGGTTGCCGCTTCCAGAGGCGACGTTGGCCGCCCTTACACTCCAAAGCATTGACGCTGTGTCGTAGAAAGAGGTGTCGATTTGCATGAAAGCCGGTAAGGCCGAGCTGCCGACTGGAACCGATGTCGAGAAGCCGCCGCCAATCACGCTAGTTCCGACCGGACAACCGGCAGTTGCCGTTCCCGAGGTGGACTTAAAGACCAGTAGCGGAGTTCCTGTCAGATGTTGCAGTCCAGACATACCTGGTGTCCCTTGCGGTCCTTGAGGGCCGGCAGGTCCCGACGGACCTTGAGAGCCTTGAGGACCGGTTGCACCTGTTGGCCCGGTCGGTCCGGCAACACCCTGAGGACCAGCGGGTCCGGTCGCTCCGTCAGCTCCGGCAACTCCGGTTGCACCTTGCGCACCTGTTTCGCCTTGTGGTCCGACAGGGCCTGTCGCGCCTTGTGGTCCCGCTGGGCCTTGCGCTCCATTAGCACCGACAGCTCCGGCCGGACCTTGCGGACCTGTTGCCCCGGTTGCCCCATTTTCTCCAGTTGGTCCAGCGGGACCTTGAGCTCCCGTCGCGCCGGTTGGTCCGGCGGGTCCTTGCGCTCCCGTCGCGCCGGTCGCACCCGTTTCACCCTGTGGTCCTTGTGGACCGGCGGGTCCGGCAGGTCCTTGAGGTCCGGCGGGTCCTTGCGCGCCATCGGATCCGGCAGGTCCGGTTGCTCCTTGTGGTCCTGCTGATCCAGTCGCGCCCGTCGCACCTTGTGGGCCGATCGGTCCCTGTGGCCCAGCGGGACCAGCAGTTCCAGCATCGATAAAATTGTACGACTCCAGGGTATCGAGAGTCCCCGGCACGCTACTAGCTCCACCAGCGACAAACAGCCTGTTTCCTATCACGGTCGAACCTGACACCGTTCTTTCCACCGGAGAGGAGGGACCGGGAGTCCAAAGTTTACTGTTGGTATCGTATATGTAGCTCGATGTCACAAACGCCGAAGGAGCCTGACCGAGGGAAACAAAGATCTTCCCTTCGAAGGTTCCCGCTTTATGAAGCTGTCTCGGACTTGGAAAGGGCGTACCTGTCGACCATGTGTTCGTAGCCGGATCGTATATCTGGACGTCCGGTTTCAGCACGTTAGCTACCGAATCGGCTCCGCTGATCACATAAAACTTTCCTTTTATCACAGCCGACGCGGCATTACGGACGGGCTGCGGGATAGAAGCGCCGGTAGTCCACGTATCCGAAACTGGATCATAGATGTCGGTGGTCGGCGTCATTCCCGGATAAAAATTGCCACCCGAGGTGATATAAATTTTACCGTTAATTGCCTCCGCGACGGCATCGCCGCGTGCAGTTGGCATGGGAGCACCCAGCGTCCAGGTGTTAGTGCTTGGATTGTAGATCGACGTAAGATTTAACGGAGAACTCGAATCACAATTCGACCACCCCCCGAGAACGTAGACACGATCGTTGAGAGTAACTGCACGGGCCGAGCAGCGGCGTGCGATCGAATCCGGAGCCTTGGTCGACCAACTGTCGGTTACCGAGTCGTAAGCGAATGGGGTCGCCGTCGATGCGGCCCCGTTCGAGCCTCCAAAAACGTAAACCGAGCCATTGTATGACGTGACCGCCATATACGAGCGCGGTTCGGGCATCGGCGTTTTCGTCTCCCAGGTACCCTGGGCTACGGCGGATTGAGCCGCGGAGATCAGAATAAGCGCGATCAACAGAAAGAGAAATGTTGGGTGGGTCCCGAAAAGCGTCGAACGGATAAAGCGTGAACTTATCATTTTTTTCCTCCAGGGGGACGGTAGAGATTTTCGACCGAGTTGCGGGAGATGAATATTTCCCTGATATCAGAATCGGGTTTCGCTTATTCCCGCCTGTCCAACGTCTGGTACCAGATCAATTTCCAATGCTCGTCTACCGGCATATAGCGAGAAAATTCGGCGGATGGTATCATCTAGCGAAACTTTTTTGATTCAACCCTAAATTCTGTTACCGCCGATCGGCGCTGAGTAATGGTTTCGATCCAACAAGAAATCACCCATCTGCTATTGAAGTGGAGCAAAGGCGATAGCGCTGCGCTCGATCAATTGATCCCAATGGTCTATCCCGAACTGCGTCGAATCGCGCGGCGCCACATGGGTAAAGAAAAATCTCAGCATACCCTGCAAACTTCCGCACTAATCAATGAGGCTTACTTGCGGCTGGTCAATCAGCAGGCCGTCGAGTGGCACGACCGCGCGCATTTCTTCGCCGTAGCGGCCCAAGTGATGCGGCATATCTTGATTGACCATGCTCGCAGATATCGCTATGACAAGCGCGGCGGCGGGGCAACCCACATCGCTTTAGACGATGCAGCAGTAATTATCCGGGAGCGTGCCGGGGAATTCATCGCACTTGACGGTGCTCTTAATGGGCTTTCCAAGATCGACCCCCGTAAGAGCCGACTGGTTGAGCTGAGATTTTTTGGAGGTCTGACTGTTGAGGAGACGGCAGAGGTGATGAATCTCTCTCCCATCACTATCAAGCGTGAATGGCGTGCGGCGAGAGCGTGGCTGCTTCGGGAAATTAACGGCAGCGCTATCTGAGATTCCGGTTTAGTGATACGTCGAGCCTGAATTTCTCGCTATATAAACAGGCAGGGGAAAACCGATACGTACTTTCTTAGGATGTGATCCGGATTTATGAGGACCGAAGTTTGGCGGCAGGTCGATAAATTCTTCCAGGCGGCTGTTGAGATTGACGCCGCGGGCCGGGCGGCTTTTCTCGAAAGCGTCTGCGGGGGAGATCAGATCCTGCGAAGTGAAATCGAGTCCCTCTTGACCGCTGATTCGCGGGAGTGGGATCTCATTGACAGACCGGCATTGGAATCGGCGGCGATCCTGCTTGACTACGAACAGCCGCGACTTACACCGGGTGACAATCTCGCTCATTACGAAATCCAGAGACTGATCGGCAAAGGCGGCATGGGCGAGGTGTATCTTGCCCGGGACCTGATACTAAACCGCAACATCGCGCTCAAGCTGCTGCCATCAGAATACACGCAGGACGAAAAACGGTTGCGGCGTTTCCGACGCGAAGCCGAAACGGTCTCAGCCTTAAATCACCCAAACATCATCACGATCCACGAACTCGGAAGCGTCGACGATCAGCAGTTTATCTCGACAGAACTCATCGAAGGCGAAACGCTTCGCAGGCACATCTCCCGTGGGCCAATCTCTCTGGCGGACGCTCTTGACGTGGCCATCCAGATCGCCAGCGCCCTCGGAGCCGCACATCGTGCGGGGATAGTACATCGCGACATAAAGCCTGAGAACATAATGCTGCGGCCCGATGGATACGTTAAGGTTTTGGACTTCGGTCTGGCGAAGCTCGCCGAAGAGCCCGAGCCCCAGTCGCGGCCTACCAGCGTAGAACGGATCGACATTTCGTCGGGGCTCTGGTTGGGAACCCTCAAATATATGTCACCCGAACAGGCGAGTGGCGTCACGGTCGACGCTCGAAGCGACATTTTTAGTTTGGGGGTAGTGTTCTACGAGATGGTTACGGGGCATGCCCCGTTTGACCAAAAAAATCATAAGCAGCTGATTGAAGCGATTCTGAAAGAGGATCCTCCCGCACTGGGAACCTTTTTAGGAGAGGTGCCGGTTAGCGTCGTCTCGGTCGTCGCTAAGATGTTGAGCAAGGACAGGGCATGCCGTTACCAGACAGCTGCGGAGTTAATTCTTCATTTAAAACTTCTTAGTGAGGAGTTGAGCCCCGACGGCGATCGCCTGCAACTGGCTTATCAACGGAATGCTCCGTTGAACGCAATCCCCACGCTCACCGGATCGCTTGTGCCGGGAAAAATCTTCAGGTCGATGGTCAGCCAGATCGGGAGGCTTGGTTCATCGGTCGCGTTGTTACTGGTTTTGGCCCTCGCCTCCGCGATCGGTTATGCGTCGTACAAATTTCTTCGAACTGCCGCAACCGATGTCGCGCCCACCGGAGTTTTGGCCGAAGGCGGGACGTGGGCGACGAAAGCGCCGATCTCATCACCGCGTTGGCAGGCCGAGCCGGCGGTCGTTAACGACGTTCTTTTTATTGTCGGGGGATGGAACGTGTGTTCCGCATTCGCAGATCTGGAGCAGTACGACCCGGTAACCGACAGTTGGTCCAACAGAGCGCCAATGCTAACCGCGAGAGGCGGACATGGTGTCGGAGTCCTGGAAGGAAAGCTTTACGCAATCGGCGGCTCTGTAGATTGTGGTGTTCACATCTCAAACGTGGAAGCTTACGATCCTGCTACCGATACCTGGTCAGTAAAGGCTTCGCTTCCCAGCCCCCGCTTCGGTCACGTTGTCACGGCGGTGAACGGGAAACTCTACGCCATCGGCGGAAGCTCGAAGAACGGCGAATATCTCTCTCTAAACAATGAGTACGATCCTGCGAGTGACAGCTGGAAAGAAAGGGCGCCGATGCCCACGCCGCGAGGGGCAGCGGCCGTTGCAGTTGTTAATGGGATCATCTACGTGGTTGGTGGTGGTGGATATTCAGGTACGCTCGCGACAGTTGAAGCCTATGATCCGGTTAACGACTCGTGGACGCCCAGACAATCAATGCTAACGTCACGTGTTAGTTTTGCCGTCTCCGAATCGGGCGGTCTCATCTACGCCTTTGGCGGAGGCGGCAACCGCAGGCAGGTTGAGCGATACGATCCGGCGACCGATACTTGGGCGACTGCAGGAAGTATGCCAACCCCGGGTACCCACTTTCATGGTGCGACGTTAAGTGGTTCGATCTATCTGGTCGGGGGCTCGGATGGAACCAACTACAGCTCGACCGTGATGGCATTCACGCCCGCATCGAACTCGGCGTCCGAGGCATTCCTCTGTCCGACCCTACAAGTAACTCCGAAGGCAAATATGCCCACCAAGCGGAGTAATATGACTGTCGGCGAGATAGATGGGATCATTTATGTCGCCGGCGGCTTCGATGATACTTCCAGATATCTCACGAATAACGAAGCCTATTATCCTGCGGCCGATGTATGGACAAAAAAGGCTCCAATGCCCCGGCCGCGAGAGACACGCGGGTCGAATAATGCTGTGGTCGAGGGCAAACTGTATGTGATCGGCGGCAATGCCGAAGGTAGGTGCTCAGACCTCAACGAAGCGTATGACCCCGAAACCGACAGCTGGATGACAAAGACTCCGATGCCGACGCCCAGATGTCATTTAGCGGTGATCGCTCTCGATGGCTTGATATACGCACTCGGTGGAACGAATACAAACGGCTCGATCGAGTACAGCACCGTAGAGGTCTACAACCCATCCAACGATACCTGGACAACCGCGACGCCGATGCCGACCGCCCGCCAGGATCTGGGAGCACTTGCTTTGAATGGTGTTCTCTACGCTGTGGGAGGCGGAAACCCCGCTTTGAATCCGGGCGGCGGTCTCAATATCGTGGAGGCCTACGATCCGGTCGCTAAAACGTGGAGCAACCGGGCGCCCATGCGAAGTGCCCGAAGTGGAATGGCCGTTGGTGCACTTGATGGAATGCTCATTGTCGTCGGCGGCGTTACCAATGAAAAGGCCGTCGAGATGGTCGAGGGTTACGATCCAAGGACAGGTTCGTGGACGACCCTGACGACATTGGCAGTATCGCGCTCGCTTTTAACCGGGCTCACGACGCAGAATACGCTCTACGTATTTGGGCGCAGCGATGCCGCGCTTACAAATGGCTCTATCACCACGATCGACGCCGTAAGCCTGAAACCGTGTTCGGATGAACGCTAAGGTGATTTTGACGAGGAACGAGTCCCTGATCTTCTCTTAAAACGAAAAAAGCCCACTCATTTCTGAGCGGGCTTTCTTAAATAATCCCGGCGACTTCCTACTTTCCCACAACTGAAAGCTGCAGTATCATCGGCTCTAACAGGCTTAACTTCCGTGTTCGGGATGGGAACGGGTGTGACC
>JANPJL010000074.1:0-6357 GCA_031425495.1 Acidobacteriota bacterium
CGCAGGCCGTGAGCAAGCAATCCCACGGCACATCTGCTGACCTCCCTCACCAATCCAAAGTAGGAAAGTGAAACTGTCTTACCGCTCTCGTCCTCCCATATCACCGCTTTCTCATCCGTCTGCCAACGGTCTAAGCACATCGTGGTGATGTTTAGGCCCGCGTGTGACCCAGTCGCTAACGCTTCCGGTACTAACTCGTGCTGCAGCTTCTCGTCTGCTGATTCCGCTTTACGCACTCCGCGTTCCGCATTCCGGGAAGTCCCAGTCGCTACCGCTCCCGGTTCTGACTCCTGTCTCCCGTCTCCCGTCTCCTGTCGCCCGTCTCCCCCTTTACACTTCCTTCAGCTTCCATTTCCCGCGCTTGAACAGTAGCGCGCTGGCGACAGCGAGGAGGGAGAATGCTATTGTGATCGCCCAGAAAACTCCGTCGGGTCCCATGTCGAAATAGTAGGCAAGTACATACGCAGCCGGGATCTCGAACAGCCAGAAGACGAAGATGTTCAGATAGGTCGGTGTCCACGTGTCGCCGGCGCCGTTGAATGCCGTTTCCAGCACCATTCCAAGTCCGTAGAAAGCGAACCCGTACGCGATGATGTGCAGAGCACTCGTGCCGTACCTCAAAACCTCCGGCTCCTGCGTGAAGAGACCGATGATCTGACTGGAGAATAACCAGAACACAACACCGACGCCGAAGTAGAACGCGGCGTTAAACTTTGCCGCCGCCCAAACAGCGGCTTCTGAGCGTTCAGGTTTACCGGCGCCCAGGTTCTGTCCGACCATCGTCGCCGCAGCGTTGCTCAGACCGAGTGCGGGCAGCAATGCAAACATCACGACTCGGAGCGCAATCACATAACCCGCGATCGCCACCTCCCCAAAGCCGGCCATGATCGGCATCAGTGCCGTCCAACTCGCTGTAGCGACCAGCAACTGAAAGACGCCAGTTGACGATAATCGGAGCAGCTTCCAAAGCAGCGTCCCATCGAATGCCCAGCTCGCGCGATCGACGTGAATCCGTCCGCCCGGCCGCATCAGATGCCAGGCGGCATAGAGCACACCGCATCCGCGTCCGATCGTCGTTCCGACGGCGGCACCCGTTACACCGAGTTCCGGAAAGAAACTGACGCCAAAAATGAAACATGGTGCGAGGATGATGTTCAATCCGTTCGCAAGCCACAGAACACGCATCGCGATCGCCGCATCGCCCGCCCCGCGAAAGATCGCGTTCAGCAAGAAGATAAACAACACGACCGCGTTGCCGCCGAGCATGATCCGCATGAACCGAGAGCCTTCTTCAATTAGACTCTCCTTGCCACCAAGTAAACGGAGGATGTCGGGTGCGAAAATTATTCCGATGGTACTTATCACGATCGAGACGATCACGCCGAGATAGATCACATGCGTCGCAGCCTTTGCCGCACCGGCCATGTCCTTCTCACCGGTCCGGCGTGCGATCGTCGCGGTAGCACCGATCGCCAATCCGAACGCCACGGCATAGATCAGCGCCATCACCGACTCGGTGAGGCCAACTATCGCGATCGCATCCGAGCCAAGCTTCGCGACGAAGAAAATATCCACGACCGCAAACAGGCTCTCCATGCTCATCTCGAGGATCATCGGGATCGCAAGGATAACTAGAGCGATCCAGATCGGCCCTTGTGTGAAGTCGCGCTGCGAACCGCGCAGTCCCTCGCGCACGACCGCCCAAAACGAATTGTTCGTCGGCTCCGAATGCGGAGCATCACCATCAAAAGACATATAAATAAAATTCCTGGCTTGGAGAAAAACAGCACGAATCGTGCGAGAAGTTTTCCGCATGCATGCGACCGTGGTCGAAGCATCGACAAACACTACAGGGCGGATGGACTAGACAAGTGGGGTACGCATAATTCGTAAACCTTAGCACGAACAATATCGTCGGCCAAATTTCCTGATTACTTTTCTTTTTTCATTCTTTCATTCCTTCATTTCTCTTGTTCCTCTTGATCTGTAGTCCATCTTTTTCAACCACGGAATGGAGCGGTATGAAATCTCCCTTCTTTCCTCTTATTCTCTTCGTCCTAGTCCTCTTGTTCCGTGGTCCAATCTTTTAACCACGGAATAAGAGGAACAAGAGGAACAAGAGGAAGGAGTATCTTTTGAGAATCTGCCGTCAGGCTAAGACTCGACGCGACGGTTGACGATGCTTATAATGCGGGGTGCGAGGTAATACTTATGATCAAACAAATTCGTGGCAGCACCATTTGATAACTCACCCGAGCAGAATTCGAACGAATCATCGAGCCCTACCGGCGAAGGTGTCGTGATAGACATCGGGACCGGAGACGGTCGTTTTGTATCGGCGGCGGCGAAAGCAAATCCGAACAAGTTCTACGTCGGCGTCGACGCAAATGCGAAGCCGCTGGAGAAACTGTCGATGAAGGCGACGAGGAAACCGGAGAAGGTCGGACTTCCGAACGCGATTTTCGTGCAGGCAGCGGTCGAAGATCTTCCCGAAGAGTTAAACAACACGGCGGACGAGATCCATATCCATTTTCCATGGGGCAGTTTGCTCAAAGCAGTCGCAACAGCGGACGCACATGTTCTCACATCGCTTCGCCGAATCGCTGCACCCGGCTGTCTGCTCGAGATCGTTATCGGCATTGATCCGGAACGCGACAAGAGCGAGATCGTCCGGCTCGACACCCCCGATCTTACGCCGATCTTTCTGCACTCGTACCTGGTCCCCAAATACAATTCCGCGGGCTTTGAGCTTCTCGATCAGGGCAAGCTGAGCCCCGGGGAATGGTCGAAGTTGGAAACATCGTGGGCGAGAAAGCTGCAGGGAAATGATCACCGGACCGTCTGGAATCTCCTATTCCAATCCAGATAGGTTTTGCATTCACTGGCGTGTTCCGTTCTGGCAGGAGAGACTCGAGTATAGGCAATTGATGATTTTAGGTCCGCCCGTTCCATTGGGTGGAATGCCGTTTCGCTCCTCTGGAGCGACAATCCTGTTTTAATCCTTTTCTACAAACATTTCGCTCCTACCGGAGAGGAGGCCGTCTAACTGATCTTAGCAAAGTAGCTTCATTTCCCACTTGTTCCTCAGGAGCAACGGGCTTTGACCTTCTTGCACCTAAACCGATTCGCCTGTCAGAATAGGCGTTCGGGTTTTTATGAAGATCGCGGTGGCAATGAGCGGAGGCGTCGATAGTTCGGCGGCAGCCGCGCTTTTGAAGGAGCAGGGACATGAGCTGATCGGCTTTACGATGCAGCTCTGGAACCAGCGCCGCGGGATCAGTGTCGACGAGAATGGCGATCCGCTGCCGAGCCGATGCTGTTCGCTCGATGATGTCTACGACGCACGTCGCGTCGCCGAATCGCTGGGCTTCCCATTTTACGTTTTGAATCTCGAGAAGGATTTTGAGCGCGATGTTGTAGAACCGTTCGTTCAAAGCTACTTGTCCGGCGAAACCCCGATTCCGTGCGTAGCATGTAACTCTCGATTGAAATTCGCATCGCTCGATAAGATGGCTGTCTCGCTCGGATGCGATAAGGTTGCGACGGGTCATTTTGCGCGCGTCGAGCATGATGTCGCCGCAAACAGATACCGCCTATACCGCGGAAAGAATCACTGGAAAGATCAAAGCTATTTTCTTTGGGAGCTGACCCAGGATCAACTTTCGCGAGCTTATTTTCCGCTAGGCGAGATGCTGAAAAGCGAGGTGCGTGATATCGCACGCGACGCGAATCTTTACACCGCCGAAAAGCGCGAATCGCAGGAGATATGTTTTGTTCCCGATGGTAAGTACTCGGAGTTCATCGATCGTTATCTCGATCATGAAGATCGCGCCGATGAAATGCCGCCGGGCGGAGCTATAGTAAACACGGCGGGTGAAACCGTCGGCGCTCACAGCGGGATCCATCGTTACACTATCGGTCAGCGTCGAGGATTGGGGATCGCGAATGAAAAGCCGCTTTACGTTGTGCAGATCGAACGTGCGAAGAATCAGATCATAGTCGGTGAAGCGGACGATCTAGAATCGAACCAGTTTATCGCTAAGGGCGTCAATTGGGTGGCGTTCGATGAACCCGCCGAACCCGTACGCGTCGACGTGAAGGTCCGCTACCGTCACGAACCGGCAATGGCGAAGATCTATCCGCTCCCGGAGGGACGGGCGCGGATAGTTTTCGATGAACAGCAACGTGCGATCACGCCTGGGCAGGCGACGATCTTCTATCGTGGCGATGAAGTTGTGGGCGGCGGTTGGATAGTAAAAACATAGAATTGCGAAACAGGGAGGAGATCGATCATGGCAAAAGAAAAAAAGCGGCCAAGCAAGAAAGCAAAGGCGGCCCAAAAATTGTTAGAGGATTCGAAAATGCTTGCAGACAAGAGCGAGCGTGATCTGCAGGGCGGCCAGGAATTCAAGTCTTCTATTGTCACGCCCAGATCAAACAGCACGCCGATGAAAGCGCGGCCCCACAAAAAACGGGGATAGGTATTATTGAGTGACGAGTGACGAGTGAAGAGTGACGAGTTTAGAATCCGAAATGTCTCACTCGTCACTGGTCACTCATCACTGGTCACTCATCACTCGTCACTCGTCCCTCTTTCGCCTTCAATATATCTCGAATCTCGGTGAGTAAGACTGTTTCATCCGTCGGCGGAGTTGTGGTCTCCAGTACCTTGAATACCTTCACGGCGTAACGGGCAAGCAGGAACATCACGACGGCGACGATCAGAAAGGTGATGATGTCGTTGATAAATTGTCCGTACATCACCAGAGGTTTACCGCTTTTTACCGCAGCGGCGATCTGCTCAGGCGTAGCGTTCGCGGGAACGCTTCCGCTCAAGTCATAAAACTTCGATTTAAAGTCGATGCCGCCGGTCGCCATACCTACGAACGGCATTATGATCCCGTCGGTGAACGTCTTAACGATCGCCCCAAACGCGGCACCAAGAATTACGGCGATTGCCAGATCGAGAACATTTCCACGAGCGATAAATGATTTGAAGTCGTTCAACATAACAAGTATTGATCTTTAGGTCGGAGTGTTAGCCAGTCAGTGGAAGCTAACACAGCAGGAGAAGCCGCGCAAAAAAGGCCGTCTGAAAAAAGGCGGCTTCTTTGCATCGGTCGCATTAGCGACCAATCGAATTTAGCCGTGGGCCGTCGCCCACGGCCGCGAGGTTTACATAGCGCGTCGCGTCAGCGACGCTCCGGATCGGCGCCAAGTAGTTTTACAATGGTGTTAGGGTCTCTGACTTGCGGCTGTGCCGCCCGATGAGCGGAAAGGCTCTGCCTTTCCGAAGGGGCCCTGAAAAACACTGGAGGCTTCGCCTCCAGTGGGAGGCATAGCCTCGGGATAATTTGGTGCCGGCGGTGGGGCAGAGGCTCACCGCTCATCATGGCGGCAAAGCCGCATCGAGCTTGATTCGCCGACCGTGGGCGAAGGCCCACGGTTAAATTCGTGTGATCGCTACGCGACCAGTCCCTCGCCCAAAGTCAGTAGCGATCAGTGCCCGCGCCACGCTGCGTCAAAAAAAAGAGGCCGCCTTTCCAGACGGCCTCTTTAAATGTTTTCTAGAACGCGAAAAACTTACGCGGTCACAGCGTCCGCTTCTTCTTCCTCGACCTCATCTGTTGAAGGCTCGAACTCATCATCGTCGTCGTCATCAGCGATAGAAGCCGCTCCGTTGTAACGCTCCTGCTCGGCCGTCCGGTATTGCGCTTGTGCCGCGGTCGCTTGCGACTCGAGATCCTCGCGCGCCTTCATCATGTTGCAGCCGCCCTCAAACACCGCGCCTTCTTCGATCACGAGCCGCGGGGTTGCGATATTACCCGTCACGCGAGCCGTCCGGCCAAGCTGGATCTTCTCGGTCGCGATCACGTCACCGTTTACTATGCCGTTCACAGTAGCAATGCCCACCGAAACGTTTGCGTCGACCTGGCCGTTGGTTCCAACGATGAGCGTCCCGCCGTCAGATGTCACGGTTCCGGTCAGATGCCCGTCAACGCGAAGCATCATCTGAAACTGTGTCTCGCCCGTAAGGACGGTGCCGTGCCCGACGAAGCCGCTCAGTCGCCCTTCCTTGATGTCACGGGCAATGGATTCACTGTCGGTGACCACACGGGGCGATCCCTGCTGCGTCTCACTTCCATAACTGGACGCCGGTGTTGGATTCGACAAGTTACTCTGATAATCGTTGGTTTCCGGTAGCTCCGATCTGGAACTTCTTCCCATTCTGATCATAAGACAAAGGCTCCTTTATTTATTTAAATCGTTGAAGCGGCATCTCTACACAGGTAAGGGCCTGAAGATCGATCGCTATATCACTTGTTTGAAGTGGTAAAAATCGGAAGAATGCCTGCA
>JANPJL010000075.1:0-13896 GCA_031425495.1 Acidobacteriota bacterium
GCCCAGTTCAGCGGATCGATCCTCGGAACATTCGCCTCGTCGCGGATCGCGAAGCGGTATGGATTCACGTTGGCTGTGCTGATAGGTCTTTTTCTGATCGCCATCGGAATTCCGGGGATCAATTCGGATGAGTTTGTTCTCTGCTGGATCGCGGTCTTTGTCTACGGCTCTGGTCTTGGCGTGACTATCCCGAGCATCAATCTACTGACGATCGAAACAACCGAACCGCATCTCCGATCATCTGCGGTCAACCTGATCAATTTCGCCTGGGGCGTCGGTGCGATCTGCAGCCAGCCGTTCGTCGCAGCCGTATCGCGCGATGGTAGCCTGATCAATGTCACAGTGATTCTCGTCGCCGCAGTTCTCGTGCTTGCGGTCTGTTTCTTTCTGGCGGTCCGCGCTTCCGCTGCAAAGAGACTCACCGAGAACGAGTCTGCGCCGCCGACTACCCGTATTTGGACGCAGCCGCGTTCGTGGTTATTCGTTGCGTTCTCCTTCTTTGTCGTCGCGATAGAGGGCGGTCTCGGTGGGTGGCTGACCACATACACGGAAAGCTTGAAGCAAAGTGGCATTGAGATGATGAATCTCACGGTCGTCTACTTTCTGTTCTTCGTCCTCGGACGTGGGATCGCAGCCTTGGTCTCGCGCCGAATATCGGAAAATGCCCTCATCTTTTCGTGCTCCGTGATCCTTCTGACCGGGGCCGTGATCCTGGTCACTGCGGAACAATTCGCGATCATCGGGGCCGCGGTCGCGGGCCTGGGAAGTTCGGCCATCTTCCCGACGAACATGGCCCGCTTCGCACGCGTTTTCGGGCCTACCGCGACTCTCCAGGCCGGACCGGTATTCATCGCCGGCACGTGCGGAGCCGCGGTCGTCAGTTCGCTAATTGGTTTTATCTCTACGACGTTAGGGAGCCTCCGGGCGGGAATCATCCTGGTCGTCATCAGTGCGGCTTTTGTTGTCTTGCTCAACTTGATAATCGCAAGGGCTTTCCGATCTGAAGAGCGGTCCGCTGGTTAAATGCGTGTTGTGAGTAGAAGCAGCGAACTGCCGGCTAGAATTTCCAAGCGTGAATGTCTGGTCTCCTGTTCAGCTTAACTGCGGGACTCAGCTGCGCGGCTCGAGCGAGGCCCGGTAGTTGTTTAAATTCCCTCCACGTGAAGAGTCCGTGCCAAAACTCGAATGCTGGGCGGCGAAGCTGCCAAAAGAT
Source organism: Acidobacteriota bacterium (assembly GCA_031425495.1). Lineage (GTDB taxonomy): Bacteria > Acidobacteriota > Blastocatellia > Pyrinomonadales > Pyrinomonadaceae > OLB17. Next base: position 1,214 of record JANPJL010000075.1, read on the forward strand.
CCCAGCCAGACGTGAAACCTCTGGGAGCTCGAATCTCATTTCCGCACTGAAGGTGCGGCAGATATGGACTCTCGCCCCTCCAGGGCGGTGTAGTTATATTGCACCGTCCCAGAAGCTCCGCATCTGGCTTTATTCTTTGGCAGCTTGGCCGCCGAAATGCTAGTTTTGACACGACTCTGAAGGTGGAGACAATTAAACAGCCGGCATTTGAGACAGACCTGTACAAAGCTAGAGGTAAAAAGCCAGCTTTGCTATAAGCGACTACAATTTAAACGGCCCGAACTGATTCTTCTTTCCTCAGTCGCAATTTAAATCCCCGCCGCCGCGCTTTATACTGACGTCATATGTCAGACCCGACCGGTATCGAATCGATTCTTCACGAATCGAGAATGTTCCAACCGCCCGAGGAGTTCGCTGCGACGGCGCACGTTAAGAGCTTTGACGAATACGAAAGACTGTACGCTGAAGCTGCGGCCGATCCACAAGCTTTCTGGGCGAAGCAGGCCGAGGAAATTCATTGGTTTCGAAAGTGGGATACGGTGCTCGAATGGAATGAGCCGTTCGCAAAATGGTTTGTCGGCGGGAAGCTTAATATTTCCTATAACTGTCTTGACCGCCATCTCGGCACGTGGCGAAAGAACAAGGCGGCGATCATCTGGGAAGGTGAGCCCGGTGAGACGCGCACGTTGACGTACTTACAACTTCACCGCCAGGTATCCAAGTTTGCGAACGTGTTGAAGAAGCTAGGCGTCGTGAGCGGTGACCGTGTCGCGATTTACATGCCGCTTGTGCCCGAGCTATCGATCGCGATGCTGGCGTGCGCTCGGATCGGTGCGACGCACACCGTTATCTTCGGCGGCTTTTCGTCGGACGCGATCCGCGATCGGGTCAACGATGGCCAGTGCAAACTCATCGTCACGGCCGACGGCGGTTACCGCCGCGGTTCCGAGATCAAGCTGAAAGACATCGCCGACGCTGCAGCCGAACAATGCCCGAGCGTCGAGAACATGGTCGTGTTCCGGCGCACCGAATCCAAGGTCGCTTGGCAGCACGGTCGCGATCATTGGTGGCACGAGCTGATGGATGCGGTGGATGACGAATGCCCGGCGGCAGAACTTGATTCCGAGCATCCGCTGTTTATCCTCTATACCTCCGGCACGACCGGCAAACCAAAAGGGATCCTTCACACGACCGGCGGCTACATTACGCAGACTGCGTACTCGACGAAGCTGGTCTTCGATCTGAAGGACGAAGATATTTACTGGTGCACCGCCGACATCGGCTGGGTCACGGGTCACAGCTATGTCGTTTACGGGCCGCTTGCAAACGGTGCGACGGTTTTCATGTACGAAGGCGCGCCGAACTATCCGGACTTCGACCGGTTCTGGGCGATCATCGCACGGCACAAGATCAACATTCTATACACTGCACCGACCGCCATCCGCGCGTTCATCAAGTGGGGCGAACAGTATCCCGCCAAACATGACCTGTCGAGCTTGCGGCTGCTTGGAACGGTCGGGGAGCCGATCAATCCCGAAGCGTGGATGTGGTATCACGAGGTGATCGGTAAACGGCGCTGTCCGATCGTCGATACGTGGTGGCAGACCGAGACGGGCGGGATCATGATCTCGCCGCTTCCAGGTGCGACGCCTACGGTGCCGGGAACTGCGACGCGACCGCTGCCGGGAATTATGGTCGACATCGTCACGAAAGCCGGTAAGCCGGTCGGTGATAACGAGGGCGGGTATCTTGTTATCACGCATCCGTGGCCGTCCATGCTTCGCACGCTCTGGGGCGATGACGAGCGTTATAAACAAACTTACTGGTCCGAGATCCCGCACAGCTATTTCGCCGGCGACGGTGCTCGTCGTGATGAGAACGGGTATTACTGGATCATGGGCCGCGTCGACGACGTCATCAACGTAAGCGGCCACCGGCTTGGAACAGCGGAGGTTGAATCGGCACTCGTATCTCACGAGGCAGTCGCCGAGGCCGCAGTAGTCGGACGTCCGCACGATCTGAAGGGACAAGCGATCTCCGCATTTGTCACGCTCGAAGGCGGACGGAAAGGGAATGACGAATTGAAAGACGCTCTGCGTGCACACGTTGCGAAGGAGATCGGTGCACTCGCAAAACCCGACGACATTCGATTCACGGACACTCTTCCGAAAACGCGTTCGGGCAAGATCATGCGCCGCCTCCTGCGAGAGATCGCGTCCGGCAATGCCGTCGACGGCGACGTGACGACGCTGGAAGATTTTTCCGTGTTGGAGAAGTTGAGGGAGGATGAGGAGTAGTAGGCTCGCGCTGTATCGGTAACGTCATGCATTCGATCCTGCAGGAAAATGAGTTTCTTAAATGTCCGAACTGCGCGAACTTGATCGCCTCTTCTCACCCGTCTGTGAGAAATGCGGATTCATGACGGGCGAACAAGGCGTCGTAGAACTGGCCCGCATCGAAAAGGAGAACGCCGATGCGGAGGATGAAGCGCGTGGATTGTTGGAGTTCATATCTGTGTCCTTCGTGCTGTTGGCGATCGGCTATCTCCTCACATTCTTTGGACCAGAATTTTCTACTACGGTTATTTTTGCCTCGATTATTTGTGCAGGATTGTTCTGGGGAAAGTTAGCCGGTTGGCATCGAAAATATTCCAGCATCGAGTTTCCCGATGAACGCTTTGACGCAGCCAAACGAATAAGGAATAAAGCGTCAGTGATAGGCATCGCGATTTGCCTGATGACCGCCTTGTTAATCTACAAAATGATTGGCGAATAGTCCCCAGTAACTAGTCCGAAGAGCACCAAAGGTGCGACCGTAATTTAGCCAGGGCCAACGGCCCTGGGAAACGGGGAAGGTGCCGAAGCCGCAACGCGGCGGCGTACGGTCTGCGATACTCCGCCGCGTTGCGGCTAGATTTGTTTGGGGCGACACCAGGGCCGCTGGCCCTGGCTAAATTGCATTGCCGCTTTGCGGCTGAAACCGGGCTTCGCAAACTCCGTTGCCGTTGGTAAACTTCAGGCATGGCAGAACTCGAAACAGCAACGCTCGCGGCCGGATGTTTTTGGTGCGTCGAGGCGGTCTTTGACGACCTGACAGGGGTCGAGGATGTCGTCTCCGGATATTCCGGCGGCCACACAGAGAATCCGACGTATCAAGAAGTTTGTTCCGAAACAACGGGGCACGCCGAGGTCGTTCAGGTCAAGTTCGATCCCGCCGAGCTTTCGTTTGCAGACCTTCTACGCGTGTACTTTACCGTGCACGATCCGACGCAGCTCAACCGGCAGGGAAACGATATTGGTACATCGTATCGCTCGGCGATCTTTTATCATTCCGACGAGCAGAAGATCACAGCCGAACAAGTTATCAAGGAAATTACCGACGAAGGAATCTACGACGCTCCGATCGTGACCGAGGTGGCGGCGTTCGAAAAATTCTGGCCGGCTGAGAATTATCACCAGGAGTATTTCGCAAACAACCCGAACCAGCCCTACTGTGCCGGCGTCGTGGCGCCCAAAGTGGCGAAGTTTCGGCAGAAATTCGCGAATCGCCTGAAGCGATAAAGTAGTGGTAAGTGGTAAGTGGTTAATGGTGAGTGAAAGATGTAATAGCGTTCTTCACTAACCACTAACCACTAACCACTAACCACTAACCACTAACCACTAACCACTAACCACTAACCACTAACCACTAACCCCTAACCCCTAACCCCTAACCCCTAACCCCTAACCCCTAACCACTAACCACTAACCACTAACCACTAACCACTAACCACTAACCACTAACCACTAACCACTAACCACTAACCACTCACCACTAACCACTCACCACTCAAAGCCACCCAACCAACATCAGCACCCCCATCACAATAAACCCGACGGCGACGATGCGTTGTAACCATTCGGTCGGGATGTATTGGCTGAGCAATCCACCAAATAGAACCGCCAGCAGCGTAACGAATACCAGTGCAAGGCTGGCGCCGAGAAAGACGGCGACCTTGGAGTCGGTCTTCGCCGTCATGGTGATTATTGCTAGCTGAGTTTTATCGCCGAGTTCGGCAAGCAGCAGCGTGACGAACGCTGTGCCGAAGATCTTCCAGTCCATGTCACGAGTCTAACCGACGATCGGGCCGTCGTGAAAACACTCATGCTACTCGCTCATGAGCAATCCTTCGATATGATCGATCAATCCTAGCCGGACGAACTCTCGGCGCCTTTCGGCAACGAGTTCAAGCAACCGGTCGGACAAGATCTTGAGCAGCTCACCGTATTTTAAATCGCTGCGTAACCGTCGGAATATCGGTTGAAGAGCTGCAAACACGGCGGAGGCGACTATCGCGGAATCGGCGTCTGTATTTACCGCGATCTCACCCTTTCGGTAAACGAGCGCGTGTCGGCTCTGCTGCAAGAATGGAAACTCCGATGCGATCTCGTCACACGCGACGCGGAACGCCGCCGAGAAGGTCAATCTTCCTTCCGCCAGTGATGTGTCGATCTCGCGGAGTAGTTCCGAGAGAGCCGCGAGTACAAGTGCGTTTTCGCCGTCGCGTCCGCTCAGGACGAACTCCTGATTTGCTCCCGGGACCACAACACCTCCAAGGCTTGCCGCCAGTTGGCGAGCGCCATTCATGATCGTCTTGTCGATGAAGATCGAACCGTCGTCCCGGCCCGCATCTCCTTCGGTCGCCTTGTAGACGTGGATCCGTCCATGCGGTTCTCTTGCGCGGACCAATATCCGCTGCAATGCATCCTCACCGTGCGAGATGCGACCGGCATCATGGTCGTACTCTCGGGCCCGTACCATCCTGGATGGCGTGAAAACTATCTCGGCTTCGTAGCTGGCTAGTTCAATTCGAATGCTGCCGACGAAACTCAGCCCACGAAGATAGCGGACCAGAGCTTCTACATTCACAAAAGTCGTATTGAGGTTTTGATGAATCGGTTGTTTTTTCATAGAGATAATCGCCCGTGACCGCCCCGTGTCTCCGACGACGTGGGTGATCACGCCGGAGATCTGTACCAGGAACACACCGAATGCACTGAAGTGTTTCGCACTCGCTTTGTAAGATTGTTACCAGCAAACGTTCAATGCCCCTTCGGTTCCATTGCATCTTTCGTTTTTTTCCTTCAAAATTCGCTAAAACTTCCCTCGCCGTCGACTCAGACGGCAACTTTTTCAAATATCCGGTTCGATCGTCGAGGCAAAAACAAATGAGTACGTCGCTGTTCCGTAAGAAATCCATCTCACAGATCCAGTCCGATGCAGCCGCCGGAATGAGCGAGCATGCACAAGACGACGTAGGCGGCGACGGCGGCGGCCTGCGTCGAACTTTGACACTTCGCGATCTGACGCTGATGGGGATAGCCGCGATCATCGGTGCAGGGATCTTTGCGATGATCGGCGGTGCCGCTTATCGCGGCGGACCGGGTGTGATCTTTCTCTTTATGTTCTCGGCGATCGCTTGCGGCTTTTCGGCTCTGTGCTATGCCGACTTCGCCTCGCGGATCCCCATCGCCGGTTCCGCATACACGTACGCCTACGCGAGCTTCGGTGAACTCTTCGCGTGGATCATTGGCTGGGACCTTATAGTCGAGTATGCGATCGGCAACATCGCGGTCGCTATTTCATGGAGCGACTATTTCACGCGACTAATGTCGAGTTACGGTCTGAAGATCCCCGCGTACCTCACGATGGACTACCTGTCGGCCTCACGCGGATTTGCGGGCAACGAGGAGGCAGTCGCGGCGGCCCTTACTCAGGGACACACGATCGATGCTCTAACAGTAATGAAAGGCGACGACCTCGTCGCTATATCCGATAAGCTAACGACCAGCTCCGTCGAAGCTTACTCGGCTTGGACAACGGCCCCAATGATCGGCGATTGGCGGATCATCGCCGACGTCCCGGCTCTTGTGATGACGCTTCTCATCACTGCGCTTGTTTATGTCGGTATCAGGGAATCGAAGATCGTCGGAAATGCGATGACGATCCTGAAGATCGGTGTGATCCTACTCGTCATCGTCTTGGGTGCGATGTTCGTTAACACGGATAACTGGACGCCATTCCTGCCAAACGGCGTCAGCGGCGTAATGACGGGCGTTGCTGCGGTGTTCTTCGCCTATATCGGATTCGACGCTTTGTCGACGACCGCGGAAGAGTGTGAAAATCCGCGACGCGATCTGCCTCGGGCGATGCTCTTCTCGCTGGCGATCTGTACGGTCTTGTACATATTGTTGGCCCTGGTATTGACCGGGATGGAACCGTTCGGGAATCTGAATGTCGGTGATCCGCTCGCGTTTGTATTTCGCGACAAGATGCCGTGGCTTGCCGGTGTCATAGCCGTCAGTGCGGTCATCGCCTTAGCGACGGTTTTCCTCGTTTTCCAGATCGGGCAACCCCGATTGTGGATGGCAATGAGCCGCGACGGTCTGCTGCCGAAAATATTTTCATCGATCCACCCGAAGTTTCGGACGCCCTGGTTCTCAACCATCCTGACGGGAATCGTCGTCGCGATACCGGCGCTTTTCATGAACCTGACCGAGGTCACGGATCTCGGCGTGATCGGTACTTTGTTCGCGTTCACGCTTGTCTGCGGGGGAATTCTCATCAAAGACAAGGAGTTCGGGCGCGAGAACCGTTATGTGCCCTTCATAAGTGCACGCTACATCGCTCCGGCAATTCTGTTGATCGTGCTAGGGGTCCTGTATTACTTCAACCCGAATTTTCTAACCGACTTTATGACGATCACCCCGAAGGACGAAGAGACTACGTGGGACGCGTTCGCGCATAAGATCCCGTACATTGTCTTCGCAGTCTTCTCGTTGATAATGGTGGTGCTCGCGTTTATAAAACGATACTCGCTGATCCCGTTCCTCGGTGTCATGAGCTGCACGTATTTGATGACTGAACTGGGTTGGCTGAACTGGTGGCGGTTTGGTTTATGGCTCATTGTTGGGCTGGTGATCTATTTCCTGTACGGGTATCACCACAGCGTTTTGAATAAGCGGGAGGAAACCGCAGAGGCGTAAGGCCTCTTTGCACATCTTTACAGTTTTGACGAAACCATCTGGAGTTTCCGTGCGTCTAACCCGCGGAAACTCTTTTTTTATCAGGAGAATTATGAAAAAAGCATTTATGTTCGCGGCGATCGTTGCCGCTTTGTCGATATCGGCGTTTGCCCAGGCTAAGCCGACCGACTTTTCAGGCACGTGGATACTCGATGTGAGTAAGTCGCAGCTCGGTGATCGTATGCGTGTCGAATCGATGACGCTGACGGTCGCACAGACGGATAAGGAACTGAAAGTCACGACCGAGACAAAGCGAGCTGCTCCACCGGCAGATGCGGCGCAGGGTGGTCCGGGCGGCGGTCGCGGCATGGGGCGCGGGTTTGGTGGAGGTGATTCTACTATCGCCTATTTATTGGACGGAAAAGAAAGCGTGGTTGAGATCGACGGCCCGAATGGAAAGATGCCGGTTAAGTACAAGGCGGCGATGGATGCGGGCAACGCGATTTTGACATCGACGCGAAGTCTTAGCGGACCGATGGGCGATCTAACGATGACGACAAAAGATTCGTGGTCACTATCAGCTGAGGGCAAGACGCTTACCGTCGTACGCGAGCAGTCGACGCCACGCGGCACGAATTCCTCGACGATGGTCTTTGCGAAGAAGTAGGCTTCTGTTCAGAGTGCGAGCTTCAGCTCGTTACACGTAGTAAGAAAAAGGCTGAAGCCTGCACTCTGAAACTAATCCTTGAACTGCAGTTCGGGGATGATCTCGTCAACAATCTTTTGACCCTTCTCTAGTTCGTCGGGCTTTAATGAGATCGCCCCAACCACAGCGTGTCCGCCTCCGCCATATCGTTCGCAGATCTCTGCGATGTTGTGAGTGCGCGGACGCGGTGCCCAGGGGTTGGATCCGACCGAGATCTTTGTTCGGAACGCGCTCTGGCTTAGACTGACGACGTACGTGGTCTCGGGGTGAAAGTAATACGGGATGAACTTGTTATATCCTTCGATAGCCGTGCCCGTCAGATCGAAATAAACAACGCCGCGATCGTAAACCGATTTCTCTTTGATCATCGCAACGGTGTTCCAATGCTGCTCGAGGATCGGAGCAAGCCGCTCCTGAATTTCGTCGCTCTCCACCAACTCGTCAAGAGATTTTTCCGTCAGCCAGTGAATGATCTTCTCGACGAATCTCGGATCCTTCTCGCCCTCTATCACCTGCATTAACTTCAGCGCGGACGACCGAAGCTCGACGCACTGTGCGGCCGAGTCATAGAACGCACCATCGATAATGTGAGCCCACTCGATAAGCTCGGCCAGCGACGGATCTTCGAATCCGTATTTGTCTTTCGCAATACGAGCAATAAATTCTGCACACGACGCACTTTTCGTATCGAGAAACTTCTGACCGCCCGTATCAGCTAGAAAGTGCTTCTCGTCTTCGGGAGATAGAAAGGCCGATTGATGGTGATCGAACCACCAAGTAAGCCTTTCGTCCGGACAATACTTAAAATCGACGATCGCATTCTCGTCGCCGTCGAACTGCTCACGGTCGAACGCGTTGCCCGCGCGGTGCATCGTCGGAGTGTAGGAAACCTCCGCCGAAGCATTGATCGTCGCGCGGTAAAACTTGGTAAATATCGCGGCCGACGAGACCCCGTCGAAGCAGTTGCCGTGATAAAGTATGCGTAATTTCATACGGTTCGGAATTCGCGTGAGCGCAAAACATATTAGGTTAGAGTGCACCGCGATATCCGTCAAGACGAAGATCTCATGAATATAAGGCTTGCGGAGAAGGGTGAGGTGACGGCGCTCGTCGAGTTTAATCAGGCGATGGCTCTCGAGACCGAAGGAAAGGAGTTAGACCGGGACACTCTGACGTCCGGGGTTTCTGCCGTTTTCGATGACCCGAACAAGGGTTTCTACGTGGTGGCCGAGATCAATAGCGAGATCGCGGGAGGGTTACTTGTCACGTTCGAGTGGAGCGACTGGCGAAATGGGTGGTTTTGGTATGTACAAAGTGTCTACATTCTTCCAAAGCATCGAGGCCGATCGATTTATAGCCGGCTTTACGAGTTTGTAAAGGAGCTTGCCGCCGACCGCGGTAACATATGCGGCTTCCGATTGTATGTTGAAAAAGAAAACACCCACGCTCAGCGGGTATACGAGAAGGTCGGGATGACCGAGACGCATTACCTTATGTACGAAGAGGCGCAAAAAAAGCCGGAATTTCACTAAAGAAATTCCGGCTTCTAAGAAAATCGAGATCAGAAGCTCAAAAAGAAGGATTGTGAGATTGTCGTAGAAAAATGTTCACCCTATTAAGTTAGATACTGAGGCATTCTATTCCCGATTTTCAAAGATCAAACTCTAGAAAATTGAAGGAAGTTCTGGGGAAAGATCGGTAAAGTCTTCGTGCCCACACCCGAAGATTTCCCCCAAGCAAACCGATCTATTCCCCAAACCACGAAATCCAAACTGACTTGTATCAACCCTATTTGCCTACGCCGGTTCCCCTGGAACCGGCAGTGTACCTGCCCCTTGCTCGTTCCGATGCGTTCCTCAGTTGGCCTTCCGTGTTTTCAAAGTAAACCTTCCTATGGAAGCCATATTTGCAAGCGTTGTGCCAAGAAGGTACGACCAGTATTCCCATGGATAGATTTTTGACACTGCCTCTTTTCAATACGCGGAAGCGCAAGCAATCGTTGCGGCTCGCCTGATTTCGATACAGCGCCAGTAGTAGTGACTTTGTGGTCTAATCGAAGCGTGGCGACAATCGATAAAGCGGAGTTTGAGAAACTAGTAGGTGACATTTTCAACGAGCGCGAACCGATACAAAAGCACAACCCGATCGGAACCGGCGAAGAGATATTGCTGTGGATGCTGATGGGATGTCTGGCCAGCTATCTCAGTCTCGATCCGACCGAGACCCCATGCTTTCCGGGCCGCCCTACCGCGGAGACGTATCGCGACGCCGTCCGATTTATGTTGCGAGGAAGAATGGACCCGGACTTTGATGCCGAACCTTACCTCGCTAAACTATCCCAACAATGATCGTCCAACGCTTCGTACTTACACCATTCCAGCAAAATACGCGGATCGTCGCATGCAGTGAGACCAGAAAAGCGATCTGTATCGATCCCGGGGAAGCGTCTGCGGAGCTGGTCGATTATGTGGGCGAGCAAGATCTGGATCTGCAGGCGATAACCCTGACGCACGGGCATCTGGATCATGTCGGCGGCACCGCGGCGTTGCATAAAAGTTTCCCGAACGCCGAGATACTCCTTCACGAGGGCGACGCTGATCTGTATTACGGCCTGCCGCAGCAGCCCTTGTTTATGGGCATCCAACCACATCAGATGGCGGCACTTGGCTTCGATTACGAAGATCCGCCTGAATTGTCGCGGAACTGGGTTGACGGGGAGATCTATGAGGTCGGGACCCTTCGATTCAAGGTTCTGCATTGTCCGGGTCATACTCCGGGCCATGTCGTTCTAGCCGAGGAGACCGCGAAAAAGGTGTTTGTCGGCGATTGCTTGTTTGCCGGCTCGATCGGACGCACCGACCTGCCCGGCGGAAGCCATACTCAATTGATGGATTCGATCACCACCAAGATCGTCGCGCTCGGCGATGACTTTACGGTATATTCTGGTCACGGGCCGGAAACTACTATCGGGCAGGAGCGACTTTCGAATCCGTTTCTAAATGGCACTTATCAGATCGGGAAAGGAAAATATTTTTAGTTAATTAGGGAGAATCAATGCGAACGATAATCACTTTGCTTGGGTTGTTGTCTTTATTCGTCGTGCAGGTCTTTGCGCACGGTGACAACCGTCACTTCGAGAGCCGCCAGGACGTCCAGGTGAGGACAACAAAAGTTAGCGGGAACGTCTACATGCTGCAGGGACGCGGCGGGAACGTCGGAGCACTGGCCGGAGTCGAAGGAATTTTGATTGTCGACGACGACTACAAGGCGATGAGCACGAAGCTGGCGGCGGCATTGAAGGAACTTGGCTCCGATAAGCCGCGGTTTGTTCTCAACACTCATTGGCACGGCGACCATACCGAGGGAAACGAATTCTTCGGGAAAGATTCGATCATCGTCGCACATTCGAACGTACGAAAGAGACTGCTGGACCCTCCCGTGATATTCGGTCAGAAAACACCACCATATGCGGCGTTCGCTCTGCCCATTGTTACTTACACCGAGAGCATGTCGATCCACCTCAACGGCGAGGAGGTCAGGGCGGTGCATTATCCGAACGGTCACACCGATGGCGACACGATCGTGTTCTTCAAGAATGCGAATGTCGTCCATCTCGGCGACGATTTTTTCATCGGACGTTTTCCATTCGTTGATGTCGACAGCAACGGCAGCGTCCAGGGGTTGATCAACAACATCGGAGCACTCATCAAGCAGCTACCGGCGGATGTGAAGATAATTCCCGGCCACGGACGCCTTTCGACCCTTGACGATCTGAAGGCCTATCACCAAACCCTCATCGAGACGTCGGATATCGTTCAGGCCGAGATGAAGAAAGGAAAGTCGTTAGACGAGATCAAGAAGGCAGGTCTGCCCGAGAAGTTCAAGGAATGGGGAAGCGGGTTTATCAAGACTGACTTTTGGATCGAGACAGTCCACCGAAGCTATTCGAAGAAATAGTTTAGGGAGTTTCCCGAGTTTCCAGAGTTTCCAGAGTTTCCAGAGTTGCAGAGTTGCAGAGTTGCAGAGTTTCGGAGTTTCGGAGTAGTTTCAGAATTACGACCCGCCGAATCGCTACAATACTTTGGAACTCTGGTATCTCGGCGACTTCCGAAACGCTGCAACTCTGGAAACACTGCAACTCTGGAAACACTGCAACTCTGGAAACACTGCAACTCTGGAAACACTGCAACTCTGGAAACACTGCAACTCTGGAAACACTGCAACTCTGGAAACACTGCAACTTAGGCGACCGTGATGTCTTTCGACAAGTAAACGTCCTGGATGGCGTTCAAGAGTTCGATGCCTTCGCTCATTGGTCGCTGGAAAGCTTTACGGCCCGAGATAAGACCGGTTCCGCCACCGCGTTTATTGACGACTGCCGTCCGGACCGCATCCGCCATATCGCTCTCGCCCTTTGATTCGCCGCCTGAGTTGATCAGACCGCATCGACCCATATAACAATTCGCGACCTGATAACGCACAAGGTCGATCGGGCTATCGCTCGTCAGCTCGTCATAGATCTTCTTGTTCGTCTTTCCATAACTGCTCTCAATGTTGAGGGCGTTGTAGCCGCCGTTTCGCATTGGCAATTTCTGCTTGATGATGTCCGCCTGGATCGTCACGCCGAGATGATTTGCCTGTCCCGTGAGATCCGCCGCGTCGTGCATATCGCCGTCCGTTGTTTTGAACTTCGGATTACGCAGGTAGCACCAGAGTATTGTGGCCATGCCCAACTCATGCGCATATGAGAATGCCTCTGCGACCTCGGTGATCTGCCGGGTCGATTGTTCGGATCCGAAATAGATCGTCGCGCCAACCGCGACTGCACCCATATCTCGGGCCCGATCTACGGTTCCGAACATCACCTGATCGAACTGATTCGGATAGGTCAGTAGCTCGTTGTGATTTATTTTTACGATGAACGGTATTTTATGAGCGTACTTTCGCGCTACCGATCCGAGCACGCCGAACGT
>JANPJL010000076.1:0-5650 GCA_031425495.1 Acidobacteriota bacterium
AGGTAAGGTGATCGTCGCCGGAGCCGAGAACGCACACGTTCCGGAGATGCTCGGATGGGAACGCGCCGACAACTTGACCGAGGCGATCGCGATGGGCCGTTCATACATGGGCCGCAACGCCGAGATCACGATGCTGCATCAGCCGATCATTGGGTTGTGTAATGTGACGGATTAGTGACGAGTGACGAGTGATGACGAGATGTAGGTTTTAACAGTGCCGCGTAGCGGCTGATGCTTTTAGCCGTGGGCTTGAGCCCACGGTCAGGCGAAAACGAAAAAGCGCCGCGTAGCGCCGCATGAAGGATTCAGCCGCCACCACCGCGGCTTAGACCTATCAATGCCATCCCGTGGCCTCAAGGCCACGGCTAAATGCAATCGTCCGCTACGCGGCGGTGAGCAGACGCCGAGGATCAGGAGGTAATTATTTTATGCAAAGCACACAAATGACTCCCGAAATGGAAACCCTAAAAGGCAAGCTCCGCGGAATGTGGATCGCGGGTGACTTTGGCGAGATCGCTAAGTCGATCGAACAAGGCGCGGTCGAATTTGTCGAGAGATTGAATTTGAAACCGGGAATGAAGGTTCTGGATGTCGCATGCGGGACCGGCAATCTCGCGCTTCCCGCGGCTCGTGCTGGCGCCGAAGTAACAGGGATCGACATCGCGCCCAATCTTATTGAGCAAGCCATCGCAAACGGGGCCAAGGAAGGATTGTCGGCAAAATTTGAAGTCGGTGACGCGGAAGCTCTGCCATATGAGGACGGGAGCTTCGATGTGGTGATAACAATGTTCGGAGCGATGTTCGCACCGCGGCCGGACGTCACCGCTAATGAATTGAAACGTGTGACTAAACCCGGCGGCCTGATCGCGATGGCGAATTGGACACCGGAAGCATTCACGGGACAGATGTTCAAGACCGGTGCGAAACATGTTCCGCCTCCACCAGGAATGACATCGCCGGTCTTGTGGGGAAGCGAAGACACGGTACGCGAACGGTTGGCTGAAGGACTATCGGATCTGAAACTGGAGCGCCGAAAGATCTTGTTTACTTATCCGTTTGGTCCAGAGGAAGTAGTCGAGCATTTTCGAAAATACTTCGGCCCGACGCAGAAAGCGTTTGAGGCACTGGATGAAAATGGACAGGCGGCACTGCGTTCGGATCTGGAAGCTCTTTGGACTTCGGCTAATCAGGCGACTGATGGTACGACGCGGGTTGAGAGCGAGTATTTGGAAGTAAGAGCGACGAAGGCGTAATGCGGAGGCCTTTCTTGCGGCTATGCCGCCCAATGGGCGGAAACGCTATGCCTTTCCGCAGAACCAACAAAACACCGGAGGCTACGCCTCCACTCGAGGCGTAGCCTCGCAAGCTATAGAGTGACTACGGAAAGGCACAGCCTTTCCGCTCATCGGGCGGCACAGCCGCGAATCATCGGGCGGCACAGCCGCGAAGTAATGAAACTTTCACCAACAGAAATATTCAAGGGCAAGAACATCTTCTTCATCGGAGGGACCGGGTTCGTCGGCAAGGTTACGCTTTCGCTGTTGCTCCATAACTTTCCAGACATCGGAAAGGTCTATATGACTGTCCGTGCGCGGGACCAGAATGAATCGAACACACGATTCTGGACGACGATCGTCACGAGCCCGACGTTCGATCCCATTCGCGAAAAGTATGGCGACGGGTTTGAGGAGTTCATCAAGGCGAAAGTCGTACCCGTGAACGGCGATGTCGGCAACGAACTGCTCGGACTCGACGAGAACCAGGCGAAAAAACTAATGGCCGACATCGACATCATCATTAATGGTGCCGGTAACGTAACATTCAATCCTCCGCTTGAGACGGCGTTGAGGACGAACGTCGTCGGGTCGAACAACATCATCAAGATGGCGCGGATGATGAAGAAGCCGCGGCTCGTGCATGTTTCGACGTGCTTTGTTGCGGGCAAACGGAGCGGGGCGATCTGGGAGAACGAGCCGGTTGTCGGCTATTTTCCGCGAAAGAACGAACTCATCGGGACGACGTTCGATGTGAATCGCGAGATCGAGGACTGCGCACGGCTGAGCGAACAGGCACGACAGGAAGCGGACGATGCGGTTCAGGCCGCGAAGTTTCGCGAAGCAGCGCGCGATCGGTTCATTGAAGAAGGTCGGGATCCTGACGACGAGTCGGAACTGAAATCCGCGATCTTCCGCGAACGTAAGATGTGGATCCGCGAACGGACGACCGAGCTCGGAGCCGAACGGGCGGAGTACTGGGGCTGGACGAATATCTACACGTATTCGAAATCGCTGGCCGAGCAGATCATCGCCCAGCAGGACGATATCGTTAAGACGCTTGTGCGTCCGTCCATCGTCGAATCGTCGCAGTCATATCCATTCCCGGGTTGGAACGAAGGGTTCACAACAACCGCGCCGTTGATCCTGATCGCACTCCGCGGACAGCCGATAATTCCCGTAAACGAAAAGTTGGTGCTCGATGTTATCCCGGTTGATATGGTCGGCGGTGCGATACTCGCCGCCGCGATGAACGTCCTTGTCGATGACAATCCGCCGCTCGTGTTCCAAGCGGCATCGGGCGATTCGAATCCCAACGATATGAAGCGTATCGTCGGTCTGGTGGGGTTGTACAAACGACAGCATTTTGCAGACAAAGAAACGGGTAACAAAATCGCGAACAAACTCGCCGGAATGGTCGAGACGCAGACGGTCAAACAGCGAACATACGAACTCGCTTCCGCACCGATGCTGAACAAGATGGCAAAGCAAGCCGACAAGCTTCTCGACAAAGCTTCACCGCGATGGGGCGGCGGTCGTATAGGAAACATTGTGTCGGATCTGCGAAAGTCGGTCGAGACGTTTGAACGTACAACTCAAGAAACGATGGATGCTTTCGCGATGTTCAAGCCGTTCATGATCGACAACAATTATCTCTATCGCTCGGACAACGTCCGTGCACTGTACGCGTTGATCAAGGACAAGGAAAAGCATCTGCTGCCCTGGTATCCGGAACGGCTCGATTGGTACGACTACTGGCTGAATGTACATTTTCCGGGAATGCGGAAATGGGTTCTGCCTCAGTTGGAAGAGGACCTGAAGATCCAGGAGCGTCGCTCGTATACCTACAAAGACCTGCTCGACTTGTTCGATACATCGACCAAACGCTTTCCGACGCGTGTCGCGATGCGCATCGAGAGGAACGGGCGAAAGGAGCAGTACACTTTCGATGACGTACGGGAACTGACGTTGCGAGCAGCGGGATTCTTTGCCGCGAAGGGAATCCAGCATGGCGACCGCGTTATTTTGTTCTCTAACAACATGCCCGAGTGGGGAATGACCTATTTCGGGATTCTAAAAGCGGGTGCTACGGCGATACCGATCGATCCGGCTAGCTCGGTGGAAGAGATCCTTAACTTTGCGAAAGCCGGTGAAGCATCCGCGATCGTGATAAGTCCGAAACTCGCGGATGAGAATCCGGAACTTGCGGAACGGCTATCTCAGATCACCACCCCGTCAGCGACCACCCCGTCCGCCCAAAGCGGCGGCCACCCCTCCTCAAACCAGGAGGGGAGCTCAGCTGCCACCCCTCCTAAGACAGGAGGGGAGCCAGAATACACCCCGCCAAGCGGGGAAGACGGTCCCATCCAAAATCCAAAATCCAAAATCCAAAATGTGAGGATTTGGAGCTTCGATGAAGTGTTCGAGATGCCATCGGAGACGGAGGAAGCGAAGCGGAACGCGCTGCTACCGGCGAAGATCCTTTCCAACTCCGTCGCATCGCTGATCTTCACTTCGGGTACGACGGGAAAACCGAAAGCGGTGATGCTCTCGCACAAGAATTTCACGAACATGATCTCGATGCTCTCGAGCGTGCTCGACATGGACCTGACTGACGGTGTTTTGTCAGTGCTGCCGATGCATCACACGTTCGAGTTTTCGGCCGGCTTCCTGACTCCATTCTCAAACGGAACGCAGATCACATATCTCAACGAGCTGACGGCCGAAGATCTTTCGCGAACGATCGAGAATGGCCACGTCACCGGAATGGTCGGAGTTCCCGCGCTCTGGGAAATGCTCCATCGGCGTATCAAAACGCGCCTGCGCGAACGTGGCGATTGGATAGCGGATCTCGCCGACAACGTGATCGAATTCAATGCCTGGATCCGTGACAACACACCGTTCAATCTTGGCCCGATCGTATTCTTCCCGATCCATCAGGGCATGGGCGGCAAGATGCGTTACCTGATCTCGGGCGGTTCGGCGTTGAGTGAAAAGGTTCAGAAAGATCTGCATGGCTTGGGATTCACCGTGCTCGAAGGTTACGGTCTGACGGAAAGCTCACCTGTGCTGACTGTGGCGCGTCCTGGAAATAAATTGCTCCGCGGCAGTGTCGGGAAACCACTGCCCGGTGTCGAAGTAAAGATCGAGAGTCCGGATGAGAACGGCGTTGGTGAAGTTCTTGCTCGCGGCCAGAACGTAATGCTCGGCTACTACAACAATGACGAAGCGACTGAGGCCGTCCTTCAGGATAGATGGCTAAAGACGGGCGATCTTGGAAAGCTCGACGAGGATGGAAATCTATTTATCGTCGGCCGGTCGAAGGACGTCATCATCGATTCTAACGGTAAGAATATTTACCCTGACGAGATCGAAGACGCTTACAGCAAGCTCGGGTTTATCAAAGAGCTTAGCGTTGTTGGTTTGCCCGACGATGACGGTGGGGAAAAGATCTCGTCGCTCGTTGTTCCCGATTACGAATACGACATCGCGCTTTCGCGTGCCGAGGTGAACAAGAGAGTCGAAGATCATTTCCGCGAGGTTTCCGCCGGTCTCCCGTTCTTCAAGCGAGTGAAGATACTTCATCTCACGCCGTTCGAATTGCCGCGGACGGCGACGCGAAAGGTAAAACGGCCAGAGGTCGTCGAGATGCTACAGGGCTTGGAAGAGCGTTCAAAGACACGGACGAAATCGGTAGCCGAATCCAAAGGCGACGACAATGCGCTCTGGATCCGAAAGATCGTCGCAACTGTTTCCAATCGACCGCTGTCGGATATCGCGATCGAGGATAAGCTGCCGGATCTCGGTTTTGATTCGCTTATGTTTGTTGAGCTGCAGGCGGCGGTCGAAGACGCAGGCGGTCGTGTTCTGTCGCCCGATACTTTGAATGAAGTGCAAACAGTGCGCGAGCTTTTGACCGCGGTCCAGCGTGTCGATAGATCGAAGAAACTAGCGGACGAACCAAAGGCCGAGGAAAAGAAAGACGACGAGGATATAGTGATTCCGTCGATCATCCGACGCGCCGGAAATGCCGTGGTGAGCTTTGCACAGGACACGCTCTACGAAGGCGTTCTCGACACTCGTATCGAGGGCGAAGCCAATGTTCCGCAGCACGTCAATTTCATCGTCGCCCCGAATCACACGTCGCATATCGATACGGGTCTTGTAAAAAAGGCGCTCGGTCCCGGCGTGGCCGATCAGACCGTCGCGGTCGCGGCGGCTGATTACTGGTTCGATACAAAATACAAACGGGCGTACATGAATAACTTCACGACGCTTGTCCCGATCGAACGCACCGGCAGTCTGCGGCAGTCACTTCGCCACGTGACTCGGATCCTAAACGAAGGCTACAACGCGCTGATCTTCCCGGAAGGCGG
>JANPJL010000077.1:0-10137 GCA_031425495.1 Acidobacteriota bacterium
CCGCGCCAGATGCTGTCCATCGATGCCGACAAACTCATCAGATGTCCTGAACGGGTCAGGAACAATTCATTGACGATCTCGGCGAACGCGCTGGGTACGAAGAATAGACCCAGCATCGCGCCGCTCGCGACTACGCGCCACTTCACGAGGGCGGACACTGCGAGTGCGATCAACGAAAGCAATACGATCCAGACCATGCAGCCTAAAAATATCGCCCAGATCATCCATAGATTCGCCCAGAGCCAACCCACACCGGCGAGAGACGCTTGAAAAAGGAAGATCAGCAAACCCGGGACCCAGGTTATCAACGACAGCAGGAAAACAAGGACGGCCATCTTGCCAAGCACATATTCGGTGCGCGAAAGGGGGCGCGACAGATAGAGCGGCAAAGCGTTGTTCGACAGGTCGCGCGAGATCAGCGGCGGGCCGACTAACACCGTCAGGATAAAAGCGAACGTGCATTGAACCTCGACGAATGTTCGGAAGAACGAAGCGTCGATCGGCAACAACTCGCGAACGTTTATTTGCAGCAGCGCGAGGGCATTGACGTTGTGATGCAGATAGACCAGGATCGTCGCGACGAGCGGGTAGATAAAACAGAGGATGAAGAGCGCTGTAAACAGCTTGGACTTGAATACTTCACGCAGTGCGTAACGCGGTATCACAAGAAAGCGTGAGAACGCCGTGTGCGACTCGCCTTCATACGCGCCGTACAAATGCTCATAAACCGCCATTGTTCGCCCTCCCGTTTGTTGCCGCCGCGTTCCCGTTCTCCATCGCCTTTAGGAAAATATCTTCGAGCGAATCGCGTTTGAAATTGAGCCGCCTGATCTGCACTTCGTTTGCGAGCGCGAGTCGATACAGATCGCTGATTTCCACCGTCTCTTGCATGATCAGCTTTATGCGACGCTCGCCCGAGAGGGCATACTCGCATCCCAGACCTGCGATCGCCTCCACAAATCCGGCGCGGTTTCCGCCGCGTGTCTCAAGCTCGATAAACTTACGGTTCGCTTTGCGTTCCTCTTCCAGATTACAGTTGGCGACGATATGACCGTCCTTCAACACAAGGATCTCGTCACAGCATTCTTCGACGTCGCGCAAAAGATGGGATGACAAAAGGATCGTCGCGCGGCCGCCATCGCGAATCTGACGAATAAGCTGGATCATGCGATTGCGCGTTGGCGGGTCGAGACCGTTGGTCGGTTCGTCGAGGATGATCAGCTTTGGTCCATGCACGATCGCCTGTGCGAGTTTCGCGAGCTGCTTCATACCGAGCGAGTAACTGTCGACGGGCCGGTAACGAGCTTCACCGAGTCCAACGTAGAAGAGGGCTTCATGTGCGCGCTCGAGCGCGTGATTCGCAGGGATCCCGGAGAGTTCGGCCATCAGACGGACGAAGTGAACGCACGACATCTTAGCGATAAACGAGTCGCGCTCCGGCATGTACCCAACGGTCGCCCGCACCAGCTTTGCATCCGTCGTAATGTCCTGCCCGAATATTCGCGCCGTCCCGGATGTGGGCGGATGAAAGCCCAGAAGCGTATGGATGAGCGTGGTCTTTCCCGCGCCGTTCGGTCCGAGTAGGCCGATCGCGCGCCCGTTTAGTAATCCGTCGAGCGATCGAAGGATCGGACGGTTGCCGAAGGTCACGCTTAGTTGTTCAAGTTCTATGACGCTTGTCATGTTGATATCATCGGATGAATTGCCCCGGCCTTTAGGCAAATGATGCTTCCGGGATAGTGGGTCACTTCGAAAAAACGGATGATTCTTTTTCCGCTTTATTCCGTGTTCCGTTCCGTGTGTTCGGTGGTTCCTGCCTTCAAGATAACCGCGGAATACACGGAAAAGAACGGAATAAAACGGAACAAGAAAGCAAAAATCACTGATGCACGGTGTTGCATATGTCCTCGCGCCGAGGCGGATCCAAACTGGACGAACGTCAGTATATTCAGAGTAACCCTGCAACGACAAAAACCGACCGACGATAAATCGCCGGTCGGTTGGTGTTCTAACTTAAGTAGGGTTTCTTCATTCCTTCTTGTGTACGTCCTTGTCTCCCAATGCGTTCATTAAAATATGCTGCATTTGGAAAGAGTTAGGCAGGCCTATCAGAGTTGCAGGACTTAAGCCGAATGCACCGCCCTCGGTATTGGCCGCGATCGTGATGCGATCACCTTGAGCGTAAGCATAGGCCAATGTCGGAGGAGCATTCACGTCGACCGATGCGAGTGCCTCAGCATCTTTTCCACCCATACTCTTCATTCTCTCCGCGAGCGGTCCCATCAGTCCGGCGAGATCGTGATAGAAGATCGCCGAGAAGTTCGTGTTACCGTCCTGCGGCAGCGAGCTCATGAATCTCGAAGAGCGAACGAGTGTGTTGCCGGCTTCGCGATTTGAGATCGACTGTTCCAGGAGAGCCCGGCTCGGGGCCGCGACGAGGTAACCGTTCGCGTAAGTGTAATGCACTTCGAGTCCCGCGTCAGTAGATCGTATCGAGTAATACGTCCGGTCGCCGACCGCCGAGTTCTCAATGCTCAGTTTGCCTTTGCCGTGCAGCATCGAAAACTGATTCAGCTTCTCGATCGCACGCTCGAACGTTCCCTGCAATTTCACTTGGTCATAAACTTCGAGAACGACTTTCCACGAAGGCGTCGGCAGAAGCGGGCCGTCGATCGCGAAAGCGAACTCACCACCGAGTGGAGCAGCAAAATCGTCGCGAACATTTATGCCCTGCTGGTCTTCCATGTTCTTCATCTGGCGTCGCAGGTCGGGTTCGACCGTTTCGAGGAAACCGAGCAGATCGTCTACCAGCATCGCCGGTTCCTTCACTACGAAAGCAGTAACCACGTTCGCGTTCGCGGAGATGAAGTCCAGAGCACCCATCGATCCCGGTGCGGCGAGCCACGACGCGATGCCGCGATCCGATTCGCCGAACGTCAACGCCGCACGGCTCAGTGTCGTACCTTTTACTTCCTTCTGTTCGACGACAAAATGTCGCAAGCTCATGACACCAAGCTGACGGAGACCATCGACATGACGTTGATCTTCCGGAGTGTTAACTTTTCCAGCCGCCTTCGCGACGATCTTTTCCAGATCGGCAGCGACCACGAGGCCGGCACCGTCTTTGTAGATATCATTGATCCGCTGATGGAAGGCTGATCCCGCAAAGCGAGTCGCGCCACCGGCGTTGATCGTTGTCGCAAGACCGCGCAGACTTTCGATCTGCGGCGAAGCGGCAAACATGCCGTTGTGGATCCAGACAAACAGTTCGGTCTTGGCACCCGGGGCTTTCGGGGTAGTGGCTTTCGCGTTTGCGGTCATCGGGTCGTCGATGACGAGAACATTAGCCGACCCACCGGTTTCATTCGCAAGGCGGGGAAGCTGCTTGTCGAGATAAGTGCGGAAGCTAGCCACATCCTTCAATTCACCCAGCACGAGTATGCCGCTCGGCTCATTCTTAGCATCCATCTCGGCAGCGACGACGATCTCTTCGCCGAGCTGCGAGCCGAATTCATGTATGCGAGCCAGCGTCTGTTCGTTAATTCCAAGGCCGTTACCCTTATCACCTTTCCACCACTGGGCGAGCGCCGGGTTCTGCTTGATCCGCTCCTGCATGATGCGTTGCGAATCGGCGAGTGTTTCGGTCAAATTCGGAAGGGCCGCGTAGAACACCGTGTTCTCCGGAACGAGATCGACGAACTTTGAAGAGTAACGCACACCGGGACGAGCGACCTTTTGATTGACCTCGCGTCGCAGTTTCGCCAACTCGGAAACGAGATTAGCGTATCGTCCGGCGTTGCGGCTCCAGGCGACATTCTTCTGCACGGGAGTCTTATCCAAACTAAGACTTGTCGTCGTCTGATCTCCGGGATTCAGCGTTTCGTCTTTGCCGCCGTGATTGACTTCGACTTCGCCTTCAACAACCGAAACACGCGAGCCTTTCGTGCCGCTTTCGACGGCGAAGATCGTTCCCTTGACGGAGACGAGCGAGTCAGGCGTCTGTACGAACAGGCGACCATTATGCTGCTTTGCCGCTTCGACGATCACATCGCCGCGTTCGAGCTGGATGGTTACGCCGCTCCGGTTTTCAGATACCGAAAACTCGGAACGCTCGTTCATCTCAATCATCGATCCGTCCGCAAGTTTGAGAACCGCTTTCGAGTCCTTTGCCGTGCGCACGCGTTCGCCTTTCTGGAGCTGCTGGCCGGCTGCGAGCTGGCGATTCTCCGTGTCGGAAACTACATAGACCGCACCGTCCGCATTTTCGACCGTCGCTGCGAGCGTGCGTCCCGACAAGTCGAGTCGCTCGAACGCGAACATTCCCGCCAGGCCTAAACAGACGACCAATGCGGCCGCGGCGCTCCAGCGTGCAACGTTTGTTTTTCTCCGTGCGTTGACCGGTGCGGACTGGGATTTTCTTGCGGTGCCGCGAGTGTGATGCGGTGCGACGTATGTTGCCGACTTTGTAGCGGCAAACGCCTTCTGCGCTTTCAGCTCGTTACGACAGGGAATGCATTCGTTGGAATGATCCTTTAAGAGCAGCGTGCGAGCCGTCGAAAGTTTCCCGTCGAGGTACCCCGGAATGAGCGATTGGAAATCAGCACATCCACGAATATGTTCGGCAGTGTTATCAGTGTTCATAGTATTTGTACTTCCCAAACTTAAATTTTCATCAGCCGCCTGTTGACTGACGCGCGCCCACACGCTCGTCGCGGAGTCTTCTATGACCGATGGATCGATCTGCTCATCCCGAATAGCACGCGTGGCGTCGTTGATGATCGCGTCTAGTTCTTGTTTATTTTGCTTCATGATGTTTCTCCAAATAACTGCCGATCTCTTTGCGCAGACGGGTGCGGGCTCGATGCAGAGTTACCGCGACGACCAGTTGTGATGTGCCGAGGACTTCGGCGATCTGGCTATTGTCATAGCCTTCGAAATATCGGAGTGCGAACGTGGTTGCCGCGCGACCTTCGAGTTTTGCGACCGCCTGGCGGATCAGCTCGCGTAACTCGACGTCTGCGAAATTATCTTCCGGGCTCGAGACTGCGTGCTTCGGGCTTTGATTAAAATCCAAAACGTCCAACGAGACGGAATTGGCACGGGTGCGTTTCCTGAGCAGGTCGACCGAGCCATTCACCGCCGCACGATACAGATAGCCTCGCGGGTTCGGCGAAAGATCGCCCAATGATCGATTGTTCGGGGTCAGCTTGAGGAAGATGGTCTGCAACACATCCTCGGCATCGCTATGGCTGCCGGTCAGACGATATGCGACGCGGAAGAGCACTTTGTAATTTTCGCGAAAGAGAACGCTAAGCTCTTCAAGCTCTGCACTCTCCGATATCGCTTTTTCTGGCATCGCGCTATTCACGGATTCTATTAGATCGCTTATTAATAGCGTATTGGCAGCGGGTCGGCTCACTATATTCTCCTATGAATCGTCATCTACACCTATATAAACGCCCGCCCCGATAGTTTATTAACAACGAAGAGAAATATATTCACACAAACCTGTCCGTTTTGTTCCGTGGGTTCTTGGTCAACTCTCAGCACGGCGGACCACGGCGGACGTCACGGTTCTTTCCGGTTTCATTCTGTGTAATCCGTGTATTCCGTGGTCATCACCTGCAAGCGGACTACGGAATAGGATCGAGATCACGGTTCTTTCCGATTTCATTCCGTGTATTCCGTGTATTCCGTGGTCATCGCCTGCGAGCGGACCTAGGAATACACTGGGCGGAGGTCACATTTCTTTCTGCTGCGTTTGCCTGAGAAAGCGGACCACGGAATACACGGAATTCACGGAATGAAGAGGACGGAATGAAGAAGAAGGACCGACACGGGCGTCTTCTCCGCAAGAGTTCAATCCGCACTTTCTAAGGACGGGATCACTGAAAAGTGGAATTTGTGCCGCGGATCGTCGGGAACAAACTTGTATTGCTGTGGTCGAGCGTAACGGTGAGATCAAGTCTCGGGCTGACGACTATAGTTGCCGTCGTGATCACGGAGAAGTAAAACTCCGTCTTTAGTGCAACATTTCAACTCCACTCGGCAAGCAAATAACGTTTGCACCAATATCACTCTTTGAAAAGCCCCCAATTTCAATGAGCGATTCTTGCAGTTCATCGATTTTATAAAAACGATAGTCATTCCGTACCTTCATAAAAGTTATAAGGTCATTTGGAAAGTATCCAAAGTTTTGGGTTTGATTCCGTGCCATCTCGATTAACCATATCGGCTGCTTTCGCTGCTTAAAAAGTCGTTCGGCACCTTTTAAAAACCCTAGTTCTGCACCTTCAATATCCACCTTTACAAAATCGACCTGTTCGGTCTTATTGTCTTCAATATAAGAATCGAGAGTGACCATCCGACACTCAAAAGGAATAGCATCGTTTCTATCCTGTGTTGAAATAGAAGCGTGTCCTGATGAAAGCCCTGCAAAAAGATTGATCGCTAGCACACGCTCTGCTTCGCCTAGTGCTAGGTTATTAATTCTCACGTTTTGCGGACAGCCCATTAACTCCCAATTGCGTGAGAGATTTTCGAAGATCGATGGCACAGGCTCGAAGGCGTGAACCTCACCCTTTCCGCCGGCATACTTATGGAAGAGACTGGTATACCAACCGAAATTAGCTCCAGCATCAAGAAAAACCTTACAGTCGTTATCCTGAATCAACGTCTCAACTATGGTCGATACTGGTTTCTCGTACTCACCCAAAAAATAAACTGTTGTCTGCATTCCCGTAGCGAGGTCAACAACGAAACGCCGTCCGTCGTGAGCTGACGCAACCAACTGTTTCGGCGGTTCACCGACTAAGCTCAATGCTAGTAAATACAAACGATGCTTTCCCTTTGGAATCGGGGTATTGTATGTGTATATCCGTACCATGGCCAGCACGGCTCGGACGAGGCTTTCCCGAAAAGATTTGAATGCTCCCACTTGTAAGTTGCGCTCCTGCTAAATCGTACGCTTCAAAGGATTGAAAGCAATTTTTAGACCGTAAAAAGGGTATTCCGCATTACAAGTGTCTTGACGGTGTGCACAGGACGTTGGTGCCACGATTACCGGCTAGTCGAAATATAGGAGGATATATGGGAGAAGGTTTGATCAACTTGAGCCGCATTGCCTGGCTGGTCGGGATCGCCATATTGGTAATGGTCGCGAACATCCTGGTCAGCGTCCTGTACATGGTTGTTTACGGCTACGTCATCGACCCGGGTCACGACAAAGCCTATTACGACGCTCACGTCCAGATCGCCGCGCCGTACAGCAGCATCGTCGCGGGAATCCCTCTAATGTTTCTGGCAGGTTATTGGATCAGCGGCTGGTGGAAAGGGAAATTTGCAGTCCAATCCGCCGTGGTCGTGTGGCTCGTCTACGCGTTGATCGACGTCGCGGCGCTAATGGCGGCCGGATTCACATCCAGGATGGCGATGCTAGTTACCGTTTCTCTTGTTACTAAGTTGGCGGCAATATACGCCGGAGCAGTGATCGGAGCACGGCGCACAGCGTTCTAGAGCCGCAGGGTTTGCTATCAATCGTAATAAAGGATATGAAATGGAGCCGCCCATCGGAGTCGAACCGACGACCTTTCGATTACGAAGCAAAAGTACGCTTGTTTTTGCGGATTCATGGGGATTTCTCGCTATTCACTAAACCTCCTGCTATCTATAAGTTACAAGGACAGAAAATGCTCACGACGGCTTGAAAATGGACACGAACTCTGTTTGAATGTGTAGTTGAAAGTGTAGTTGAACCACATAAACGGAGTTAAGTGTAATGCCAAAACAACGAACCGGCGGAATTAAGGAGCTTGGGAACGGAACGTTCCAGGTACGCGTAAGCTACATCGGATCCGATGGAAAGCGACACGAGCGTCTAAAGAAAAACATCGATACAAAGACCCAAGCGAGAAAAGTGCTAAGAGACTTCCTCGACGGGCTAGATGAGCGCGGAGACAAGGCGGTCGAAGGGGATAAGTTAGTATTCCGTCGACTCGCTCGACTGTTCGAGGTGCATCACGTTTTCGAGGCACAGTACGTTGGCGATCGAAAAGTCGCCGGGCTTCGATCGGTTGCCCCCGTAAAGACGTGCCTGAAGGCTTTGTCTGTTCATTTTGGAAATTCACTTGTTAAGGAAATTAACACGGGTGATATCCAGAAGTTCAAACTTAAGCGACTGAATACTCCGACTGTGCGAAGCGGTCAGCGTTCCATAGCGGCGGTTAATCGCGAACTTGCGGTCTTGAGACGGCTCTTTAATTTCGCCATTGAAAATAGATGGGTAAACGAAACCCCCTTTTCCCGGTCTCAACTGATCAGTAGTGCAGACGAAAGCTGTCGTGATCGCATATTGAGCTTTACCGAGGAAACCCGGTTGCTCACTGCCTGCAGCGAGGCACGTTCTCATCTTCGCCCGCTAATTCTTACAGCGTTAGACACGGGTTGTAGATTTGGCGAACTGATCAAATTACGATGGCGCGATATTGATATGTATTCCGAGATAATCACGATCTTGGCATTCAATACGAAAACCGCCGAGTCCCGCCTGGTCGCGATGACACCACGAGTTAAAGAAGAGCTTATTAAGCTGCTGGAAATGTCGTCGGGCAAATCGGACGCCTTGGTATTTGGAATCGATAAGGGTATTCGACGAAGTTGGAATACAGCATGTCGAATTGCAGGCCTTGAGAATTTGCGATTCCACGATCTACGCCATACTGCCATAACTCGCTTCGTCGCAACTGGACTGCCATCGGCTGAGATAATGCGAATTAGCGGACACCGCCAAGCAAATACTTTTTTACGATATGTGAATCCAAAGGCTGATGCCCTCAAACGTGCCGCGTTGTTACTCTCGCAGCACAACACGCAGCAATCAGAAACAATTCATGTTTCGTCGGCCGCGATTAACTGATCGGGGAGCTCCGCATCGCCTAAAACACTGCTCGTTTGATTTCATGTGATCCTCGAGTTACGGATTAACCCAGTTCTTTCACTCATCGGTTAATTTATAAAAACCTCGTCCTCCAAAGCTGAAAAGTGCTATCGGAAATAGGATTAGCAACTATTTCTGTTTATCATTTTTGTTAATGAGAGGGCGAAGGATTTCCGTTGACCGAGACCTACCGGAATTCGATCCGCAAAGTCGCGGCATACATCAAGGCTCATTGCGTTTGTCTTTCATTAAGACCGTCGACGAAATCGCTGCTGAACAGGTTCTTGAAATCACTCAACAGGTTCTTCCAGCACACCGCGAATGTCCCGAACTGGCAGTAGCGCAGTTTGCTGTACTGCGACGCGTTTGCACATTAGCGCGACCGGCGAATATTTCTCTCCAAGCCATAGATCGAGGACAAGCGGAGTATGTTGATCAGATCGTTCACTGGGCTCAACAAAACAACCTCGATTGTGAATGGTACCTGGAATCCCTGCATCAGCGAATGGGTTTTCTTGCATTGGCTGAGATGTATCAGACGCAGCGGATCGAGGGGGTGAAAGCGGCGCGACCGTTTATGTACCTAGTCGAGGAGTACAGAGTTATCAAGAAGAGCCGAGAATCGATTTTGGAACGACAAAATCTAGTCGACGATTACCTACGCTTGGCTAACATAAATATGGAAGGCGCGGAGGTTGGCAAACGGCTAGACGCTGCGGTGGCTTCTTTGAAGTCGATGAGTGGCGACGAAATTACAACTCTCGAAGACATTTGGAAGAGTGAGCGCGCAATCGAATTCGAGCGCGATTTAGAAGCCGCACACACGGGAGCGTTACAGATGGGTTATAGCTTTGGCTTCAATATTGATTTGAACCAGTGGCGCTTTGAATTCGCCTTTCGTCCCTGGCAGTTCAACGAAGAATCGAAAGAAGGGTTCCGCAAACAAGCGAGGGTACGGTTTGAGAATAAGCTGACCCAGTATCTGAACGATCTCGAGGCACACGCAATCGGCATCGGCCATCGCAAAAATGTTCGCCGCCGCAAGCGATATGGCGTTACACCGGACGACAGAATGAGAATCTTCGTGTTGTATCAGGTGTTAGGACTATCACCTGAAGCATGCCTTATTGAGATTGACCATCTGTGCGAAAGCAAAGATTCCACTGGGCTGAGCGCGAGTGCGGTGACCAAAGTCGTTCAAG
>JANPJL010000078.1:0-28360 GCA_031425495.1 Acidobacteriota bacterium
GTCATCGGTAAAATCTGTTTCGCGTTGCGGGTTACTCTTTTTCGCTTCTTCGTTATTGAGCGGAAACATCATCGCAGTTGCATTCCAAACCCAACGAAAGCGCGGAGCGTCGAGACCGCGCCCCATTACAGTCCGATTAGCGATCATCGTTTCAATGCCAAGCCGGTCAAGCACCCACGCCGGATAAGCCGCACCTTGTTCTCGTTTTATCCGCTGCTTTATTTCCAGAAGTTGGCGGACGTGCGTTTCACTGAAATCGTTATATTTATATCCGTAAAGACCGCGCCACGCTTCGAGATATTCAGGGTTATTAGCGCGCAATCGAACGGGCAAAAATTCAGGCGGGATAAAATCGGGAATGGCGCTTTCAGCATTCTTCTCACCTTCATTATAAAACGGTAAAGGATGCGCGTGATTATCTACAGCTTTAATCCGATTGATTTCTGCCATCAGAGAAAGATCGGCAACAGTTTGGGCCTTAGTGCCACAGACAAGCAGAACAGGCAACACCAGAAAGGCGCAAAGATAGTTTTTCATAACTGTTTCTCTCCACAAAGATGGTTTCAATTCATATAAAGCTCCCATGAGATTGGGCCGGATGCTTTGAAGCGAAGCATCTTTTGCCGAGTGTTTTATCGGGATTATAAGACGAGATTCTTGCCGAAAACAAACAAAGAGATACTCAACCAGTAATCGGTAAAACACTATGACTATTGACAACAACGCCAGGAATACCGTCACCAAGCAACTATCATTGCGGAGATGCTGCCTCGGTTCATCTTGACTCTGGTGCATGCCCATTTCAGTCGCTCCATTCTTGTTCTCGACACCACTGCTTTATCGAGGTGTCACCTCATTACGGGTGGGAAACAAAAAGGGCGACCTTGCAAGCCGCCCTAACTCATTCATTCTATTGGT
Source organism: Acidobacteriota bacterium (assembly GCA_031425495.1). GTDB lineage: Bacteria > Acidobacteriota > Blastocatellia > Pyrinomonadales > Pyrinomonadaceae > OLB17. The sequence continues at coordinate 919 of JANPJL010000078.1, forward strand.
ACACCCGGCAAGATTCGAACTTGCGACCCTCTGATTCGAAGTCAGATACTCTATCCAGCTGAGCTAAGACGTAGCATGACCGCAGAGTCTTCAAGTTAGTTGCCTCACCCAATTCCCCCTCAAATTACCCAACTTTTCACCCAACTAATAACAGGAGTGAAAAGTGATGTATCAACAACTAGCGAGAATCGAGAAGGATTATTATAAACCCAAACACAGAAGATTCAACAAAAAGACAGACATTAGGTGGAGAGTTGTCTACCCGAACCTTGAGACATTAGGTGTCAAGAAAGAGTCTTTCAGAATCAAAGAAGACGCACTGAAACGTCTCGACACTCTCAACAACACTGCCCGAACATTGCTCAAGTGTGAAGACTGGACAGTAGAAGATGTTCTTCATTTGTGGCAGACGAAGAAGCTAATAACGCTACGCTCTGAAACCAGAGAACGGTGCAAGCTTCCAATCATTACAAAGCACCTTGGCGCAATAAAAGTTGCAGACCTCTCCGAAGAAAACATCATTAGGTTTAAGAACGTCCTGAAGAAAGAAAAATCAGTAAGAACTGTGAACGGCTACTTAGTGACTCTGCGGACTGCTTTGAATTATGCAAAGCGGAAAGGGATGGTTAGGAACTCTCCTGACATTTCGGAACACGTTGATTCTGCCCTGGAGATAAAGAGGGAGAGCGTTATTACCCCTGAAGAGTTTGAACGTCTCTTAGAAGCTTGCAGCGTAAAGAAAAGCGGTAGAAGCAGGACACACCTAGTTCCTTATTTGCTCTGGCTACACGAGACCGGATGCCGAACCGGAGAGCTAGCTAGAATAGAAGTGAAGGACATTCATCTGGAAAGAGGAATAGTAAGGATTTGGTCAGGCAAGGCCAAGAGACCCGTGCAGAGAGAGTGTGGGATAACGCCAAGGCTCAGGAAGCACATCTTGGATTCTGGACTCTTAGAACGCTGCGGTCTTGTTTTCGGAGAGCAAAGCAGGTGGCATAGGTCTTTTTTCACAGCTTGCAGGATTGCAGGAATAAAAGACTTCAGGCTTCACGATTTACGAAGGACTGCCATCACCAATATGTTGGAGAAAGGCGTACCTCTCCATCTAGTAGCAAAGATGGTCGGACACTCCTCTGGTTCAATTCTGACGTTGGACGTATACACGAAATTCCGGTCTGATTTTATTCAGGAAATGATGATGAAAATGAACTAACGAATGGATACAGTCGCAAAGTCGTGTGGGTGTAACCCGTGAGTGTTCAATGGGTTACACCCACACCCCCTTGACAGTTAGGCCGGTCTGGTGTATAGTTGCATTATTGTGAATATAGGAATTGCCCCACATACCAGGACAAGCTTTACGAACTTCGAGAATTCGATAGGTGACGTTTTGTCTCAACGTCTAATTCTGAGCATTTCGCAATCCTACCTACCTCTTTTTTCAAACCCGATACACCAACTTTCTTCGGACCCGACATACCAACCCACAGTCTCCTAGTTAAGCGCTAGGAGGGTAATGGGAGAGAAAAGCACTCGACGCTGAGGCAAGCGCTTCAGTCGAAGATAACTATGATTATCTTGCGATAGCCGTCTGTGTAATTTTCTCTAACCTTGACCACTCCTCGGGAACAAGTGAGGAGAACACTACGGGATGAGAATCGGTTATGAATCGGAAAAAGAAAGAGATAAAAGATAGTTTGATGGAGAAGACACTGCAAATAGTTGAACAAATGACAGGAGCTAGGAATTTCATTGGATTTCCTAGAGTCTTTGTCGAGTATATGGGAAGTCTTGACGGTGCAATTTTCCTTTCCCAATTGATTTATTGGTCAGACAGGGCTACGAGAAAAGATGGCGGCGTGTACAAAAAGTATGGTGCTTGGAAGGATGAAATTGCCCTTGGTATGTATGAGGTTCAGCAGGCGGTTCTTGTGCTAAAGAAGAAAGGCATTCTCGGAACAAAGGTAAAAAAGGCTGATGGAGGCGCACCGACACTTCATTACTATTTGGACAAAGAGAAATTTAGTTCCTCGATAAACGAATTTCTGCGAATTCAGAAAAACGACAGTAGCAAACAAGAGAAAGTAGATATTGAAAAGACGAATTACTCTGGATTGGAATCAGGAGAAAATAGCGATTCTTTAACAGAAACTACAACAGAAACTACAACAGAAACTACAACAGAAATAGAAGAGAAGCAGGTCTCTAACCCCGATTGTGAATCTGAAGCCCAAGAAGATGTCTTGGATAGTGATGGCGAAGTTGTAAGCGAAGACGCTCATGACTATGACTCATACTGGCTACGAATGGAGAGGCTGGCTGAGCAGGGAATATCGAAGGTCGCAATTTATCTTCCTGACGATTTCCAACCGGACGACAATATGACGTTCTGGGCGAACACCCGCTATCCCAACAAGATGATTGGCAGGGCAACAGATAAATTTATTGACCATTTCAGGAGCAACCGTCGAAAGTCGTGTAACTGGAAATTAAAGTGGAAAGAGTGGATTGAAAACGAAAGAACGGTACCTCCTCACCAATGGACGGATGAACATCGAGATGTATTGTTTTATCAAAGTATCTACTTTGGACTTTGGTTGGACCTTTTCGAAGAATTTCTCCGCCAGTACTGTGAGCTGGGACTAGTACCTGTTGAATCGTTCTACGAAGGGTTCCCGCATTTAACAAAATCTACTATTGACGAAGCTTTGAGCCTCTGCTCGGGACAGCCATTTGCTAACGGCCATGACACGGTTCCGGGCCGCAAATGTTTGGGTACGTTCGATGGCAAATACTACGATATTTACCTCTACGAAGATGATGCCCAATATAGGAAGCTTATTGATAACGAAGTTTCATTGCTTCAGGTAGCTCTTGGTAAATGACCAGTGTGCTTCTAAGGCGGAATGCTGGCGCTTAGAGCGCTCCAAATTAGAATTGCGACCTTCCCAAGGCGTTCTCAAAACAAAGCGCTTGGAGAGGTCGCATTCGTTCGTGATGAGAGAGTAGTTTCCGTGCGTGCGCTAGTTTCTACCCCCCCCTCCTACTTTGCACATGGGGCCTCGTTCCTCTATGAGCCTATCGGGCCGCTCTGTGTATTCGGGAAATTTGTGAAGGAAAAAGCGGCGACTTGTATAACGAATTGGTAGTTATACAACACTAGTAGTTATACAAAATGGACGCTATTACTTCGGCCCCCTAATGTTCTCGCCCGGTATATGGGTTTGGGTAGGCATTGCCCAGACCGAAAGTGGGCAACAATTTGTGAACGACTCTCTGAAAAAATCTAACAAACTAGAAATCATCTAGAAAATCTCTCTACTAGCGCCGATATTCCATTCTGTAAAATATTTGGCTTATACAAGTCGAACTCCACTCATATCCATTGTCATCAATATCACTCGGGGAACTAACTAGTAGACTGAGCGTTTCCGTTGTCTAACGTTAGTTTGTTTTCGCCATCCTTAATCACGGTTTCTATATTCCAAACAGCAGCGGAATTACCGAGCTTGCTGTATCCGAAAAGGTAATATTTTCCCGGCTTTAGATTTTCGAATTTTGCATTTCCTTGAAAATCGGATGTCGCTGAATAGAGGACGTGAGGTTTAACAGCGGCAAGCGCCTTTCCAACTGCGAGCTGCAAGTTTGCCACGGCTTCAGGATTTCCGCTTTCGTCGTCTATCGAACTTTTTAGAAGTAAAGAGAAAGTCTTCGCCCTATTGCCTTTGATATCAGCGGCAGGTCGTTCAAGTGCGCTCCTTATTTTCTCAGGTAGTTCGGACGTATAGTTAGACTCCTTTAAGATTGCCTCGAGGTCTCTATCGAGCAGGGTGAATTCTGTTCTTGCAACAGGCTTCACGTCACCCGACTGAAACACCAAAGCCGCATCTATGGACAAGCTCGCACCGTCCGACCACCACGATGATGCTTGGGAGGCGGCACGAGAGTTGTCGCTACTTGCGTTCTTCAAGGTTGAGCCGCTCTGAGATTGACGAAAGAAAAGGTTGTACGCTAGAACTGAAATCAGCGCCACCGCAACAACACTTCCGATAGCTGTCAGAATTTTCCATTTATTCGAGACACCAGGCGGTTCCTTGTTAACCATCGAAGGAATTTGATTCGACTTAAATGGATGACCGCACCTGGGACAGTTAGGTGCGAGCGGTGAACATTCGTTCTTGCACGACGGACAAGTGATTAAGTTCATATATAGGAGGCGCCCCCGCCTTGATTTTTCTAGGTTGTGAAACTACCTTAAGGTTGCGAATGTCTATGCCCAAGGAACGTGAAGTCTAAGGCATAAGTGAAAGCCGTTTTAGGAAAAATCCTAAGCGAAACGGCGAATCGAAAAGGCAAGGCCATAGTAAGTCCATTTGGACTGCTTGGCAATGCTCAGCATTTAGAAATTCTGCCATCGGAGGTAAATTCCGATGGGTAAGATTTCTGCAAAGCGACCGGCAAGACTCGCCGAAAAACTAATAGCTATTCGGACAGGATTGCAGCTATCTCAAAATGATTTGATTAGGTATTTAGGCGTTGAGGACGAACTAACCCAGTCTCAAGTTTCAGCTTTCGAGCGGGGAACTCGGCTGCCGTCTCTACTAATCATTTTAGGGTATGCTCGCCTCGCACGGGTGAGCACCGATATCCTAATTGACGACGAACTAAACTTGCCGAAAACAAAGTCGTCAAAATATAAAAGCTAAACATTCGCTCAAACACTTCCAGTCTATTTAGACAAATTCAGACCAATTAAGGATTCCGCATATAGAACCGATATAGAATCGGCGAATGAGAAATGAATTGGAATACATATCGCAGGAGATGTCCGAGCAAAAACTTCCTCATCTATTTGTTGTTTTCAATACCGTTGAAGACCAGTACCAGTACTCAGCGTTTCTGGAAGAAAAAGATGTGTGTGAAATCATCCGGCGATTATCGAAAGACTACGGGACGGAGGTCATGGACAAAGTTATCGACAGGATAATTGAGGAAGGGGAGTGGCCGGAAACTTTTGGCTAGGTTCTATTAAGTTTCTACTAGAGCGGGTTTGTCCGATTCGAAAATCAGATATTTTACAGAAAGGCTTTGGGAAGTCCACTCGATGTTTCTCGCCCACTTACAACTCCGATATACTATCGTTTCGCACTAGCCAGGTTGTTGCAAGATTGTGCTCGACACCCTCGGCTAGACGCATACCTTTTTACCAGTTTTATTTTTATTTATGAAAGATGCAGCCGCTTCGAAACTGCTCGCAAATCCCAACATTGATAACCTCGACCAAATCGAGCTTCTGGATAAAGAAGACTTGGTAGAGATGGTGAAACGAATGGTTGGTGGGGGAGTTTCGCTTTCCTTCTACGGCAAACGCACAGCCTCTGAAATTGAGAAACGTGTGAAGCCAAGACAAACCCAGATTGTCCGCAAGCTTTCAATTGGGACAGAAGCTGAACAGAAAGACAACGCACTTATTGAAGGAGAAAACCTTCAGGCACTCGTAACTTTATATAAGTATCGAGGGCAGGTGGATTTGGTTTTGACTGACCCACCTTACAACACGGGTGAGGATTTCCGTTATAACGATAAATGGGACAAGGACCCGAATGACCCTGATTTGGGTTTGCTCGTTGCGAAGGATGACGGAGCTAGGCACACCAAGTGGATGAAAGCGATGTTGCCACGTCTTAAAATGATGAAGGCAATGCTCAAACCGTCTGGGGTTATTGCTATCTGTATTGACCACAGAGAGCTTTATCGCCTTGGGATGTTGATGGATGAGGTTTTCCGTGAAGAGAACAGAATCGGAATCATCAATTGGCAGAAATCTTATGCACCAAAGAGCGACACGGGCGGTAAGAAAGGGGGGTTATCCACAGCTACTGAATACATTCTTGTTTATGCCAAGGAATCGGAGCAAGCAAAGACAGGAATGTTAGACCGTACTGAATCAATGGATGCGAAGTACGCCAACCCTGATAATGACCCTTTAGGAGACTGGAGGTACGACAACCCGTCTGCTCCGAGTGCGGACACCCATCAGGGTATGGTTTATGCCATTCAAAGTCCTTTCACGGGACAACTTTACTATCCCTCGGAGGGACGGTGCTGGGCATTCGAGAAACCACAGATAAAGCATTGGCTGGAGGCGTGGGGGAGTAAGTATGAAGAAGTAGACCTACAGGACGGAAAGAGGAAGGCACTCGTTCTAAAGGGTGCTACGTATAAAGTTTCGACTGGCTTTGTTACTCCGTCAGCAACCTTAAAAAAAGCGTCCACTGCTGCACTTCGGAAGCAAAAAAAGGGGCCGTGGGCGAAATTATATTTCGGGCTGACGGGTCAGACAGGCCCACAGACCAAGCGCTATTTTCAGGATGTAAAAAAAGGCAAGATACCAATGACATTTTGGGCTGATGAGGATTACGATTCTCCAACCTTGATTGAATCTCAATCGTGGGAACACGCTGAGTCTGGTCACAGCCAAACGGGAGTAAATGAACTTACCTCTATTGTCGGAAAAGGTCACGGTTTTGAAACCGTAAAGCCTCTGAGGCTTTTCAAGAAAATAGTTCAGCTTTGGTGTCCGAACGATGGTCTAGTCCTAGACCCTTACGCAGGTTCAGGGACTACAGGACACGCTGTCCTTGAAATGAACCACGAAGTTGAGGGAAGTGAAAGGAGATTTATTCTCATTGAGCAAGGTGCGCCAGAGAAAGGCGATAAATATGCCAAGACTCTTACTTACCGAAGGCTGAAAAGAGCAATTACGGGCGAGCGTGTAAACAAGTCGGGGAAAGTGGTAAAGTCGGCACCTCGGCTTGAGGGCGGTTTTCGCTTCCAACTATTGAAACAGGCTGTGGATGCTAATGCTGTCCTTGCAATGAAGAAGGACGAACTTATAGACATCGTGATTGTGTCTCATTGGGATGACACCCGACGTAGAGCCGCTCTGGAAAGGATTGATGACCCAAGCGCTAAATTTCTCGTTGGAAAGAACGACTCAGGGAATGGGTACTTTGTTATTTGGAATGGAGGAGACGCTGTTGAATCGTTCACCAAAAAAGCTTACGAGACAATTGTGAAGGAAGCTCAGAAGCATAAACTTGTCTCTCCGTATTACGTTTATGCTAGAAACCAGATTTACCAATCAAGGACGGTAGTATTTCACAAAATCCCTGACAAAATTCTTGCTCATTTAGGTCTAAATGAGAGCAGCGACAGTTACAACCTAGAAGAGGAGGAAGACTAATCTCCCAATGAAGCAAATAAAATTTCAGCAAGATGCTGCTGAAGAGATTTCGAACAAGTTTGAGCCATATCACAAGAATCCATTGATGAAAGATATGGTTAGTCGCATCCCTTTCTACCAAAACTTGTCTGCAATTACGGGAGCCGGGAAAACTAAAATCCTCAGTGAGACAGTCAGCAACCTCAGGACGTCTCTCCCTCTTGAGCCAGTTGTTCTTTGGGTTTCGAAAGGCAAAGTTGTAGTTGGACAGACTCTAGCTAACCTAACAGGAAAATACTCACCCTATCTAGGAAACTTTGAAGTAATGCCTCTGTTAGACGTAACCACAGAGCAGATTGAGGACTCTTCAAGGGGGCTTCTGCTTGTCGCTACAGTCGGCAAATTCAACGTTAAGGATAAGACGCAGGGTGACAGGAAGATTTATCAATCAAACATCGACAATGCTGAATCCACACTTTGGGAAAGGCTTAAAGAACGAAGGAATGGTAAGCAGCAAAAACGTCCTCTAATTTGTATCTATGATGAAGGCCACAATCTCTCGGACCAACAAACCAAAATCATTCTGGAACTGAATCCAGATGCAATCATTGCTGCCAGTGCCACGACGAAAGTCCCGCCGGCACTCAACAAAATCATTGAGAGGTTACGAGACGACAAAGGGTGGAGAGACGAAGACATATCTACCGCAGTTAAAAGCACTGATGTGGTCAAAGCAGGACTGATAAAGGAATCAATCGAAATGATTGGTTACCTTACTCCGATGCAGATTGCAGTGTCAGACCTCTTGGAGAGAATGGAGCTATCCGAGAAGAAGGTTAAGAAACTTAAACTAGACATCAAACCAAAAGCAATTTATGTAAGCACCACGAATGTCGTTGCTGACGCTAAGTATCCAGATGACCCGAATAAAACGCTTTTCAGCGAACGTCAAGCACGCCCAATTGTCATTTGGAGACATCTTGTTGACAGTGGTGTAGACCCTAGAGAGATAGCTGTTTATTCGCAACTTAAGTTTGGCAAGAATAACCCTCCTCCTCCTGAGTTCAACCTCTTTTCTGGGGGTGACAATGACTACAAGAATTTCACTTCGGGTAACTACCGACACATCATCTTCAATCTCTCATTGCAAGAAGGATGGGATGACCCTGAATGCTACTTTGCTTACATTGATAAAGAAATGGGTTCGAAGCTCCAGATAACCCAAATCATAGGAAGGGTTCTGAGACAGCCAGGGATACGACACTATCCAGAGAGCATTCTGAATGAAGCACATCTCTTCGTTCGGGCAGATTCAAGAAACGTATTTGGAGATGTCGTAAAGCAGGTTAAGAAGCAATTGTCTTCCGACACCCTCGACATAAAGCTAAGAGTAGCAACTGTCACCACAGCGAAGAAGGACAGACCATATTCCAAGGTGAAAAAACAAGAGTTTCTTCCGCTTATGGACGTGGACTCTGACAATGCCTACAAACCAGTCAATAAAATCATTGATAAGATTCAAGATTTTCGAAGCAATAAGGTAGATACGATTGGACAGGGCGAAAGGCTGACGGTACTCCAGAGGATAGGAAAGGATGAAGACGCTGAGGAGAAATGGGTTCCTGTAGAACACAGCAATCTAGTGACGGCACGTTGGGTTCTGAGGCAAGAAGTTCAGAAGCATTACGCCGATGCCATAACTATTTGCAACATTGAGCATCCAAAGTTTGATGCCAAGATTGAATATCACAGTCTCGCAGCCGAAACGATTCGAAAGGCTGCGTTTGAACTCGTCGAAGCATTTCTCAACAATTCGGTTGTTGTTCAAAACTGGTCTGAAGCAATTGAGATTCCAGAAGCTGCTGTAAATGAGGAAGAGGAGGTTAGGTTCAGGAATGCCCTTCACGCTTCCTACAGTGACCTCAACGGTCTTGAAGAACCGTTTGCAAAGGCGCTCGATAAGACGAAGCTAACTTGGTTCAGAAATCCTGCGAGAGGACTGTTTGAGATTCCTTTGTTGGACATTAACAAAACAAAGAACTTCAATCCCGATTTCGTAGTTTGGGCAAGTAAGAACAAATTAGTTGCGATAGATACCAAAGGCACTCATATCATAATGGGCGAAGCGAGCAGGAAGCTTTTTGGCATAAATCCGGTGAGGGGCAAGAAGTTGCTAGTTCGTTTTGTCAGTGAGGGAAAATGGAAGAACTTCACGACGCGGGAGGATAAGGCAGGATTCACTGTGTGGCTTATGAAGCAGGGCAAGGTAGAGGCGATGTCCGTTGATTCAATGGAAGATGCGATAGCTATGTGTTTGAAGTTCGACTAGTGGCCTCATTAGCCTCATTCCATACGTACTGAGCCAAAAAACCCCTTCAAGTTAGCCGACTCACCCAATGTTTCACCCAAATCAAGAAATTAGGCCGTTCCCAGGGGGTTAATAAAAAGGATAGAATTATCTTGAAATGTTGGGGCTATTTGATAAAGAAAAAAGGACTTAACTAAGTCCTTTTCTCCAAACGGAATTGGTACACCCGGCAAGATTCGAACTTGCGACCCTCTGATTCGAAGTCAGATACTCTATCCAGCTGAGCTACGGGTGCACGCTAAGGGAAATTCTAGTTTGCGAGGATGCTATTTGCAAACTCTATGGTTTTGTCGCGTTTGTATTCGCATTCGCGCCAGCATTGGCATTCGCGGTTTGCGGCATGCCTTGTAGTTCGACTCTTACGTACTTCACTACATCGCGCATTTCGCCTTCGGATAGTTTGCCCTTGAACGCCGGCATACCTTCGTCAGGGATACCGTTCATCACGTAGCCGAGGATCTTTTCGTCGGAGAATCCCTTTATCTTTGCGCTGGTCAGGTCGTCGGGGTCGATCTTCTTTCCTTCGATCTCCATCGGTCCGCCCGTACCATCTTCTTTGTGACAGTTCTGGCAGCTGACGGAATAGATCTTACGACCGGACGCCAGTTCATCGATCGTCGCCGCAGGAATCGGTGACTGTGCGGGCGTAGATGACTTATTGGTGTTGGCGTTATTTACGGTATTCACACTGACTCGATTTTCCCCGCCGCAAGAAATTCCCGCAACGATGACGACCGAAAAAAGTATTATCAAAACTCCCTTCATATGTATGAATTCTCCTATCGATCCTGAGATTGAAAATCTAGAGAAGTGTAACTCAAGATTGCCAGTGAACAAAAAAATGAGGATGACTGGAAGCCCATCCGCCTTTCTGAATGAATTGCCTCCGGCTTCAGCCGGAGGCTTGCTGCCTCCCTCTTACCGGCTTTAGCCGAACGGCTGAACAGAGTCAAAAGGGCGGGCGGGAAAGGTGTTTCGGCTAAAGCCGGAGGCAATTTATACGGTACAAAAAAAGGCCGCCTTTTTAGACAGCCTCTTTTCTTAATCAATTAAATTTCAATCTAGTAGTAAACCCTGGTGTATCGCGAAAGGCGTGTGCCGTTGCGCCAGTAGTACTGTCTCGTCGTTCGAAAACGGCGATTGCCGACTTGCGTTCGTCGGTACTGTCCGTAGTTTCGATAGCCGTACGTATTACGCACGCGTCTATTGTTTCGCCTCATTCCCCGACGGCTAGTGCGCCATGAGCCACGGTCCTGCTCTGCGCGGTATCCTCCAGAGTTTTTCATCTTATCCTGGTCGACCGCGGCGTAACTATCTGCCGGTACGACGAAGGTCATCAGCGCGAGGAGAGTCGCAGTTAATAGAATTTTCCGTTTCATATATTCTCCCATGGTATCGATAATATTTACCCAGTCGTATAAACTGCGTACGTAAGGCAAGTGTAGCAACTCGCGTTCCCCGGCGAAAAACACTAGTAGAAGTCGCTAATATTGGATACTTAATGATAATGAAAACAATCCTGCTCGTTATCGGTACGCTCGGTTTATTGTTCTCCGGAGTTTCAGCGCAGGCCGAGATCCTGACGATCGCGAGGCTCAAAGATAGAGTCACTGTTCGTCGTGATGCTCGGTCGATACCGTACATCGAAGCCGCGAGCGATGCCGATCTTTACTTCGTCCAAGGTTACGTCACTGCAAGCGACAGGCTATGGCAGATGGACTTGTTACGACGTGTCGCACGCGGCGAGACGGCGGAGATCTTCGGCACGACGGCACTAGAGGAAGACAAGCGATGGCGACGATTCGGTTTCGCGAAGATCGTTGAGGACAGCATGGCGCAGCTCTCACCAGAACTGCGAGTCGCACTCGATAACTATGCCCGCGGTGTGAACGCATACATTGCGACGCTCGATGATAGATCGCTGCCGGTGGAATTCCGGATCTTTCAGTACAAGCCACGCGAATGGCGTGCGACGGATTCCGTCGTCGTTGGCAAGATACTCGCCGACGCACTCAGTTCCACATGGCGGAACGATCTGCTTAGAGCGTCGATCCAGAATTTACCGAAAGATAAACTCGCGGACCTGACGAATCAGGTCACGCCGTACGATGTCGTGCTGTTTGGAAAGGACGGGGGGAGTGCGGAACGCGGAGTGCGGAGTGCGGATTCGTTCGGGGTCGTCACTGAAGACTTGCTATCGAAGGCCGACGAAGCCGACAAAGTTCGGGAGTCGTCACTTTCGCGTGTAGGGTTTTATGCAGAGGATCTTGCTGCGAGCAACAACTGGGTCATCTCCGGTAAGCGGACCGCGGACGGGAAGCCGTTACTGGCGAACGATCCGCACCTCCGGCCGAGCGCTCCCGGCATTTGGTATTTAACCCACCTTACAACTCCAGCTATGCGAGTATCCGGTGTTACATTCCCCGGTGTTCCCGGGATCGTGCTCGGTCACAACGAGAATATCGCCTGGGGCGCGACTAACGTAGGGCCGGATGTTCAGGACCTCTACATCGAGACGTTCGACGCCGACGGAAAGTATAAGACCCCGACTGGTCCGGCGATGCCGGTCACCCGACGGGAGGAGATAAAAGTCCGGAGCAACGCGCTCAAGCTTGAAACCGAAACCGTAGTGCTCGACGTCGTTGAAACGCGTAACGGCCCGATCATTCTCGAAGATGGGGGAAAGAAGTACGCTCTCAAATGGACGGCCCGCGATCCGAAGAATAGTGAGTTCGAGGCTTTCTATTTTCTCAACCGTGCAAAGGACTGGAACCAGTTTAAGACGGCTCTTAGAACGTACGGCGGCTCGACGCAGAATTTTGTGTACGCGGATGTGAAGGGAAACATCGGTTGGTACGCGGCCGGCAAGATACCGATCCGAAAAGTCGGCGACGGTGCATTGCCGTACGACGGAACGACCAACGATGGCGAGTGGACGGGCAGCATTCCGTTCGACGAACTGCCGAATCTCTACAATCCGAAAGAAGGGTTTATCGTCACCGCGAACCAGCGAATTGTCGGAACGTCTTACAAGTATCAACAGATCTCGCGCGATGCGGCGCCGCCGTGGCGTGCGAGGCGGATCTACGATCTGCTGAAAGACGACACGAAAGTGACGATGGATAAGGTCGCAGCTATACAACACGATTCGTACAGCATTCCGCATGCGAGTCTAGCGAAAGAAATTGTAAATGCCAGTGCGGTATCAGCGGAGACGCTTGCGTTGTTGAAGGGTTGGGATGGGCGTATGACACCCGACTCGAAAGCCGCTCTTCTCGCTAATGAGATTCGCAACTGCATCGGCGACAAGATCGCGGCGAATAATAAACCCGCACCCGGATTCGTGATTCGCGAGCGAGTCCTGGACTGGGCCATCCGAGATCGATCGCCGAGATGGCTGCCGCCTGGGTCGGATTACCCGGCTCTCATGAAGAGTTGTGATTCGGAGATTCGCTTATCGCTTGCGGATCCGAAACGGCTCGGGCCAGATGAATCAAAGTGGACTTGGGGGCGAGTATCGCTATCGCGCCTACCGCATCCGCTCGCCGTCGCGCCTTTGATCGGTGCACAGTTTGCGACTCCGCAGGTCGGGCTTGAGGGAAGCGGTCAAACCCCGAACGTAGCGTCGGCTGTTTCGATGCGGCTTATCGCAAGTCCCGGGAACTGGGACGGGACGAGACACGTCATCCCGCTCGGGCAGAGTGGTGATCCCCAATCGCCGCATTACAAGGATCAGTTCGAAGCGTGGCGAACAGGCACCGGCATGATATTCCCGTTTACAAAGCAGGCCGTTGAGACCGGGGCGATATTAAAATGGACGTTTCAGCCGGGCAGATAGTTTTAGTAAAATAACCGAATTACGAGATGAACTGACGACGGTGAGCGCAGTCGCCACCTTTCTTATTCCGGTGTGCCTCCGTGTTTTCTGGCTGTTCGGTGGATATCTTGCAGGCGGAAACCACTGAATACACTGAATGCACGGAAGACACGGAACAAGAGTCCGCAAGTTTTCAAAGTGACCTACGACCGTAAAACCTGCCGCGATATTACAATCGATTGTACAAAAAGGTTCTGGCTAGCCGCGTTACGTCCTCAATTAATTCTGCACAATCGTCAACGGATACTGACGTTCAAGGTAAATCGAGCTTGGCCGTCGCAGTTGTTGACGAGGGGGATGACGTTGTTGCCGTTGCCGGTCGGGTAGCCTATCCGCGTCGAGCCGCCATCAAAGGTCGCGCAATCGTCATTGGAACGGATAGTTGCAGTCAGAGTCTGACCCTCCTTCGCATAAAGCACGTACGAACGAAAATTGCTGACGGTCCCGGTTACGGTTTCGGAAGCGCGGCCCGCACGGAACGAAATTCTGGTCGGACCGGGATCGCCCGAGTCTGTCGGAGGTGCCGATGGGCGTTCGGGGGGCGGCGAATCTTGTTTCTTTGGTGTGGGCGTCCGGGCGGACTGGACGGTCGGCTCCGGTGTGACGGTTGGTTGAGATTGACGCTGGTTGGCCGGGGATCGGTTTCCCTGGGCTTGCTCGACCGCCGTCTGCCGCGGCCAGAAAACGTAAAGAATGCCGATCGTCGCACCGAGTGCCAGAGTAAGGATTCCTGCCAGAATGAACAGCACGACCGTGCTCGTCTTCATACCCTCTTGCGGCGGCTCTCGGATGACGGTCAGATCCTCTGGCGGCGTTACAGGATCATCGAGTGGGGTCCCGTCCGAAAGACAGAACACATACTCGTCCAGGAACGTCTGGCCGCACTTGGGACAATTCTTCATTCAGCTAATTCTATCCCCCGGAAGGCGGAAAGGTGAAGGGGTGAGAAAGTGAAAGGGTGACAAGGTGACGATCGTGTTAATCAACTCGGATCGCCCGGTGCGATTCGGCCGAGAAAATCAGTCAGAATTATTGTTGCCGCTTCGCCATCCACCAGGGCACGCATCTCATTTCCGGTCAGGCCGGCTTTCCATAGCCTGCCTCGGGCTTCGTAGGTCGTGGCTCGTTCGTCTTGGAGATAGACCGGGATGGTGAGCGATAGCGAGAGCTTGCGGGCGATATCCCGTGCTTCGATGGTCATCTCGCTCTCAGTGCCGTCGAAGTTATACGGCAAACCAACAACAAGAGCCACCGCATCATATTCCGCAAGAATGTGCTGTAATTCGCAGAGGAGTTTCTTCCACGAGGTTCTTTGGATAGCTGGTAGCGGACGGGCGACGACGCGGAGCTCATCGCATAGAGCTACACCGACCCGCTTTGTACCTGGGTCGATCGCGGCGATCCGACCGCTCGATGGGACCCCGGAAAGTTCTGTAAGTTCGCGTGGTTTAGCTGTTTCTTTCTGTTGCACTCGGAATATCGTTGACGGATAATTGAACCCGACCCGACGGCCTAAACTTTTCGGCGTCTCATACGTAAACGCTCTTACTAGCTATCATACGAGGTAAATTATGTCATTTCGCGGGAAAATATCCATTCTGATCGTCTCGGTCGCAATCGCGATGTACGCTGCCATCGGGGGCTTCTTAAGTCCGTGGGCACGTGCACAGCAGCCGATAAACGACGCGGGAGCGCAGATCCGGATATTTGAATCGGTGCTTCAGCATATTCAGAATGATTACGTCGATGAGCCGAATCTAGAGAAGGTCCGCTATGGTGCCCTTCGCGGATTGGTCGGCGGCCTCGATCCATATTCCTCGTATCTGACCCAACAGCAGGTTTCGGACTTCAAGGCGACTCAGAATTCGAACAAAGTTGGCATCGGTGCTGAATTTTCCCAAGTCTCGCTTTACCTCTACGTCGTGTCCGTCACAAAGGGATCGAATGCTGAGAAGGGTGGGCTAAAAGCTGGTGACGTCGTTGAATATATTGAGAACAAGGCCACACGCGACATATCACTTTATGACGCCCGGCAGATGCTGACCGGTGACGCCGGTTCGGTTGTAAATCTTCGGGTGTTGAGATCGGGCGAAAAGCCGCAGCAGTTAAAGATCACGCGCGGAAATTATAAGGTTCCGCAGGCTGAGGCTCGGGTCGAAGCGGGGAAGATCGGGGTCATCAAGGTTTACAGTCTAGAAGATGGCGAGGCAAACGACATTCGTTCGCAGGTCCAGAACCTGACGAAGCAAGGCGTCCAGAAGATCGTTCTCGACCTCCGAGGCGTGGCGACCGGTACTTTGAACGAAGGCGTTTCGGTAGCCAATCTTTTTATCAAGGATGGCGAACTCGCAAAGGTTCTTGGTCGTGACAATAAAGTTCTTAAGACGTTTCCAGCCGATCCGGCGAAGGCGGTCTTCGATGGCAAGGTCGCGGTCCTCATCGATCTCGGCACGGCGGGAGCAGCCGAAGTTGTTGCCTCAGCGATCCTCGATCGAAAGCGTGGCGAAGTCGTCGGTGAGCGTAGTTTCGGATCGGGAACGGAACAGCAGTTGTTCACACTCCGCGGCGGAGACGGTTTGCTACTGACGACTGCAAAGTGGGCATCGGCCGCCGGAAATCCTTTCCTTGGTGACGATCGAGCGACGATGGGCGTAAAGCCTTCGGTCGAAGTAAAACGTCCGGATACGCCTGAACCGCTTGAAGTGGAAGAGATGATCGACCGGCAGGATCAACAGAATCAAAATCCTCAACCGGCTGCATCGCCGACACCGGTTAAAGAACCAGTGAAACCTGTGATCGAAGACCTTCAGCTTAAGAAGGCACTCGAGATCCTGCAGGAAAAGTCGCAGGCAGTCAGAGCGGGCGAGTAGTTAGTTTGAAATGATCGCTTTTGAAGCCGCCTGAATGGGCGGCTTTTTTCAATTGCCTCCCGTTTTCTAGCCTTGTCAACACGCAGATGCTTGGCGGCGTAAGCCGCCGAAAGAATCATAGCCAGATGTGAAACGTCTGGAATATACGGGTGTAAGTTCCGCACTGAAGGTGCGGCAGATCAAATGCTTCCGCCCCTTCAGGGCGATGGCTTTATTGCACCGTACCAGACGCTTCGCATTTGGCTATGATCTTTTCGCAGCTTCGCCGCGCGGGAACCTTAGTTCTGATACACCCTCTTAACGGGAGGATCGCCTCCTTATCGAACACGCCTTTGTGCGCAAAGTTGTTTGCATCTGCAGAAGACTGGTAGAATCAGCGTTGAATGAACCCCAAGCAAGTCACCGTACGTCCGTTGCGGGAAACTGATCTCGACGAGTGGTTTCGATTACGAAAGCTGCTCTGGGATGCGACCGCCGACGACGATCACAAAACGGAGATGCTCGATATCCTCGATCATCACGAGAGCCAGTATGTTCTGTTTGCCGAGGTCGGTGGAGGCAGGCTGGTCGGATTTCTCGAAGCAAGTATTCGACCTTATGTCGAAGACTGTCAGACCGATCACGTCGGGTATCTAGAGGGCTGGTTTGTCGAGGCGGAGTATCGCAAGAGCGGAGTCGGGGCGGAACTAGTTCGACAGGCTGAGGTCTGGGCCAAGGAAAGGGGATGCACCGAAATGGCGTCAGACGCGGAAATCGGCAACGATTTGAGTCTCACTGCACATCTGAGTCTCGGTTACGAAGAAACTTCACGGCTTGTGCACCTCCGTAAGGAACTCTGATCTTCAGGCAATGCGACTCGTCCATAGAATTACTGTTGCAGCGATCACCTATATCTTGCCGCTCCTGCTGGCGGGGACGGTCGCGGCACAGTCGACCAGCCAGGAATATCCGACACCGATAACTTCGAATGAGATCAGCGCTGTGATCGCGGCGCGAGACGTCGGCGACTCTCGTCTGACGTCGTACTACTATCAGTTCGATGCGGGCCAAGGCGATGTCTTCCTGAACGTCGTCACGCGAAATTTCGCGGGCGACATAGATGTCTTTACAGTAAGTGGCCTTCGCCCGCTGACAAAGATCGTGATCTTCGCCGACGCCGATGAGACCGAAACCGGTCGGGTCCTCTATTTCCGTAAACCCGAGAGGATGATACTTCGCGTGCAGGGCCGTACGCCGGGCGACGACCCCGCCACGTTCCGGATCAAATTTGCCGGAAGCTTTGTCGCCTCGACGCAAGCGGCCCCGGCGCCCGAACCTGTGCTTCCGAATGTAACAGCAAAGAACGAGAGCGGGATCAGGGTGAACTCGGTCGGAACTATTGTTGAGATCATCCCGAAAGCTACACCGATTCCTCCCCCTGTGATCTTGGCTGACGAACGTCAGACGGAGGAGCGAGAGGACGAGAAAAAGGAAACCGCGAAAGTTTATACCGAAGAAAAAGGGGCAGCATCTGCGGATCCTGATGAGCCGGTGAAGAAGGTGGAGGTTGTCGTCACAGAAAACATCCCGCTTGGTAAAACGACGGATTCGCCGCCGGTCACGCCGCCGCCCCCTGGACGAGGGAGCCGGCGAACACCACCGAAGACTGTTGCGGCTACGAGCAGTCCGGCTGAGACTACGACTAATGCTCCAGCCACGACACCACCAACGCGTGCCGCCAGACGCAGCAGGACGCCGCCAAAGACGACGACACCTACAGAGCCCGATCCCTTGGAGAAGATCAATCTCGTCATCTTATTCAAAGATGGAACACGCATGGAACGTCCGATGAGTGAGGTGCTTCGCTTCACGGTGGACAAAGGCGTGCTGACGGTTATCGCGAAGGATGGAAGTATTGGTAGGTATTCTATTCTCGACGTAGAACGCGTGACTATCGAATAGATGAGATCATTTCGAGGCGAGATTCTGCCTGAGGCGCGATACAAGATCGCTGTTCGGATCGGAGCTTTCCAGTCTGGACAGCGTTTTTTGCGCTTCGCCCGGGTTGCCGCTTCGCGATTGCGCGATCCCGAGGTAGTAGAGCGACAGAGCGTGTTTGGGATCCACAGAGAGAACCGAGTTGAACTCCGCAACCGCTCGAACGTAATCGGGATCCGGACGTTCGACCAACGTCGCACCGAGATCAGTTCTCGCGTTTAGATCGGCCGGGTTGATCGCCAGAGCTTTCGTATAGAAGTCGGCTGCTTTATCAAACTGCCCTGAATCGAAGTATGCGTTGGCGAGGACGACGTTCGCATTGAAGTCTTCCGGTTTTAGAGCGATGCCCTTCGAATAAAATTCAATCGCTTGTTCAAATCTTCCGATCCGCGAGTACATATCTCCGGTCCGCATCTGAACAGCAAAGTTCTGAGGTTCGGTGCCGGCCTTCTCAAGCATTTCCGCCACATCGGGCTGAGGCTGGGAAGTCGTTGCGACGTCGGATCGGTTCGCCGGTGACGACGCCGCGGCAGTCTGCGAAACGGCCGCGTTCCGGTTCAGTGAATTCGCGCCGAAAAATCCAATTGCCAGACCGATGATCAGACCGGCGATACCGAAGATGTAACTTCTTTGCATTAACTCGTAAATACCTAAGCGTAGCTGTGGAGACCCGGCAGCAGATAGCTGACTCCCAGATACGTAAAAATAACGAGGAGAAATCCCAGGATCGCGAAGTACGCCGAGCTTCTGCCGGTCCACCCGCGGGCGATCCGCGTGTGGAGAAATGCTGCGTAGGTTAGCCACGCCACGAGCGCACCGGTTTCCTTCGAATCAAAGCCCCACGGTCTTCCCCAGGATTCGTTCGCCCAGATCGCTCCGGTGATAAGCAGCATCGCAAGACCGGCGAATGCGAGACACGCCGTCCGATACATCAAACTGTCAAGCGACTCGAGACTCGGAAGACGTTCGACTAGCTTCTCCGTCCTGAACCCGAAAAGCACGACGAAGAATGTGCCGGCCAGTGCAGTTATCAATCCCGCGATCTCAACAGGATTCGTATTCAAGCTGAGGAACAGTTTCTGTCCGTTCGCCTGAAGATACTGGCGGCCCAGTTGTTCTAACTGCATCGGTGAGATCGCTGCGAATTCAGCCGCGGAAAGATTCTGTCTCTCGGCAAGAGCCCGCCCCGCCGTCGATATCTGCGCCGGGTCTGCAGCAAGTTGAGCCTGCAGTTTCGGATACACGTCGGTAGTACCTCTGATCTGCGAAACAAGCATTCCAACGGTCACGATCTGGGCGATCAACGCCACTTTCAGTAGTACGTGCCCGACGGTCCGTGCCATTTCGCTCTCGCGATAAAGGTGGATCAGAAACGCTGCAATAACTCCAACGAGAAGCAGTCCGCAAAACGCGAGGGCGGCACCCGAGTAGGGCACGTCGAGCCGGAACGGAGCCGAGAACGGTTTGCCACCTGCGTCGTTCGGGACAAACAATCCTGCGCGATAGACGAATTCGCTAAAGACAGAAAACTTGCTGATCGACGCTATGACTGCGATCGCGAAAACGCTCGACCAGATCGCCATTGCCTCAACCTTCACTTTGTCTTTCAAGAGGTAGATCACAGCGATCGCGAAGCAGACGAGCGCGACGCCGTAGCTCAGCGATGCCACGCCGACGTGTATTGGTCGCCAGTATGAGTCGAGAACGGGGGGAAGATCGATGAATTCGTCACCGATGAATCGAGCAAGCGTCAGGATCAACGCCGCGAGCGGGAGCGTGAACGCGCTCAGTACCTGAAAACTTTTGCGACGTGCCAGCAGCAGGGTCGCTATTCCGGCCCCGAAAGCGAATGCAAGACTAAGGTCGTAAAGATTCGCGAATGGAATGTAACGGAATATCCACGGCGTCGCCATGTTGCCGCCCTCGCGCATGATGGCGAGTTCATGTTCGTAGGCCGCGTCCCATCGGACAAGCCAACTAGAGAGATTGAAAAACACGCCGAGGACCGCGCTCCATAGTCCGATCTTCCGGGCCATGTCGGACGGTGCATAGAGATTGGTCAAATGGAAAAGTGCGGCGAAAATATAACTCGCAAGCGCGAGCATCATCAGCGCACCGTCGGATATGAAACCGTCGCCCAACTGCATTCGCAACCCGAGCATCACGAAGGCACCGACGATGGCAGCGATCGCCGGAAGATAACTTTTCCATCCGCGGCCAAGTTCCGAATCGTAAATCTCTTTCGCCATAAAAACCTCTTACCCCGATCTACAGCGATGCCTCAGCATCGCGAACGACCTTATTGAACTTTTCCTCAAAGCCAATGTGATTTCGGTTCGTGTTGCCACCCAAAACCACCTCCGTTGTACCGCTATCTTTCGGGTCGACCAGCGCCCAGACCCGCTTGTGAGAAAAGAAGAAAACAAACCCGAGCGCTCCGATCAAACCAAATCCGCCAAAATACCACGCGATCAGTGCACCGTTGAACGGATCATATTTGATCGATAGCACGTGAGCGAACGGCGACTTCTCATAAGCCGTGAGCTTCCATTTGTAGCCAGCCTTCGGAGCGCTCAGCATCGGGGCATTCCTCGCCGCACCTTCGCCCATTGCGAAGACGCGGACTCGCTGTCCGCCCGGTGGCGTAACACCAAGGATCGCCGCGGGATTGTTGTAGTCGCCGGATCGCGTATCAGGTTTGTCGCCGTTAAGAACGAAGTCAGGCTGAAACTCCTCGTACTCGACCGTCGTGCCATCGGGGAGTGTCGTCGAACCTAATCGCGGAACCTTCACTTTCAACGGCTCACCGCCCGTGGCGGGAATTATGTTCAGTTCGATCTCGCGTGCGTTGCCGACCGGAATGGTCTGGGCCTGGAAGAACCGGTAGCCGCGATAGCTGAACGGTTTGTTCATGCTGACGTCCGCGGTCGTCGAACCATATTCAGGATCATCAACTTTGATCTGCGTCCGCCAGTCGAGCGTATTCGTGACATCGATAGAACCGCGAGGGTCGATCAACGTCTGCTGTATGTCCGTACAGGTCATTGTGAAGGGAAGTTGGACATTGAACTTTTCCCGCTTGTCCACATCGAACTGGATCATCTGTATCTGATCGGTATCGTCGCCCGGTATCATTCTCACATCGGCGTCAAATCCAGTTTGTAACGCAACGAAGTGACCGATGAAAAGCGTTAGAAGACAGACGTGAACGATGTAGGCTCCGAGTCGATTGATCCGCCCGGTCTCGCCAAAAACAACGAGCTTTGTCTGCGTGGAGATATTAGCGAAGTCTTTCCGCCCACGTTCGTCGACCTTATACGCCGTATCCTGCAGACTTGCTACCCGCGTCTTCAGACCGTTGGCTTCGAACACAGACTTGATCCTTTCGGCGATCGCGGCCTCTTCGCCGGCAACGCCTGGAAGTATCTCGTTCTGAGGCTGAGCCAGAAGCCACGGGCGAGTAGCCGTGAGCTTCGGTTTCGTAAAGTAATTTTTCCAGACAGACGGGAACCTGTCGATCGAGGCGAGGATAATGTTGAGCGAAAGCGTAAGCAGCAGGAGCTTGAAGTACCACGCGTAGTAGATATCGAAAAAGCCGAGTGTGCCGTAGACGAGCTTCTCAGCCGGTGTGAGCGACGCGTAGTACGCGTCGAACCCTTGCACGTTCTGCTGGATGATCAGCATCCCGATCATCGACAGGACGACGAGAGTACAGAGCAAGGTCACGCCAAAGCGGACCGAACTCAAAAAATCAAGAATCACGTCGCCTTTCGGTTTTGTTCGCTGTTTTACGGCCTCGTGGCCGCTCATTGTTTCTTCTGCGGCTGCCATGCGGAGTAAAAAAATCATATCGCAGGCATGCTGGTTTGTCATTGTTCGATAAATTAGTAGGGCTTCAACCCAATAGAAGACCGATGCGGGCCAGGAGTTTTGAAAACGGTGTGATTGCGGGGTATTCTTAACTCGAACGGCCTTCACCTTATAGCAGACATGAATTCGGCAGCAACTGAAACCGTAGACAACAAGATGCTCGGATGGCGTATGCGTATCGGTGCATTCGTCGAACTGACGAAGCCGCGCATCGCGTTCATGCTTGTCCTGACCTCGGCGGCTGGTTTCTATCTCGGTACGACGGGTCCGTTCGACTTCCGGCTCTTTTTTAACGCGATGCTCGGGATCGGAATACTGGCCTTCGGTGTGGCAACACTGAACCAGTACATCGAGCGCGATACCGACGCCCTGATGGACCGAACGAAAGATCGACCGATTCCTTCGCAGCGTCTGACGCCGGTCGAGGGTCTCGTGTTCGGTGTCGCCCAGTGTCTGGTTGCAGAGATCTATCTTTACTTTCTCGTTAACCCGCTTACCGCGGCTCTCGGACTCAGCGTCATCGTCGGCTACGTCTTTCTGTACACGCCGCTCAAGACGAAGACTTCGGCATCAACTGCAATCGGAGCTATCCCCGGTGCGATGCCCCCGCTAATGGGCTGGACTGCATCGGCCGGTGAGATGACGGTGGGAGCTTGGTCACTATTTCTGTTGCTCTTCCTCTGGCAGTTTCCCCATTTCCTTGCCATCGCCTGGATGTACCGCGAACAGTATGCGAAAGCCGGGATCTTGATGCTTCCGGTCGTGGAACCGTCGGGTCGGATCACCGCTCGACAGATCGTTCTGTTCTCGATAATGCTCGTTCCCGTAAGTTTGGCTCCGTTCTTCCTTGGATTTGCCGGTGTGGCCTATCTTGTCGGAGCGATCCTGCTGGGGCTGTGGTTTCTGTATCAGAGCATTCGAACGGCACGAGCAAAAACGACGACTGAGGCGCGGCGTCTGTTGATGGTTTCAGTCATGTATCTACCGCTGATCTTCGGGCTCCTTGTCTTGGATCGTTTTTGATCCGGCCCTTTGTAATTCAACCATGGAAGTCGGAACTGCCGAACTAATACCAGAGCGGGAAGATGCAGATGCTGGGCGTAGAACGTCGAGACTCGTCGGTGGAAGCTCGGGCGCCGGTGGTGGAGGCGGGAACGATGGCGATAATGGTGGGGGTGGAGGTAGTAACGGCCCGGACCGTGCACGCCCTCCTGCTTACACCGAGTCGCAGGATGATGAGGTCCCCGACAAATCCAAATTCGTTGCCTGGTTCCTGCTTGTAGTGGTACTGATGACCTTTGGCGGGATGATCGGTGCGTATATCGTCATTGCTACAAACGGGGCAGCGGAGTGGCAACCGTTCAACCTGCCCTTTCAAGTTTGGATCAGCACGGCATTGATCGCCGCGAGTAGCGTCACATACCACCTTGCGAAAACCGCTCTCTTCGCCGACCGATTCAAGCAAAGCCGGCAGACGTTGATCGCCACAACCGTGTTCGGCGCGGCGTTTATCTCTTCGCAGATCCTGGTGTGGCTTGCCCTCGTGAATCGGGGCTTTTACATGCAGGGAAATCCGTATGCGGGTTTCTTCTACATCCTGACGGCGGCGCATGCGGTACATGTCTTGGGCGGAATAATCGCCCTTGGTGCCGTGTTGCTACGGACATGGAATGATACCCAGTTCGGACCCGAACTGGCGTACCGTCGAAATCTCACTCGTTCGATCGGCTGGTACTGGCATTTTATGGGTGGCCTTTGGATCGTGCTGCTTGTTCTGCTCGGGTTCTGGAAATAAGAGATGGAGGTCCTTCACTTATTTCCCCATCTAAACGCCTTGCTGAACGCGTCCGCAGGTATCTTCTTAGTTTCCGGATTTGTCTTCATTTTAACGAAGCGGGTTCGAGCTCATCGATTCTGCATGCTGACAGCTTGCATAATCTCAGCCCTCTTTCTGATCTCATACATTTCGCATCACGCACTCCGTTCCTACTACTTTGGGGTCGGCCCCACGACCTTCACCGGTACAGGCCTTTCCCGCCCTATCTATTTCACTATTCTGACGTCTCACACTGTCCTCGCTGCTTTGATCGGACCATTCGTCATCGCGACTCTTTACCGGGCTCTCAAGGGACGTTTTGACGATCACAGGCGCCTTGCTAGGCTTGTATATCCCGTCTGGCTGTACGTATCGATAACAGGTGTCGTCGTTTACTTGATGCTGTACCAGATCTATTCCCCGAAATAATCGATATCGCACGGACTTTTACTTGTCATATCCCGAAATCGCATGGTAAACTCCAATTGTTGAAAAGTTGATCACCGAAGCCGGTCTTGGACGGACCGACGCGGGGGACCCAAAAGTTTCGTTGTGCAATACGAAACAGGGGCGAAGAGCAAATGCTCAGGGATAATCTTTCGTTCCTAGCCCGTCAGCTAACCTCGTAGGTGTTGCAAAGAAGTTACTGCAGAAGTTTGACATTAAAAGTCGCGAGTTTTGTGTGTGCTTCGCGCTCTGGTTTTTCAACAAATCAAGCGGACATCCAGTCTTCTCAAAGAGAAAAGCCCTGCATCGAAAGATGTAGGGCTTTTTGCTTTTGACCGCGTCGGCGTAGGTCGGGGGCGATATCGGAGGGTGGTCAAAGCATTCGCTCAAGTCACGGCGAAAGTTTTACGGTCTTAACGGGCATTCTGTCCTGCGGGTCGAGTTTGATCGCCGTGGGACGTGAAGCGAGCTTATACAAAATAGTTTCAGTCCGTTTATTGATAGAAAGCTTTTCGATTATCTTCCCATCGGCCAGCCTAAATTCCACATCCATTGGCAGGCGGAACGCTGCGGGAGTGATCCGGTCGGCCTTCTGTATCTGCTTCACCGTTAGACGGAGCGTATTAGATTCAGCGATCCACGTCTGTTTCACATCGAGCTTCGGATACCCGGCCATGTAAACCCACTGGTCAAAGAACCAATCGAGATCGCGACCCGATGCATCTTCCATCGCCGCGAGGAGATCGGTCGTCTCGACACTCCCGAATTTATGCTTATTGAGATATGCGTTGACGCCTTTCCAGAATGCGTCGTTGCCGATCTCCTCACGCAGGGTATGCAGGACCGCGCCGCCCTTGTTGTATGTCGTCGCCGGTCTGTCAAAAAGTGCGGCAACATCATTGGCGTTCTTATTGAACAGTCCGTTCCGCTTTTTATTTACTGCGTCGTCCGCCAGGAATATCTCTGCGTCCCGCAGGATCTTGAGCATATAATTCCGGCGCCCGTACATCTTTTCGCGAACAGCCGCTTCCATGAATGTCGCGAATCCTTCGTTAAGCCAAAGCTCGGCCCAGTTTCGACAAGTGACGAGATTTCCGAACCAGGAATGAGCGAGCTCATGCGAGACGAGGTCACCGACGCCTGCTGCGAATAGCGGATTGTTCACAGCCATGATCTCGGTGTCAGCCATCGTCGTTGCCGTGACGTTCTCCATCCCGCCAAACGTGAATCCGGAAACGGTCGTCTGATCGTATTTGTTGAACGGGTAACCGACGCCAGTCAACGATTCGAAGATCGCCATCATTTCCTTCGTGCTGCCAAAAGCCTTTTTACCAGTCTCTTCCAGACCGGGATAGACGTAGAAACCGAGCGGGATCTCTTTATGCTTGTCGCTGACCTTCACATATTTACCGATGACGAAGGAGACCAGATATGTCGGTACCGGAACAGTCAGCCGGTAGTGGAAAGTGACGGTCCCGTCAGAATTCTTTATCTCCTCGGTGAGTTCACCGTTGCCGATAACAGATTCGCCGGCGGCAGCATTTATGAACTGCTCAACGGTTGCTTTGTCGCTAGGGAAGTCGAACGACGGAAACCAGTGGCGCGCTTCGTCGGGTTCGCCTTGGGTCCAGATCTGCTGAGAATGAGGGTCTTCTCCGGGCGCCGAATTCTCGTCGATAAAGTAGACACCTTTCTTTGGGGTCGATGAATGTTTGAACCGAAGGCTTATCGTCTCCGACGATTTATAGGGACGGTCCAGCGTAACGATCAACTTGTCGCCGTCCGTCCGGAACTTTGTTGGGGCACCCGATGGATCAAGCGTGACGGAGTTGAACGTGATGCCGACCGCATCGAAAGCCAAGGTTGAGAGATCGTCCCTCAAAGGTCTTAGACGGATCGTCGTATCCCCGAGTACCTTTTTTAAACCTCGATCGAAACTTACACGAAGGATGTAATGCTCGACGTCATATGTCTGCGGGCGGTTAAAGTTCGGTCGCGACGTTTGAGCCGCGACCGTTAGCGAGAAAGCAAAAACAAGAAAGAGCGTGAAAGGCGTGAGGTAAGATCTGAGTCTCATAAACTACTACTTCAAATGCCGGCCGAACCAGTCGATCACGTTGCGGTACCAAAACTCCGAATTCTGCGGCTTCAATATCCAATGCCCCTCGTCCGGGAAGATTATCAACTTCGACGGGACGTTCTTTAACTGCAGGGTCGTGTATAGCTGCAGGCTCTGGTCGACCGGTACGCGAAAATCGAGTTCGCCGGCAGTCACCAATGTCGGTGTACTGAAGTTATTTGCGAACCTATGCGGCGACCAACGCTGGTACATCGTGGGATTCTGCCAGGGCATTCCCTTGAACTCCCAATTTACAAACCATATCTCCTCGGTTGCCGTCGCCATAGACTCGAGATTGTAGACGCCGGCGTGAGAGACGAGCGCCTTAAATTTGAAACGCGGGTCGTTGTTGTGACCGAGTATCCAGTCGACCATGTATCCGCCGTAACTCGCACCGGCGCCTCCGATCCGGTTCTTGTCGATATACGGTCGCTTGATCATTTCGGCGACACCGTTCTTCAGATCGACGAATACCTTACCGCCCCAATCACCCGAGATATCGTTTACGAACTTTTGCCCGTACGTTGTTGAGCCTCGAGGATTCGGCATGAAGACAACGTAGCCGGCATTCGCAAAGATCTGCGGGTTCCATCGATAGCCCCAGTTGTCCATCCACGCGCCTTGCGGTCCGCCGTGTATGAGCACTATCAGCGGATACTTTTTCGAAGGATCAAAGTTTGCAGGTTTGACGATGAAACCGTGGTTCGGTGCGTTGAGTGCGCCTTTCCAATCGATCTCCTCGGCCTTTTGCAGACCGTACCCGCGAAACGCCGCGTCGTTGAATGATGTAAGCGGTGTCACGCCGGTCCCGTCGACGTTCACTCTCATGATCTCGGCGGGCGAAGCGAGCGAGCTGGAAGCAAACACAATGGT
>JANPJL010000079.1:0-1975 GCA_031425495.1 Acidobacteriota bacterium
TGTTGGCTTCCATCCATCGGCAATTGGTACATGTGTAGCCGGTGAAGTCGACGAACACCTTACGGTTCTCCGCCTTTGCCCGAGCAACGGCGGCCTCGAAATTGTTCGTCATCCAGGGGAGCTCTTCATCCGGATTGCCCAGGACATTAAATACGGATGCCGCATTCTTTGGCGGAAGGAAAGATTCGAGCTCGCCCAGTTTCCGCCCAAGCACACCGGCTGATAAGTAGACACACAGACCGACGAACAAGGTAGCAAACACGATTCGGAGCGGTGTGATCTTTTTGACTGGCGAATCGTGGCGAAATTTATATAGTCCGAGAATGTACGTCACGATGCCGAGTCCGATCACCACCCAAATTATCAGCACCAGCTCACGTGTGAAGATCTTGCCGTAATTGAGTACGCCCGTTTCATTCAGCCCTGCGCCCCAGACGAGATCGACGTTCGAAAGAAACTTCATCGCCGCCGCGATCTCGAGAAAGCCCATCACTACCTTCACCGAGTTCAGCCATCCTCCGGATCGCGGGATCGAATGCAAGAGCCGTGGGGCGACCGCAAGTACAAAGAACGGCAATGCGAAAACGAATGAGAACGCGAGCATGCCGATCAAAGGCATTTTCCAATCGCCTTGCGCCGTCGATACGAGTAAGCTGCCTATGAACGGCGATGTGCATGTGAATGACGTCAGCGTAAACGTCAGTCCCATCAGCAACGCTCCGAGGTATGCACTTCCCTTTCCTTCTTCGCTTCGCGTGATCGAGTCGAGTTTTGTAAGGACGTTCGCCGGTATCGAGATCTCGTAAAAACCAAACAAGTTGAATGCAAAGAACAAGAACAGTGCGCCGATAAAGAGATTCACCCACGGATTCGCCGCAAACAGATTTATTCCCGCCGCACCGAACAAGACCGCCAGCAGCATCCCGAGCAGCGAGAACGTCGCAATTATCCCGACCGAGTAAACCGTCGCGAGTTTGATCGTACGAAGATGATCACCGTCCGATTGCTTCATGAAATACGAAACAGTGATCGGGATCATCGGAAAAACGCACGGTGTCAAAAGCGAGATCGCACCGAATGTTGCCGCAAGCCAAATGAACGACCAGAGATCGGTTGGCTGTTGGTTCGTTGTTCGTAGTTGGTTGTTCGTCGCGGTGCCGGAAACGGGCGACTGAGAACTGGAAACTGGTTTCTTAATGTCCTCTTCACGTTCGAATGAGATCCTTTTTGTTCGCGGAGGTAGGCAAAATGTGTCGTTACAAAGTTGGAACCGCACATCTGCGAGGAGTTCCGTCACCGTCGTCTGGCGTTGCGCCGTCACGTCGAGCGTAAACGCAGCGTCATTCTCAAAGTACCGGGTTTCAAGCGGCTTTCCGTCGACAATAAAAAGCGGATCCGGCTTACTGATCGGCGCCTGAGAGCGTACGCCTGCCAACTCAAACGGGCTTCCCTCGCTGATCTTGATCGTGGTAGGGATCGGACCACCCGCCGGTTGATCCAACGCATAAAGGTGCCAGCCGGGCTCGATCGTTACGTTCAACTTAACGGAAGTCTTATCGCCGGAGCTTAGTTTTTCGTTTACAGGACTCGGCGCCCAACTCCACTTTGTAGGATTCTGAGCAAACAGACCCGCGGGAATCAGGAGTAAGAGTAAAATCGAGTTTATAAAGGCGTAACGCATTCCTAAAATCAATCTATCATACGCCGAATTTGTGCCATAGGTTGCCGGAAGTCTTAACAGATCGGCGAGATCTCTTTTGAACGTTTGTCGCACGTTCCGTGGATCCCGCTGCTTCGCGTTGCGATAGTATGGTGGCATTTCGTGCGGTGACCTCGGACTACGGCCTCACCTTTGGATTTTAGACGCTTCTTGATTCGTGTTCTTCTTCGTGTGTTTCGTGCATTTCGTGGTTTTTACGAGATCTCGATACCGGCGAACGTCCTTACAAAACTCGACTCGATCACGCGAAGCGAA
>JANPJL010000080.1:0-12627 GCA_031425495.1 Acidobacteriota bacterium
TCGGCCATCCACATCGTAATCCGTGAACCCCGGGAAGCGCGGCACATCGCCGCCGGCGGCGCCTGCGTCGGCATCGCTTCGTGGTAAGAATCTCTTATAAGCTGCTGCCGGAGTCGGACCCGTTATGGTCGAGTCGAACACGAAACTCGCAAAGCCTGCCTGATTCGTTCCACCATGCTCACCCGCGAGATCGGCAAATGAGTCGAACGCAACAAAGCGTCCATCGCGGCTCATCCTTCGACCGAGGTCGAGGATGTTGGTCGGATCGCCCGGCAGGGTCGGTGTCGTTGTCGTTATCTGCTTGCAGGCTGTCGGAACGCCGGTCGGGAGAAGAGTGACATAGAAAATCTCCTCATTCCTACTCGTCGAGGGATTGGATCCGCAGTCGAAGCCTGCCGGAGGCGAAGGTATAGGACTCGGACTCGGAGCCGGAACCGGTTGTGTTGCTGGCACCGGATCATCGCCTGTGCTTGCAAATACTACACGAGTCCCATTGCCTGAGATCGTCGAATTCTTGCTGTATATCGGGCTGCCTGGCGAACCTCTACCGGTCACAGTAACCTGCGTGATCGTTCCGCCACCACCACCTTCGACGCTATTCGACAGATCCGGGGAGACGCGACGATATACAAAGATCTCGTCATTATCACTCGCTGGAAACGAGTTGGCTCCGGGGATCAGATCTCGGGTCGAGGTGAACGAGAGCGCCTCGCCCTGATCGCTGATGCTGACGTCATGGTTGTCATCCGCGACGAATGCCAGTGCCGTCGAGCTTGCCGGCTGCGGAGGGCGACTCGCCGGGGTATCGGTAACTTGTGTGAATACTCCACCCGCAAGATTAGTGAAAGGAAGCTCTTCGCCAGTCGTTAGATCAGCAGGAGCGTATGCCGGGATCTGGTAAAGATATATCTCAAGATTGGCGTCGGTGATCAGCGGATTGTTATTCGGAGTCGACGTAGGGCTCGGTGTCGGACTTGGACTGCCAGTCGGTGTCGGTGTCGGCACGGGTGACGTGCAAGCATTGCCATCAAAATTCCCGGGATCGGTCGCATTAGGACTTACGCACGGTGCCGACGGGGTCGGATTAGAATTCGGATAAGCATTCGACGCAAATGCGATCCAACGGCCGTCGTTACTAATCACTGGCCGGCGATTAATGATATCCACGCGAACGTTGAGTACATTGGTCGTGCCGAAATGATTAGTCAGCACGCTCTTTGTATTGGTGATCTGGAAGATCCGTCGCTGGGCAAAATCCCACAAGAAGATCTCGACGTTATTATCTGCGTTGCGAGGGTTCTCAGTCGCGATGTCGCCACGCGATTCGAAGACGACAAACCGCCCATCTCCACTAATACCGCCGGCAACAGACTCCGCCGAAGAATTGGTAAATTGTCCGATGACCGAGTCGGCCTGTCCCCAAACGGTGAGGGCTATCGCAGACAAAGATATAATTGCTAAAAGTAAGACTAACCGAAGTTTCACAAACTCCTCCGAGTGCTATCAAAAAAAACTATAAGCTGAGTAAGAACAATAAAATCCGAGCCGATGCACAAAGCCATCATTTTAAATACAAACCAGACGTTCTGCAAGCAAATGCGGGAGAAACCGGTTCCAGTTAGGAAAGACATGACCTTTGATGCATTAGAATTCGCAAATGGTTGTAGCAGTTGATTGTGAAGGATGCATTGAGCATGCGACACTTTGGGCACCGAATGAGACGTGAACAGATCCTATAAAATCATGATAGTTGCAGGCGAAGTCTCGGGCGACCTGCACGCGTCGAAGCTCGTCCAAGCACTGCGAGCAGCGGAACCGGAAGCGTCATTTACGTTTTTCGGATGTGCCGGTGAAAAGATGCGCTTGGCCGGAGTTGAGGCGACTGTCAAAGGCGACGACCTCTCGGTGGTCGGCCTTCCCGAGATAGCACGCGCGTTACCGATGTTTATGCGAACGTTTTCGACGCTCAAGCGGTCTGCTCTCGAACGGCGGCCCGATGTCGTCATCCTCGTAGATTTTCCAGACTTCAATTTGAAGCTAGCAAAAACACTGAGCCGGCACGGGATTCGAGTCGTGTATTACATTTCGCCGCAACTCTGGGCGTGGCGCCGTTACCGGATACGAACGATCCGAAAGTACGTCGACCTGGTTATCTCGATACTTCCTTTTGAGAAGGGTTGGTACGCGGATCATGGGGTCGGGCACGTCGAGTACGTCGGAAGCCCGCTCGCACGTGAGGTGCATCCGACCCAAGACAAGGATGAATTCGTACGGAGCCATGATCTCGATGGCGCGAAGCCGATCGTGGCCTTACTCCCAGGAAGTCGTCATAAGGAGATCGTCCGTATCCTGCCCGTAATGCTTGACGCCGTTGCTATGATCGCCGCGTCGCGGCCCGAGATCCAGTGCGTTATCCCACTCGCTTCGGATAAAAATCTCGGCGATGTTGACCAGGCACTCGCCGATGCGCGAAACCGAGGCGTGCTGCTGCCCGCGAAACTATTGGTCGTAAGAAACGAGACGTTCAACGCGCTGAATGCCGCGGATGTCGCGGCCGTCGCAAGCGGAACCGCGACGCTGGAGACGGGAATCATCGGTACTCCGATGGCGATCGTGTACAAAACATCGGTGCTTAACTACAAGCTTCTCAGACCACTCATCGATGTCGAACATTTCGGATTGATAAATCTGATCGCCGGAGAGCGCGTCGCAGCCGAGTTGATCCAGGATGATTTTTCGCCGCGATCGCTCGCGGACGAGCTTCTGCGTTTGCTCGAAGCGGACACAAATCGGATCGTCCGCGATAAGCTCGCAGCCGCGGCAGACAAGCTCGGACGTGGCGGAGCTTCGAGCCGAGCAGCCACTCTGATCCTCAATAGCATCGGCGAAGAATCGTAACGAAACGGTACGACGGGTAACTCGCCGTAAATAGGCCAAGTCTGTACGAAACGATACAAATCTAGTCAGTTTGACTCTTGTCACCTAGCTGCGAGGCCCGTGTCAGGTGGCACGGTCGTTGCTAAAAGCCCCTCCGTAGGCACCGAGTAACGACGGACAGGGGGTAGGTAGAATGCGAAGTGACACAGCTCCGAAAGGGTACAACTTAAACGTTTCACGAGCCCGGAAAGTCCATAGGCTGAGCGTGCCAACAAGCCGATTCAGGGACCGCCTTCGTCGGATCGCAATCGTATTCGCGATCTCAGCGGCGACGATCGCAATCGTTTCGCTGATCGGATTTACATATTTTTATAATCATTACTCTACGCTGGTCGAGCAACGGGTGCGCTCCGGATTCTGGCATTCGCGCGGGGGTGTATATGCAGCTCCGCTTCTATTACACGTCGGCTCGCGAACCTCGATGGATTCGGTTCAGGAAGCCTTGAAACGTTCCGGGTTTGTTGCCGGCGAATTGTCTGATGACATCTTTAACGGCAGCTTCATAAGCTCTGGAAGTACGGTCACTATCACGCCGTCTCAAGTTGCAGCTGGCGATAATCGGATAACAGAGATCACATTCTCAGGGAATAAGATTGCGCGGATTCGCATCGGAAACTCCGACGAGAAGGAATATCAGATCGAACCTGAGTTGCTTATCGGAAGAACCGAAAGTAAGAGAACGGGTAACCAGGTTCTCGAGTACAACGATATCCCTGAGAAACTGCGTAACGCGATCATTACAGCCGAGGATCAACGCTTTTTCTCGCACATGGGTATCGATCCGAAGGGAATTGGCCGGGCATTTCTTGCAAACGTTCGTAAGGGAGAAGTGAGGCAGGGTGGTTCGACCATCACTCAGCAGCTTGTTAAGAACACATTCCTTTCACCTGAACGATCTTTTTCGCGCAAATTCTCAGAAGCATTTCTTGCTCTCGCACTCGAAAATTATCTTTCGAAAGAAGAGATCTTCACCCTGTACTGCAACGAGATATATCTCGGCCAGTATGGGTCGATCGGTATTCATGGAGTTCAGCAAGCCGCCGAGGTTTACTTCGATAAGGATCTCGCGAATCTGAATTTGAATGAAGCCGCCGCGATCGCAGCAATGATCAAGAATCCGAATCGCTTCGGTCCGCATAAGGATGTCGAGGCCGCTCGCGATCGGCGCGGGTACATTCTCGCGAAAATGTCCGAGGCGGGTTTCGCGTCAGTAGTGGATGTCGAGGCCTCCCGTGTTAGCGACCTTGCGTTAGCAAAACCGCAATCGGGCACACGGACTATAGCTCCTTATTTTGTCGATTCGGCGAGCAAGGCCATCGAGCAAACGCACGCCGGCGATTATTTCAACACGAATCTTAATACCCGTATCTACACGACCGTAAACACTCACATGCAGCGGCTCGCCGAAAAGGCGGTTTCCGATCAGCTTGCAAAGCTCGACGCGATCTACAAGTCAACAGGGAAGAAGCTTGAAGCTTCGATCGTCGCGATGGACCCGCACACCGGTCACGTACTCGCGATGGTCGGTGGGCGCGACTATTCGGGTTCACAATTCAACCGTGCGACGAGTGCTCTGCGTCAACCGGGTTCGACTTTCAAGCCGTTCGTTTATGCGACCGCCCTCGAACGCGGCTACACGCCGATCAGCACATTTTCCGATCGTCCGATGGAGTTCATGCACACGAGCACCAAGCCTTACAAGCCTGACAATTTTCGCGGAGGATACGCGATGAAGAACGTCACGCTCAAGACCGCACTCGCTAAGTCGTCTAATGTCGTCGCGGTTCAGACGGCCTACGCTGCCCGGTTAGATAAGGTCGCTTTAAAGGCCAAGGAATTCGGTTTTCAAAACGTGCAACCGTATCCGTCGATGGCATTGGGATCGATGGAAGTCACCCCCCTCCAGCTTGCTGCCGCCTACGCCTCTTTCGCGAACGGTGGCCGCCGGGTGCAGCCCGAGTTTGTCGATCGCATAGTTGCCGGTGATGAGCGAACGGTCTTCATAAGCGAACCGGATACCGATCAAATCGTCAGCGAGCGTACGGCGTACATGATTACCGATATGCTTCAGGCGGTCGTCGAGAGAGGTACCGCGAGCAGTGCTCATAACGCGCTCGGTAAGGATGTCGTCTTTGCTGGTAAAACCGGAAGCTCGAAGGACGGTTGGTTCGTCGGATATACGCCGAATCTCGTGACCGTAGCGTGGATCGGTTTTGACGATAACTCGGATGTCAAAAGTACCGGCGGCGAGATCGCCCTTCCTCTCTGGACCGCGTTTATGCAAGATGTGATGCGGATAATGCCGGAGTACGGCGGCAGTGAATTCGCGATGCCGGTGGGACTGACCGAGCTTGTAGTCGATCCGGAAACGGGTATGGCGGCTGACAGCTATTGCCCGCAATCTGAAAGGGTTGTTCTTCCGACGCACGCGGCATCGAATATCAAATGCGTTCTGCATCAGCCGCAGCCTGAATATCTGATAGCGAGTGCGGATGTCGAAAGCGAAATTCCAGAGATCAGTGCGGTCACGATTCCAGCAGCGATAGATGAGAATTCTCAACCGAATCATGAGACTCCGGCGTCGAGTTATCTCGAGGAAGCTGAGCGCTCGCAACCGACCGAACGAAAGGATCCGCCGAAGATCAAACTGCCGGAACCCAGCAGGCCAAATATTAAGAGTGACGATAGGGAACGCGAACCGTTGGAGCTCGATGGGTAATTGTTTAATGATCGCGTATGCGGAGTCGGCAGTCGTGATCGCGGATATTCTTCGGTCCGGTGCTAAGATCGATCTTTCAACCGCCGCGCAAGATCTTTTACTTCCGCCTTCAGCCGCTCGAGACCTTTGACGTGTGCATTCTGGCGCTTGTATTCGTCGAGTGGCTGGATCGGCGTCCCCCACCAGACGCCAGGCCGAACGATCTTTCCAGGAAGAACACCAGCCTGTGAACCAATGATTGCACCGCTTTTTACACGGACGTGATCCCCGAATCCGACCTGTCCGCCGATCACGCAATCGTCTTCGATAACGGTGCTGCCTGAGATCCCGGTCTGAGCAGCAATAACGCAGCGTTTGCCGATCTGTACGTTGTGACCCACCTGGACGAGATTGTCGATCTTCGTCCCTCGTCCAATACGCGTTTCGCCTAACGCCCCGCGATCTACGCATGTATTCGAACCGATCTCGACGTTGTTTTCGATCACGACCGTACCAAGCTGAGGAAACTTGATGTACTCCCCTCCGGCTTCAGGTGTGGACGCCGAGTCACGAACATAACCGAAACCGTCGCCGCCGATCACAACACCGCCGTGAAGAACAACTTCGTCGCCGATCGTACAGCCGTCCTCGATAACGACATTTGCATGAAGCACGCAGTTCGCGCCAACCGTGACGCTGTCACCGATCCGGACTCCCGCTAGGATCTGGGACCCATCACCGATCGTGGAGCCTTCGCCTATCGACGCGAACGCACCGACAAAAACGTTGCTGCCTAATTTTGCCTTTGATGTGTCGGAGGTTGGATGAATGTAGCTGCCACGATCTCTCCGCGGATGTAGAGTTGCGGCGAGTAGTGCGAAAGCCAATTTCGGATCCTTCACCGCGATCAACGTGGTTGGACCGCCACCGGAAAACGATCGAGACACGAAAACGCAACTCGCACCGGTTTCGGGAAGCGAGTCAGCCTTCTCAAAGAAAGCGATCTGACCCGTCGCTGCCGTCGCTAGATCGGCAACCGACGTGATGTCGATCTCACTCTCGCCTCGCAGTTCGCCGCCGACAAACTCCGCTATCTCAGAAGCTTTCATCCGTAACAATTTATCTGCTTTTGCCGGAATTGTCAGGCGCGTTTGCGCTCCGCCGAATCGATGGCGGACTGGAGGAATATCTGCATGCCGTCGATCGTGAAACCGTGCTCGTGTTCGAGGCGTTTCAGGACCGGAGCAGATTCGCTGTCAAGGAAGTCGAGATCGGCCAGATCTATCGTCACCGATTTTTCGTAATGCGATCTCATCTCAAGGGCCAGCTTCTCGAGCAGCGTTGCGTCTTCGAGCATCATATCGCCCTCGACCCGTAAGATCAGTTGACCGTCGGCCTCGTTGATTATTTGTGTGATGTTTGTTGGCATGAGTAAACGCCTCTCTCTAGCGTTGACTACGAACTTGCCCTGCTCTGGGTTTCCTTTCCGTGGAAGTTTTACAAATCTTTAACATCTTGATCTGCCGGCGACGCTTCGGTTGGACGAAACTTTCGCGTTGTAAGGAAAACACCTGCGAAAACGAGCAACGCGGCAAGTATAAACCTGAAATCAATTATCTCAGCGAGAAAAATTACGGCCAGGGCGAAGCCGATCAGTGGCTGAAGGTATATAAAGACGGCGACCGTCGACGGAGCTACCCTTGCGAGCGCCCACGCGTTAAGCAGGTAAGGTGACGCGGTGGCAACCACGGCGATGTATAGGACGAGCAGCCAGATCTCTAAGCTAATGCTTGTCACGTCTATCGCGGTGAGCGAGACGAGGCCAAGCGGAACGCAAATAACACTCGCGAAGACGAACACCCACATCATCGAGCGAAAGGCTCCGTTTCGAGTGATGACCGCCTTGGACGTCGCAACGTAGATGCCGTAGGAAAGGGAATTGACGATGATCATCACGTCGCCGATCGTAGTTTGCGATGAAAATGATGCAGCACTCGGATCGATCAAGAAGATCACGCCGGCGGCGGCTAGAACAATGCCGAAAGCCTTTGCGAGCCGGAGCCGCTCGTTGCCCACGATCGCCCCGACTATGAGGGTAAAGATCGGGATCGTGACCGCTAAAAGCGATGTATTCGCCGCCTTCGTAAGTGAGAGTCCGCCGACGAACAGTAGCTGATTGAAGACGACACCGAAGAGGCTGAGTATCGCCAGTCGCGAATAATCCGATCGGTGCTGCAACCAGATCCGCCCACGATACGCTTGAACGATAAGGAGCACGAGTGCTGTGATCCCCACCCGGAATCCCACCAGTGCGACCGCCGGCAAGACTGCAAGCACGATTTTTCCAATAACGGGAAGTGAGCCGAAGAATGCCTGAACCCCAAGAAGGGCGAGATAGGAGGAACCTTTTTTATCGACCTCGTCGTGAGCTGACATTACATCAGCATCATCGCCGGTGTCTCAAGCATCTGTTTGAATGTCTGCAAGAACTTCGCTCCGGTGGCTCCGTCAACGACTCGGTGATCACACGACATCGTGACACTCATGATCGAGCGGACGACAACCTCTCCGTCGCGTACGACAGGTGTTGGATTCGCTCCGCCGACCGCAATGATGGCTGCCTCCGGCGGATTGATGATCGCCGTGAATTCCTTGATACCCATCATTCCGAGATTGCTGATCGAGAACGTGGCTCCTGTGTACTGCTCCGGTTGAAGTTTTTTCGACTTCGCCTTCTCTGCGAGGTCTTTGATCTCTGCAGATATCTCCGCCAATCCTTTTAAATTCGCTCCACGCACGACCGGCGTGATCAGCCCTTCGTCGATCGCAACCGCGATGCCGATGTCGGCCTGTTCGTAGAATCGCACGTTCTTATCCTGATACGAGGCGTTGACCCACTGATGTTTGAGCAGGGACATCGCGGCGGCTTTGACAACGATATCGTTGACGCTGATCTTGTCGTCGTCGTTCAGGTTTGCGTTGATCTGCTTGCGGACGGCGAGTGAGTTGTCCATCTCGATCTCAACCGTCAGATAAAAAGTCGGGATCGGTCCGATCGATTCCGCCAGACGGCCTGCGATGACGTTACGCATCTTCGATGTTGGCTCATCGCGATACGGTGACGCGTCAACGATTGTCGATGGAGTGAACGGTCTTTGGTCTTTGGTCTTCGGTCTTTGAGTACCCGATTCGAGGGCTTGCTCTATATCGCGTTTGATTATCCGACCGTTTGGTCCTGAACCCTCGACGTTTCTTAGATCGATTCCATTGTCTGCCGCCATGCGTGCCGCGATCGGCGAAACAATCAGGCGACCGTTATCCGATTGCGGATTTCGGACTGCGGACTGCGGAGTTGAAGAGGGTACTGGCTCCGACTTCGACGCAGAAGTTCGGACTGCCTTATCGTCCTGCTTGTTTTCTTTCTCCCCGTCTCCCTTTCTCCCAGTCTCCGTGTCCGCCCTCAGCGTTTCCCCATCCCCCTTTCTCGCCGTCTCCCCTTCTTTTTTCGCGCTGCCATTCGATGCAACCTCCGACAGCAGTGCCGAAATATCCTCGCCCTTCTTGCCCGTGATAGCGATCGCTTCACCGAGGGCGGCAGTATCGCCCGCCTGTTTGAGGATCTTCAAGAGCGTTCCGCCCTGGAGCGCGGTCATCTCCATCGTGGCTTTATCGGTGTCGACCTCGGCGAGGGTTTCGTTCGCTTCGTAGGCGTCACCTTCGTTCTTCACCCAACGGGAGATCTGTCCCTCTTCCATCGTGGGCGACAACTTCGGCATCAAGAATTTTTCGGCCATATATTAGGAACGCCTGCATCCTGCTGGCGTTTGAAGAGCCGGCAGGATGCCGGCGTTCCAGTCTACAAATAACAAACTTCCTTCACCGCCGCGATGATCTTATCGACATCCGGTAACGCCAGAGCTTCGAGATTCTTCGCGTATGGCATCGGGGCTTCGGCGCATGAGATACGCTTGACCGGTGCGTCGAGGTAATCGAATGCGTGTTCCATTACGAGGTGCGAGATCTCCGCTCCAACCGATGCGAACGAGTGCGATTCTTCGGCGATCACCAGCCGGTTGGTTTTCTTTACCGAGTTGACGATCGTGTCGATATCGAGCGGCTTGATCGTTCGCGGATCGACGACCTCGACCGAGACATCAAATTCCTCCTGAATCTTTTCGGCGGCTTGCAGCGCCAGCGTAACTGTCATCGAGCGAGCGACGATCGTGCAGTCCGTTCCTTCGCGTTTGATATCCGCAACGCCGAGCGGAATCGTGAAGTCTTCGTCCTCGGGAACTTCGCCTTTCAATCCGTACATACGCTCCTGTTCCATGAAGATGATCGGATTGTCGTCTCGTATGGCGGACTTCAAAAGGCCTTTGGCATCAGCCGCAGTCGAAGGCTGCACCACTTTCAGACCGGGAAAGTTTGCGTAGAACGCCTCGAGCGAGTGCGAGTGCTGAGACGAAACCTGGTACGCCGAGCCGTTGGGTCCGCGAAATACAATGGGCACCTTAAACTGACCGCCGGACATGTAAAGCATCTTCGCCGCGTGATTGATGATCTGGTCTGACGCGAGCACCGAGAAATTCCACGTCATAAACTCGATCACGGGACGAAGTCCGGCCATCGCCGCACCGACGCCGAGGGCCGCAAAGCCGAGTTCGGTGATCGGAGTATCGACAACACGCTTGTCGCCAAACTCTTTCCACAGACCGCGCGTAACTTTGTACGCACCATCGTACTCAGCCACTTCTTCACCCATTACAAAAACGTTTTCGTCTCTGAGTATCTCTTCCCGCAACGCTTGATTCAGCGCGTCTCGTATCGTTAGAACTGCCATATAAATTATTTCGCGTTACAGTCGACCGTTTCCGACTGCGTGTTTGACGAATCAAGCGACGACGTTAGTTCCCGCAAAGACTATACTCTCCCATGCCTCGTCGTGGCTTTCCAAAATATCGATGCGTTCTACATCCACATGCTTCGGATTGCAATACCAATCCTCGAATACGAACCCGTTAAAGCTAACGTTGGAACAGACACGGATGTAACCGTTCTCTTCAAAAATTTCACGCGACGGCGTCCTGACCGTGTCGCCGGCTCGATAGGCGTCGTGTTCAAACGTTATTACGGAGAACTCTACGCGGTCGAACGGTATCGTTCTCAAACACTCGAGTGTGACTGCCGGCGGCTCGAGATCCAACGATAAATATTGGATCGACGTAGTGCCGAGAAGATCGATCACGGCGTCCCAGTCGAGCTTTGTGCAATCCGCCGTCAGCGTTTTCGAGTTTCGAAAAATGTAAAGATCAAAATAATTCTCGTCGATGTCTATCGACAGTCCGCTCCAGCCAAACACACTTTCAAGGAGGTACGTGTTGTTGATCTCGATCGGTGCATTACATCCCAGATCCAGGAACACGCCGTTCCGCTTGCCGTCCAACAGCGAAAGTACAAATAGATCTTGTCCAGCCTGGCTAAAGTTCCTTTCCACGACCTTGGAGCCGCTAAAGTTACACTTCAATCTTCGGTTCCCAAAAGTTGTGTTCACTCGGTGGTCGTATTTCCCTTAAGCGGAGGTCTGCGTCCGCCGTCTGCTAATCAAGCAAGGACATCAGTGAACAGCTCGCTCTCCTGAGGGAACGGACTCTCGTCAGCAAACTTCACCGCCTTTTCGGTCGCTTCCATCGCTTCCTTCTCAACCTTTTCAAAATCCTTGTCGTTCAAGACGCCCGCTTCTTTTAGGCTCTCTTTGAAAAGAACGATCGGATCGCGTTCCTGATACTTCGCGATCTCATCGCGGGTGCGGTAATTGCCGGGATCGGACATCGAGTGTCCCATGAATCGATACGCCCTGATCTCGAGCAGTGTCGGTAACGAATCTTTTCGCGCTCTTTCGATCGCACGCTGCGTCGCCTCGCGAACCGCCATGACATCCATCCCGTCAACGAACTCGTTGGCTATGCCGTATGCATCACCTTTCTTGGCAATACTGCTGATGCTCATCGCACGCTTTTGCGACGTGCCCATGCCGTACTCGTTGTTTTCGCAGATGTATATGACGGGCAGTTTCCAGAGCGCCGCCATGTTCAGTGATTCGTGAAAGATGCCTTGATTGACCGCCGCCTCGCCAAAGAAACAGATCGCAACCTGGCCGGTCTTCTTGTACTTTGCGGCGTATGCCATCCCGGTACCGACTCCGATCTGCCCACCAACGATCCCGTGTCCGCCGTAGAACTCATGCTCCTTCGAGAACATGTGCATCGAGCCGCCCTTGCCTTTTACGCACCCGCCTTCCTTGCCATACAGTTCGGCCATGACAGATTCCGGCGTCAGGCCTTTTACCATCGCCTGGACGTGATCGCGGTATGCGGTAATGACCATGTCGGTCTTTTCGAGAGCCATCATCGATCCGACGGCGATCGCTTCCTGACCGATGTAAAGATGGCAGAAGCCGCCAATTTTACCCATGCGATAAACCTCGGCGCACTTCTCTTCAAACCTCCGACCGAGAACCATCTGGTAGAGCATCTCGCGAAGAAGCTTCTTATCAGTTTTCTTGATCGATTCGAGCTGCGACTTCCGCCGTTTCACGAATTCTGCCTTCGCGGTTTCGATCCAACTGGCATCGCCTTTCCCGTTCTTAGCCTCGACTGGCGCGGCGGGGCTTTCAGCTTTGAGCTGTGATCTGGCTTCAGTTTTCCGGCTTGTTGCTGTCTTGGGCAAATCAATCCTCCGTAAGGCTACGGACATAAATATCGGGTCATCCGTAAAGCCTGATTATAAGCGAGCCCGGATTAATTGTGCAAAAAGGATTTAAGCGCCTTCAGCGTCTTATCTCGCCGTGGAGTCTATGTATTCAGTGCATTCAGTGCGTTCCATGTCTTGGCGTGTTTGCAATGTCGGACTCGTTCGTGTGTTTCGTGGCTTTGGTGGGTTTGTTTTTGTTTATTAAAACCCCCAAATGAAGAAAAAAACGAAGAAGAAAACCA
>JANPJL010000081.1:0-30500 GCA_031425495.1 Acidobacteriota bacterium
AAGAAAGCGATTGCTAAAGTCGAAAAGAAGATTCTCATAACCGGCGGGACGGGGTTTCTCGGGACCCATCTTGTCCGTCAACTGGTTGACGCGGGCGAAAAGAATCTTCGCGTGATGGCGTCGTCGGTGCCGGAATGGATGACCGATGCTGGGGTCGAAGCTGCGACAGGTTCGGTGACAAACCGCGACGACGTTGCGTCCGCGGTGAGAAACGCCTCCGCTATCTTTCATCTTGCCGGAAAGGTTTCGCGAGATGATGAAGATGCGGCCGCGATGAACAAGGTCCATGTTGAAGGGACTCGTATTCTGTGCGAAGCGGCAAAAGAGGCAGGGGTAAAGACACTCGTCGTCGCATCCTCGAGCGGGACGATCGCCGTCAGTGAGGACGAGCAGATCGTCGACGAGACGTTTCCGCAGCCGGTAGATGTGTTTTCGCGTTGGGCGTATTATGCGTCGAAGTATTACCAGGAGCGTACGGCGATCGAGAATTTTGATGGCGATGGCAGGAAGCTTGTAATTCTAAATCCATCGCTGCTTCTAGGCCCGGACGACGAACGACTGAGCTCGACAAAACCCGTTCTAGATTTCCTTGGTCGCAAGATCCCATACACACCGAGCGGAGGATTGAATTTTGTCGATGCGCGTGATGCGGCGACGGCGTTTGTATCCGCGTTAGAAAAAGGAAGGCACCAGGAAAAGTATCTTCTCGGGTCGGCGAACATGACATTTCGTCAATTCTTCGGCCGGCTTGAACGATTGAGCGGAGTTTCGGCACCCATGCTGAAGGTGCCAAAAAAGCTTGCGATGGCCGGCTCGTCGATGATCGAATCCGTTTTCAAGAACTGGGGAAAGGCATCCCCGGTCGCGTCGAAAGAGGTCGAGCAGGCCGAGTATTTCTGGTACTTCGAATCGTCCAAGGCCGAAGAGGAATTAGGTTTCGCACCTCGCGATCCCCAGCAAACCTTGAACGACACGATCTGGTATGTCAGGGAGAATTTCCTGGGGGAAGGGGTCTTTTCATAGTGCTAAGTGCTAAACGGTAAGTGGTAAGTTCGTCATCTCAACGCCACGAACTTACCATTTACCACTCACCACTCACCACTCAGCACTAGTCAGACTCCGCATCCGATCTCGAACTCCTTGATCTTCACCGGCTTCCCGTTTTTCATTTCGAACGCACCCGCGAAATCGCCTTCGTAATAGAATCCGTAAAGGACGATCTCCATTTTGCCGTCGCCGTTGAGGTCGGCGATCGCGGAGATATGATTCTCGGTCGGGGCTCCAAAGGTAACCTTCTTCAGGATGAAATCGCCTTCCAGAAGGTGATCGGTCACAGCCTTTCCAACTGACTTTCGAACGATGACGAAAGAATAATCGCCGACCGCGGCGGACGACGACAGACCATTCTTATAGTACGTGGCGGATAGGATAACTTCCTCGACACCGTCGCCCTCGAGGTCGACCCGGTACGCTTCTTTTATCCGAGCGACGGGTCGCGCGATCCCTTTCTTGCGGAGAAAGTTTGTGACGACTGTCTTGTACGCCGCATTATTTAGAGCGATCGGTTTCGGAATCCGCGGCACCGGATTCCATTTCAAAGTCGAACCTATCGCGACGCCGTGATCCTGCTCTAGATCGAATTTGAACCGGGTGAAATCCTGACAGATATCCTCTTGCTCGGTTTTCGTCCCGAGCGTAACACCGCCTTCTTCCACCCCGTTCCATCCGACAAGTACAAACTCAGTCTCTGGCTTAATCCCGGACCTCATCTTGGTCGGTGCGATCCATTTTCCATTCTGGACGCCGCCCATCAGGCCACGGAATTTAAGCTCGGCGATCGGGATGATCGGACCCTGACTAAAAACCTGAATCGAGACCGCGAGTACAAGTGCGAGCATCAGGATTGTGTGTTTCATATTGTTCAAGACGACGCGACGTTACGCGATCTGCTCGCCAACCGATAGCCGAGGTAAATAACAAGGCCGCTTACCATTGCAATAAATATAGCGCGCCCTTCCTTTGCAAAGTCGACGTTCGTGAGCAACCAGACGATCAGTCCGATCGAAAGTACTGCGGCGAGGATCCCAAGCGGCGCCCTAAATCGCGCTGGCGGCACATCGCTCCTCTGTCGGAAGACGGGAAGGGCAAGACATGTTGTCGCGTAGACGAGGAGTCTCGTCGTAGTCGCGATCGTAACGGCAGAGAGAAACGATGTGAAGATCGTGAGGGCGAAAATGACGACGCCGGTGACGATTATCGAAACAAAAGGCGTCTTGTACTTATCGTGAGTTCTTGCGAGGACCTTCGGAAGTTCTTCTCGTTCAGCCATTGCAAAGGGAATTCTCGATGACGCGAGAAATCCGCTGTTCAGATTTCCCAGCACCGAGACAAGTGCTCCGATCGCGATGAATCCGGCTCCGGCAACTCCCATAAACTGTCCCGCGGAATCGGCGAGAGGAGTTTTGGATTCGGCAAGCCCCGGGAGTGTACCGATTGCTACAAGCTGGACAAGGAAAAACAGCACGACGCAGAATCCAAGAGCGGTAAGCAGTGCGAATGGAACATTCTTCCCTGGATCTTTGATCTCGCCTGCCGGTATGACGGCGGCCTCGAATCCGACGTAAGCGTAGATGAGAAGAAGGACGGCCGCAGGGAAGTTCGCATACTCGGGAACCGTCGAGAAATTGAAATTCGCCGGTTCGATGAAGAACAGGCCGATCAGAGCGAACAGTAGAAGGGGAATGAGTTTGCCGACGGTAAATACGTTCGTCAAGATCGCCGATTCGCGCACACCC
Source organism: Acidobacteriota bacterium (assembly GCA_031425495.1). Classification (GTDB taxonomy): domain Bacteria; phylum Acidobacteriota; class Blastocatellia; order Pyrinomonadales; family Pyrinomonadaceae; genus OLB17. The sequence goes on from JANPJL010000081.1 coordinate 2,796, forward strand.
AGCAGATTGACTATCGAGATTCCGATCACTACCACACTTATGATCAGCGTACGCGGCAGTCCGCTGTCAAAGCCTTCGAAAAAGAATCCAACGTATAAAACTACGGCGTTACAGTTCGCCGCGAATGTCGCGACCCGGACTATCCAGTAAAGCCATCCGGTCTCGAACCCGATCTCGGGACCGAACGCCTCGCGGGCGTATAGGTACATTCCGCCGGTCGTTTCGAAGCGGCTCGACACCTCCGAAAAACACACAACGATTAGGCCCACGATCACGGCGCACGCCACGAAGGCAAAGAGGCTGTAACTTCCGATCAGCTTGAAGACTCCGGCCGGCAGGATAAAAATACCGGTGCCGATAATTGTATTGATAGCGACAGCCGTCAGGTCCCACCGACCGAGGCCGCGAACTAATTTTTCGTCGGGCATGTTTTCGCGAAACCGAAATCCTTCTTTGGGAATGGCTTTTAGTTTATACTCTACAAAATCCCTTTCCGTAAAGAATCCAAGAGGAAAATAAAATGCACAGAGTTCTTATCGGGGTCGTTCTTTGCTTTGCACTTCCAGGCGTAGACGTGTCGGCCCAGAAGGTGGCCGACGCGGTTGAGATAGTTCGGGCGTCTGCTTACAGGCCGTTGAACATCGAGAACTCGAGCGAGCTGCAGACGCTACTGCGGACATCGATCGACGAAGTTCTCGGTGCGCATTCGACACATCCATTTAAGCCGGAGGAGATCTCAGCGACGCTGATCGATCTGAGCGATCCACAGAAGCCGCGATGGGCAAACTACCGCGGTGAGGAGCCGATCTATCCGGCGAGCGTCGTCAAGATGTTCTACATGGCGGCGCTGCATCAGCAGCTTCAGGACGGAAAGGTCATGCTGACACCCGAGCTCGAGCGCGGACTAAAGGATATGATCGTCGACTCGTCGAACGAGGCGACGCAATACATTCTCGACGTCTTGACCGATACGTCGAGCGGAGGCGAATTGCCGCAGGCCGAGTTCGACAAATGGCAATACAAACGAAATCGTGTCAACCGGTATTTCTCGTCGATGGGATACACCGGGATCAACATCAATCAGAAAACTTTTTGCGAAGACGCTTACGGGATCGAGCAGCAGTCACGCCGTTACAAAGGCCAGAATCGAAATATGCTGACAACGAACGCGACCGCCCGGCTTATGGCCGAAATCGCGTTAGGGAAGTCTGTCAACGCTGAACGGAGCCTGCAAATGATGGAGATGATGAAGCGCGACCCGTTCAAGCCGTCAAAGGATCCTGACAGCCAGGCAACCGGTTTCACAGGTAAGGCTTTGATCGCCGGTAAAATGGATGGGGCGAAACTCTGGTCCAAGGCGGGATGGACAAGCAAGTCGCGACACGACTCTGCCTACGTGGAAACACCGGACGGTCTAAAATTCGTCCTGGTTGTTTTCACCGAGAATCACTCGGGCGAACCAGAGACGATCCCGGGTGTCGCCGGAAAGATCATCGAGCGAATGCGTAAAAGGTAACGAAAACCTTTCGATCGTTAGAAGCGAATCTGACTATTGAACGTTCGTAAGTTCGAGTAGGTCCGAAGCGAGGTCGTAGGTATCTGGCGGCTGCAGCTTTATGATTTCCTTCCGGTTAATCAAAAACTGTTCGGCGTCTACCGCATTCATCGGTCGCGAAAACAGAAATCCTTGCCCAAGACTGCAACCGAGCGCGCGGAGGAGGCTTAACTGCCGCTCGCTTTCAATTCCTTCTGCGACGACCTCCATATTCAGATTTTTGCCCAGCAACAGGATCGTCCGCACGATCGCTTCGCTCTTTGGATCGTGATCCATCTTTTCGACAAACGAGCGGTCGATCTTGAGCCGCTCGAACGGGAACTGGTGAAGGTAGGTCAGGCTCGAATACCCAGTCCCAAAATCGTCCATTGCGAGAGAGAGTCCCAGCTTGCGCATTTCCGACAGCACCGCGAGGGCCGTTTCGCTTCGCTCGAGAACAGTACTCTCGGTGACCTCAAGCTTTAGGTGCTTCGGATCCAGACCTGTCTTTCTCAGTGTCTCTTCCAACTGCCCGCGAAGTGCCGGGTGCATGAGTTGCTTTGCCGAAAGATTCACACTGACGGATAGTTTTTTTGTGTCTGGAATTGTCCTTTGCCACACGCTGATCTGCCGGCACGCTTCATGTAGGATCCACCTGCCGATCGGAATGATCAATCCGGATTCCTCGGCGACAGAAATGAAGTCGTTAGGCGCTACGCAACCATGGATCGGATGATTCCATCTAATAAGCGCTTCGAATTCGTGAGAAGGATTTTCATCGAGGCTTACGATCGGCTGATAAAACACTTCGAACTCGCTCCGTGTTATAGCACGCCTGAGGTCGGTCTCGAGCTGGAGCAAATTAATGTTCGCAGCGTGCATCTCCCGGTCGAATACCTCGCACCGAGCCTTGCCGGATTCCTTGGCCCTGTACATCGCAGTGTCGGCGTCTCTCAGGAAATCCTCAGCATCACGGGTCACCTCGTCGGAGACGATAATGCCGATGCTGGCCGAGCTGAAGACCTCATAGTTACCAAAGTTGAATGGAGCCGAAAGCTTTCGTTGGAGTCGTTCGGCGACCATGGTGGCTTCAGACGAGTCATTGACCTCGTTTAGAAGTATCGTGAACTCGTCGCCGCCAAACCTGGCGACGACGTCCCCAGGACGTACGCACGCCATCAGTCGTTTCGCGATCCCGATCAGGAGTTTATCGCCGATAACGTGTCCGAGACTGTCGTTAATGATCTTGAAGCGGTCTAGATCGAGAAACAGGACTGCGAATTTAACGTCGGGATGTGATTTTGCCCGGTCGACGGCCCCCTGAAGGTGCCGCATAAACTCCGTCCGGTTCGGCAGGTCGGTTAGCGAATCGTACATGGCGTTATGAAGCAATTGTTCTTCCGCCCGGCGTCGCGACGTAATATCGCGCCCGATTCCTTGAACACCAACCGGCCGATCGTTTTCGTATATTAGCCGCGTGCTGAGTTCCAGCATGACGCGATGGCCGTCCTTCGCGATGATCTCAAGTTCGTATGAAGGCAGCACCTCGCCCCCCAGCTTCCGCATCGTCATTAGCTGTGCGTGTTCGACGTATTCGGGAGCAACGACCATTGAGATCTGCATACCGATCGCTTCCTCGCGGGAATACCCGGTTATCCGTTCGCCCGCCCGGTTAAGCGACGTGAAGTTACCTGCAAGATCGTGTGTGTAGATCAAGTCGTTCGCGTTCTCAAACAAGTCCCGGAAGCGTGCTTCACTTTCCTTTAATGCAGACTCCGTGACCTTTCGGTCGGTGATGTCGCGGGCGATACCCTGCACGGCGCTCGGCTTGCCGTCCTTCATGATGATGGAGCTGTTAACTTCCAGAGTAACCCGGGTGCCGTCCTTGCTGATGCACTCCACCTCGTATGCTGTCTGCTTCGCTCCGCCTCGAAGTTTCTTACGAAGATTTTTTCGCAGGGTCTCGTAATGATCAGGGTCGGCGAGCTCCGACATGTTCATCGAGCAGGCCTCATCGCGCGTGTATCCGAAAACCTTTTCGGCGGCGTGATTGATAGAGATATAGTTTCCGTTGAGATCGTGGACGTAAATTATATCGTTGGCGTTCTCAAATAAGTTTCTATATCGTATTTCGCTCTCCTGGAGGTTTTCAACTGCTCGCTTTCGCTCGGTAATGTCCTGCCACATGACCATGCCGGCGAAGATCTCGTCGTATTCGTCACGTACGGGCAGCAAGTCAACCTGGAACCAGCCCTCGTCCGTTTTCCTTTCAAATCCGATGTGCTCGCCGTTCAAAGCTCTCTTGTAATATTCGGCCCATTCCTCGGCCGTCTCTCGCGGGAAGACTTCCCAGAGAGTCCGGTTCTCAAACATCTCCTTTGTGTATTGATGATGCTTTAGCTGCTCACCCTCGGCGAGCGTGAATCGCATATCGTGATCGAACAACAGCACTGCCGTTGCAGGAATATTCTTCGCCAGCGTTCGGTAAAGCTTTTCGCGCTTCTCTACTTCCTGCTCCGCAAGTTTACTGACCGTAATGTCCGCGATAACACCCTGGCGGTGAATGACAGTTCCATCTTTGTCGCGAATTAGACATCCGCGATCCCGAACCCAATATACAGTTCCGTCCGCACCGTTCACCCGATACTCGTACTGAACGTTTCGCCCTGTTCTGGTCGAATCGACGGTTTCCTCAAATACGCGTTGGCGATCTTCTTCGTGGATGACGTTCAGCCAGATATCGGGATCGGTTAGCCATTCGTCGAGTGGATAGCCGAACATTTCGAACGCTGGGCTGACGTAGATCGGGGAATACGGAGGTGTCGGTTTTACGGCATAGAAGAGGACCGGTAGGTTTTCGATAAAGCTGCGATATTTATCGCCGGCAGAGGCAGCGATCATCGAGTCATTGCAAATATCATCTGCAGAATGCGCAGCGTCGTTTTCGTCCGGATTTGCCTCAGGCGAACTTGGTTTACGGGTCATAAGCAGAAGAGTTACGAACGCGCAGTGACGTATCATGTCACCCGGTGCCTGACGAAAATTGATACTTCGCAAGGTAATTCGATCGGGTGAAATAGGGGCGTATTCAGTTTGAGGAGTCTTTTGGTAAAACGACGAGCTTCGCAAAACCGCGTCGACATCGAAAGGAAGCAAGCAGCGTACCGGGGAAGTAGGAATTTCAGTGTCGGTTCGATTTCAAGGTCGGTTGGTGCTTGTTCCGCAGCAATACCGTCCGTTCCGCACCATTCCCCCCTTCCGTGTATTCCTTCCGTTCCGTGTGTTCCGTGGTCTTGCCTTCTAGGTAACCACCGAAACACGGGCGAAAACGGCGGAAACACGGAACAAGAAAGGCGGCAATTGCAATGCATCGCAGATACACTTCACGCGAATGGAAAACAAACTGAACCATTACCCGAACTGGACATCAGTTCCGCATTCCCACGAAAAAAAGATAGACTAAGTGAAATCGTCCCTAACTCACAAAGTTATATGAGAATTGTAAAAAGCCTTTTCATTGTCTTCGTATTCGGCGCTTCCGTATTCAGCCAGACCATGCCGGCCGGAGCTGATCCCGCCGTCTGGGCCCGTGCGATGAAGATCCATCAAAAGTCCGTCATCGTCGATGGCCACAACGACGTCACCAGCCCAATGGTCGATGAGGACTTCGACCTGAGCATGAACACGGTCGGGAAATATCACAAGGACGGCGATCCCTTCCATACTGATATTGCCCGACTGAAGGCGAGCGGAATCACGGGCGAGTTCTTCGCTATATATGTCGGCGGAAATCGGATGCAGACGCACGATTCGATGCGGCGTGCGATGGACTTGATCGACGCGACGTATCGCGAGGTCGAGAAGCATTCCGGCGAACTGACGATGTGCACGACGGCGGATGAGATCCGCCGCGCGAAGAAGAAGCGAAAGATCTGCATCCTCATGGGAATCGAGGGTGGATACGCGATCGAAAATTCGCTTTACGCGTTGCGCAATTTCTATCGCCTCGGCATCCGGTACATGACCCTGACGCACAACGTCACGCATGACTGGGCGGACTCGCATGTCACGGCACCGAAACACGGAGGGTTGAACGAGTTCGGTCGCGAAGTCGTCAAGGAGATGAATCGCCTTGGCATGCTCGTCGATATTTCGCACGTCTCAGTCGATACCATGAATGACGCTCTTGACGTCTCGACTGCTCCGATCATCGCGTCGCACTCGTCGGCCCGGGCGGTCAACGATCACACCCGCAACGTCCCCGACGACGTGCTCAAACGCATCGCGACAAACGGCGGAGTGGTAATGGTGAATTTTCTTCCGGCGTTTCTCGACGCCCGCAACAGAAAGGAAGAGAACGAACGTACCGCGCGTTTGAAACCGCAGGTCGACGCACTCCGCGAGCAATACAAAGACGACCGGCAGGCTTTTCTCGCTGCCCAGCGTAAGCTATATGCCGAACATCCGGTTTACGTCCCGACCTACGCCCGAATCGTTGACCATATAGATCATATCAAGAACGTCGCGGGCATTGATTATGTCGGACTCGGGTCGGATTACGACGGCATCGGCGGACTACCCGCGGGAATGAGCGGTGCGGAAGATACCCCGCTCGTGACGTACGAAATGCTGCGTCGAGGTTACACCGAAACGGAGATCCGGAAAGTGCTTGGCGAGAATTTCCTGCGTGCTTTCGCAAAAGCTGAACAGGTCGCCGGCCGACGGCAGGTCAGCGGGCAGGGAAGTCTTATGAAGATCCGGCTATAGGTGGATCGGCGTTCAAGCGCTTTTCAATAGCCTTACCAAGATAACCTTCGGCGCTTTCACAGGACCAGCACGGACTGTACAGTCCGACCCTGCGTCGGTTGACTCGCATCGCCGATGGGCGTATAACTCACCCCGTCTTCCTATTAAGTTTATTTTCCACGATCACTGAGCTCGTCGGCTGCCATTACGGATGCGGCAGCGGCTAGTTTTGCTCGTCCCCAGGCATCCCTTTCTTTTTGAGAGGACAAATAAATATGTGCAAGTTGATTCTTGTTATTGCGACGCTCTTAGCGGCGTCATTCCTTAGCGCGTGCGGCCCGACTGCCAACACGAATACGACTAACAAGCCCGTAACTTCGGCTACCAGTTCGATGCCGGCCGCGACGCCGAATCCCGCCGCCACCGAGACCGATATCAAAAAGCTCGTTACCGATACAGCCGCCGCACTCGCAAAGAATGACGCGGCAGCGCTGGAAAAGTTGTACGCGGATAACTACATGCTCGTTAACCTCGACGGCTCCGTGCAAAACAAGGCCGAGCGTATTGGCTCGATAAAATCGGGAGATACCAAGTTCGACTCGTTTGCCTACGACGAAGTGACCGTTCGTACTAATCCCGAAGGTACCGGCGCGGTCGTTATCGCTCGCGCGACGGCGAGCGGAATTAACAAAGGAAAGAAAACAGACGGCACAATCCGCGTTACTCAGGTATGGAGCAAGACAAAAGACGGATGGCAGCAGGTTAGCGGACATGCTACCCAGATTACGTCCACGGCCGCGTCACCTGCTTCGAATACCCCGGCGTCGAATTCGAATGCGTCATCGGCGTCTAACAGCAACAACAATACAAACGCTGGAAGATGATCTCCACATCGTTCGGGCAAGAACGCGTGAACAGCGTTCTTGCTATTTTTTTTGGAAGGCACACTTACCCCAAGGAGTAGCAATGAAAAAAACAATAGTCTTGATAGCACTAGTAATTCTGACGGCCATCTCGGCCGTCGCGGAATGCAGTGATGCGGATAAGAAAGCCCTAGCCGCCTTCGACGCGGCTTGGAGCAAAGCCGGTCAGGCGGGCGACAAAGCCGAGCTCACCGCCATCTATGCAGATGACTACGTCGGATTTCCCGCAATGGTGGGAAAGGTGTCGGCTATCGACGGTACGATGGCAGCATTCGAGCGCAACAAGAAAAATCCTGCAGGAGCCGATAAGGTAACGTCCGATCACTACCGTATCTCGTGCACACCGACATCTGCCACGATCACGCACCGCAATACGGTCTGGACGCCGGACGGCGCCGGTGGTAAACCGGAAACCTTTTATTCGCGGAGCGTTCACATTCTTGAGAAACGCGGCGGCAAGTGGCAAGTTGTAAGCAGTGCCGGCAACGATCTCGATGACTACGCCGTGCTTTGGTACCTGGAACAGGACTGGAATGACGCTGTAAAAAACCGCGACAAAACATGGTTCGAAAAGAATTTCGCATCAGACTTCACAAGTGTGAGCAGTACGTCGGCAAAACTAATGAATAAGGCCGACGATATCGCCGACGCGATGGATACCGGTACGACAATGGACGCGGTTGAGACAACGGGAATGAACATTCGCATCGACCAAAATACAGCGATTGTCACTGGCGTGTTTCACACAAGAGGCAAGAACAACAAACAAGGTGCGTTCGATCGCAAGATTCGATACACCGATGTTTGGATAAGACGTGACGGGCGGTGGCAGGCCTGGTCATCTCAGGGAACGATCATTCCAGACACGCCCCAGGTGGCGAAGAACTAGACTTCGAGAAGGGCGGCCAAGGGTCGCCCTTCTCTTGCCTCGGACGACAAGAGTTTTTCTTGCCACGGCAGAGCTCAATATATGAATCGGATCCACCATGCTTCCGGCTGCTTAACTCATGTGCAGGCCTGATCGTATCAATATCTTCTTGACGTAAACGGCTTAGCGGTATACTCTTGCTGCACTACAACCTTTCTGGTTACTCCCTCGACTCTAAACAAATATTGACCTCACTTCGCTGTAGGCGGCTACAGCAGGATCAAGGAGATAGACGATGAATTGGCGAAACCACTCATTTAGACGCGGTCTTGCTCTTCCGGGCGCCGTAGTTCTGGCTACTGTGGCTTTCTTGTTTTATGCTGCAACCTTTAGTGAGACCGTTCCCGTGGCGGAATCGGCTCCTGGCTTGGGGCTTTTCAGTGCTCCCGCGGCTACATTCGCGGCCAACCCGGTAACGCTTGGGGCTATTCCGGACAACCTTGCAGGCTGTGATGCAACAGGAGGAACGCCTCGAAATGTAACATTCAACGTTTCGGGACTGACCGGATCGGTGACCAGCGTCGAGCTTACTAACCTGACGTTTGGCAGCCCCGTTCACACATGGGGAGGCGATATACAAGCCGTCCTGATCGCACCGAATGGAGCATCGCACATGGTATTTGGTCGGACAGGTGCGACAACTGCGACTAGTTGCGGTGATAGTTCGGATCTCGCGGGCCCATACACGTTTGCTGATACGGCAGCAGCCCCGCCGTCCGGCGGCTGGTGGCAGGCGGCAACTGCGGCCGGTGCGGCGATTCCGATCGCGACCGGTACCTACCGAACTACTAATATTGGTGGCGCCGGAGCGACCAATCCGATGCCCCCGACGAGTATGAATCCCTCGTTTACTGGGGTTACGAACGCGAACGGTACGTGGACACTTCGTCTTTCAGATCATGGTGCCGGCGACACTGGTGCTGTCTCAGCGGCAACACTTTCGGTCGTCGCGGGTCCGGGCGTACCGCTCGATGCGAACGTCGACATGAACGGTGATGGCAGGACAGATTATGTAGTCGCCCGCGGAACTCTTACGCCGTTGGCAGAGTCAGATCCGAACGGTTTGGCGCCGGGACGGGGACGCTATTCGTCGCTCGAAGAAAGACCGGCTAAAACTGAGCGGTCACCGGACGCAGCCGTCCCGACCGCTCCGCCGATCTACTGGTACACATCGTTGAATCCATCCGGCGCGACAAGTGTTGTGCAACTAGGTGATGCGGCCACTGACTTCATCACACCCGAAGATTTCGACGGCGATCTCAAGGATGACTACGCTGTCTGGACGGAAGCTGCGAGTGGATCCGCTAACTTCAAGATCCTCCGAAGCACGACCAACACGGTTCAGGTGCAGATATTCGGTCAGACCGGCGACGATCCGGCGGTTGTTGGCGATTACGACGGTGACAATAAAGCGGACGTCGCGGTGTATCGATGCCCGGCGGTCGGTGCGGGCGATGCTCAGTGTTTCTTCTTTTACCGTGGAAGTAATGCAAACCCGGCCGGGAACATCACTTACGTGCCGTGGGGATTTGGCGAGGACGGGGACTTTTTCCCGTACGTCGGCGACTTCGATGGCGACTCGAAGAACGATTTCTGCATCCAGCGTGCGAATCCTGCTTCACCCACGAACGGGCAGTTTGTATTGCGACGGACGAGTGATGGTGGTATCGAGTATATCAACTGGGGATTGTCCTCTGATTTCTTGATTCCAGGTGATTACGACGGCGATGGCAAGACCGACCTATGTGTTCGAAGAACGCAATCGGGTGCAAGACATCACTATATACTCACGCGAACCGGGGCAACGAGTCAGACCGTCTGGGGTATAACGGGCGATTCATCAGCCCCGGGAGATTACGACGGAGACGGTAAAACTGACCTCGCGATTTGGCGCGGGAATCCTGACCCGAGTCAGAACTTCTTCTGGGTATTGAATTCGAGTAACGGTTCCGTAACTCAGTTCGAGTGGGGACAGTGTCCGGTAGGCAATTGCGACTTTGCAGTCGCGGGCTGGGCGGTTCACTAAGCTCGCACCTCATTTGTTCTACCCTTGGCTGCCAGAAATGGCAGCCTTTTTTTTTCGTTCTGGACCCGGGCATACAACTGTTTCTAGCGCCTAGAAAGGTGGAAGATTCGATACATACGAGTCTAGTACGCAGTTTTGTCCCGACCGAATGCCTCGGGTGTGAAGAGGCCGTGGTTCAAATATTTTCTTGCTCCCGACGAGCGAAAGGCGTATAAACTTCGACTATCGCATTACAGGTCGCAGTCAGGTTATCGTCCGGCCTGACTATCTAGCATTCGAAACGCTCTGACTTATATCCTTTCCCACCTCTCCCGGTTCGAGTTTTATTCTGACTTTGGAATGGCGGATAAGATATGCAAGACGTTATTAAAACTAAATGGATTCGGTTCGGCCTGAGTCGTTTGTTGCTAGCCGTTGTACTCGCCTTTCAGCTAACGATCCCAATAGTCGCGCAGTCGACTAGCCCGCAGGAACGTGCCCGCTGGGAAAAATTGGTTTACGAAGACGCGAAAGCGCTCATTAGGGAAACAACTCTCGAGCTGGAAAAGAATCCGCACAATGCAATTGCCTTACGTATGCGGTCATCGGCTTTTTATAGAATCGTCGAGCAGGAAAAAGGGAAGGCGGATGCGGGTGCGGCCCTCGCCTTATTAAAGTCCCCGACCAGTGCCGAAGAATTCGAAGCGAAATGTTATGCGGAACGTCGCCTTGAAAAATTCGATGAAGCGTTAGGGAACTGCACAAAAGCGATTGAGCTTGATCCAAAATACGCGTGGGCTTATTACAATCGCGGTAACGCGAATGAGGGTAAAAAACGTCCCGACCAAGCGATATCAGATTACACAAAGGCGATCGAGTTGCGTTCGGACTTTGTCGATCCTTTCTCAAGACGCGGTTACGTCTATAGTGAGATCAAAGAATATGACAAAGCTCTGACGGATTATGCAAGAGTCGTTCGACTTGACCCGAAGCGTGCTTCCGGATTCAACAGCCGCGGGTACGTCTACAATCAAAAAAAAGAGTTTGACCTGGCGATCGCTGATTTCTCGAAGGCAATAAGCCTCGATCCGAAGTCCGCGTGGAGTTTCGAGTACAGGGGAAGTGCTTACGCAGGTAAAAATGAATATGGCTTAGCCATTGCGGATTATTCAAAAGCGATCGAACTTGAACCCAAAGGCGCCGCGGCCTACTATCGGCGAGGGTTGGCTTATAGCTTTAAGAACGAACACATCCTTGCCATCGCCGATTTCACTAAAGTGATCGAACTTGCGCCTAAGACGGCGTCGGCATATGTCGAAAGAGGCAACAGTTATTTTTCTAACAACGAGAACAGCTTGGCTAAAGCGGATCTTGAAAAAGCGATAGAGCTTGATCCCAAAGCTTTCCTTCCTTACTACAATAGGGGAAATATCTTCTTCAAAGAGAACCAATTTGATCTGGCGATCTCGGATTACACGAAGGCGATCCACATAGAGCCAAAGTTTGCGCCCGCTTACAATAATCGCGGAAATAGTTACTGGCGAAAAAGGGAATTCGACCAGGCGATAGCCGATGCGACCAAGGCAATCGAGTTCGATCCTAAGCACGTCACTGCATATACCATTCGAGCTCTTGCCTACGATGCGAAAGGTGAGAAAGCTCTGGCGGGTAAGGACTGGCAAAAAGCAAGGGAGCTGGAAGGCCGACCAAAGTAAGCAATGAATCTGCCGTCAAAATATGAACAAGAATCTATTCGGTGTGCTGACTGAGAACGCTGTCTTGGGATGCCTCGTGCTACTCGCCATAACTGGCCCACTTTTTCTCTCGGAGGTCACGACACAGACCACGGTCCCGCCGAGGCCCGGGCTGAAAGCGGACGTCATAATTGCAAAAGACGGGGTGCGCAGGGGGCAGCTTTCCGGATGTATCGCCGACAACTGCAGAATCGACAATTTTTCTATTGCACGGGCCGGGATCGTATGGATCGGGCTGAAGTCGGACGTCTTTTCGATCCCGGCTCCGCAAGATCGGCTGCGCGATGAGGTCCATTATCGCGACGGATCGGTTCATCCAGGTCGGCTAGTCGGAATAAATGCTGACACTGTCATAACCGAGCGTGGCAGTCATCCGCGTGCGGCAGTAGCGTGGGTCTATTTAACGCCACGCCGGCAAAGGGCCGCACCCGGTCAGATCGGCGCACCTCTGCCGACGCCCACTCCGACACCGAGTCGAACACCAGCGCCGTCGCCGACTCCGACCCAATCCCCGACGTCGAACGAAACTCCGACGACGCAGCCTCCGGCGGGCAAACGCGGCGGGCTCTGGACCGGCAAGATCACACAGCGGTGGATTCAAAGGCATCCTGGGGGAGGAGTGCTTCGAATAACTACCGTGATCGACGATGTCCGCCTGCGTGAATTTATTCAACCGATGAACGTGTTTGAAAGCGGAAAGCTTCGGCAGGTAGGAACCATAACTTCTCTCTTTCCCGAGGGCGGGAAGATAAACGATCGGGTAAGAGACTTGAGCAATGTTGGTGGGAATGGCGCCGGGTCGTATTGCACCGATGTGGGCGAGGGAACAAGGCCACTTACGGGGGCGGATCTATCGGCCTCATATATCTGGAAGAAGAATGGAAACGTCGACACTACGACCGGCGTCGGCTGGAACGTCCCCTCGGGCCCAGGCCTATACCATGTCGGAATCGCCATCCATACGTTGGGTGGATATACCACGACCCGTACCTGTGTTTCCGGAAATGGGACCGACGTCTCCACCGAAGAACGGGAGTTTCAAGGCATGTATCTCGGCCGCATTCCGCCGGACACGGAACCGGTTGACCCTGAGCTACGTTACCTCGACAACACGGGCAACCGCATGATCGGCAGCTATACCAACACCCGGATTACTGGAGGCGATGGCAGCGTCAGTGTCGCATGGAGCATCTGCCAAGAGGGTGTCACATGCGCGGCGGCGCCGACCGCAGGCGACGGAGCGATCTCGCTGGGTAACCTTTTCGAGACAGACTTAGCCGACCTGCTGGCGGATGCTCAAGTTAAGCTGGACGGGGCGCTTTCCAAGATGCAAACCGACCCCGGTCTAATGCCAGAGATTCGCGTGATCGTGAAGCTTGGTGGGGATCCTATCTTTATTGAGTCTCTCGCCAAAGCTCAAATCGACGCCCTGAAGGCCTGGTTTGCCGAACGCGGCATCGACGCATCGCGGATCTCATGGACATGGGAGACCGGCGCGAGCGACCAGGTTATGATCACCTATTAGGAGAGATCACGGATGACACGGCGGTTAGTATTACAGAGAGGAGGCGGTATGAGGAAAAGGATAAGATCACTAATTTCTACGTCCGTTCTGATCACATTGATCGGTGCCATCTTTATTGCCGTGGGGACCCATCCGTCGTCGGCACAGAACGCACCATTCAAAAGCTACCAGCTCCTTGTGTTCTGCGGAGACCCGCAGGTCGCGTCCGCAACGTTCTGGCATGATGTGCCGGAATCATCGATGGGACTTAAGAGCATATGCGTCGGTAATTGCCCAAAAGGCAAGATCAGTCTCGAGGATGCTATCTCAGGGATTCCCTCCGGAGCGAAGGCGGCCCTAAAAACAAAGGTGGAGAAGCATCAATCGGATGCGGTCGCTGGAAAAGGCCGATACCTGTCTTGTTTGGCGAAATGCGACCCGGACCCATACCCTGATTTCCTCCGAAAGAAACAAGTGAGTCTCGAACTATTCAAACACGCGTCCGACCTGCGTTTGACCGCCAGCAAGTTAGTGGCGGAAAGATGGGGAGCGGAGTCACAAAGCCTCGGGATCGAGGCGGGAAAAGAAGTTGGTGGAGATCTGGCTTGGGATCAACTCGGGCCGGCGGTCAAATGGCATCTCGAACAGCGGCGTGGCACCATCAGTCAAGGTTGGTTGGCTCGACAAGGCCGGAGGGCGGCCGCGAACGCCCCGTTCGGAGTGAGAATGTGGAACGCAATCGGCTGGATCGATCTCGCGGTTCAAACAACATACCGGGGGATGGTCACCGCCGGCGATTGGAGCGACTATCAGAAGGAAGCACAAACCGCGACCAAGCAGGCGGAGGAGATGTGGCGGAAGGCACTCGCTGATCTCGAGGCGAGCCTCAAACAAGTTCCCGCCTGCGTCGAAGCGTCGCGAGCCGCCGCTGAGGAGGAGAAGAACCTTGATCGTGCAAAAGCGGCGATCGAAAAATGGGATAACAATCAAAACTTGTATTGGGATCCCATACGCGGTGAGGCGGTAACGTTCGAAGCGGCTCTAAAACGTGCAAACACTTATCTCAAATCAGGACAGATCAGCCAGGTATTTCGCAAAGCTTCTTACACGTCCCTAATATTCATCGGGGATGACGAGCCCAGCCAACAGGCATTAGCGGCGGCCATCCGGGAACTCGACAAGGCAACTGCATCGTTCGTGCGTCTCCACGGATCAGCTACAAAGTATTTGAGCGCACAACGGTCGATTGAACGCGAGCTTGAGGCAGCGTTCAAAGCCGAAACGAATACACAGTCGCAACCTGTCCTGCCCAAGGGAAAGTCCCTACAAAAAAAGAGCGGGATGGGTAACAAACATTTGCTACCCACCCCGCTTACGGTTCTCAAACACGGCTCTTAGATACCACCACCGTGACACTTCTTAAACTTCTTGCCTGACCCGCAATAGCAAGGTTCGTTTGGCTTTGTCTTCGGCTGGTCTCGTTTGAACGGCGTGTGCCGTATCTCGTCCGTATCACCTGCAGCCGTCGCAGTCGCCATCGCACCTGTAAAGGCCATTCCGGCTGACTGTCTTCTAGCACGTTGTTGAGCTAGCCTCTCAAGCCGATCGCGCTCCGCCTGCTCGTCATGCGAGACGACCTCGAGGTGGAACAGCGCCTTCGTCGTGTTCGTGTCGATACGGTCTAGCATATCCTGGAACATATCGAACGACTGCTTCTTGTACTCGACAAGCGGATCCTTCTGCCCGTACCCGACAAGACCGATGCCCTGTTTGACCTGGTCGATCGACAGCAGATGGTCTTTCCATTGCGAGTCGATGATGTTGAGCATGATGTATCGTTCGTACGCACGAAGTGATTCTTCGCCCGCGATCTTTTCTTTCGCAGCGTAAGTCGCCGACGCTTTCTTCCAGATCTTCTCCTCGATCGTGGTGGGATTGTCGGTGCGGAAATTAACATCTGCATCTTTGGCCGGATCGATGGCGTATATGCTCTCGATCTCGGCCGCGTACGTCTCGACTTCCCATTGGTCCGGTGTTACCTGCAGGCTGAGAAAGCTCGACGTCAGATCCTGAAGCAGATCCTTTGCTACGCCGCTCTCACCCAACAGATAATCGCGATGCTCCGGCTCAAACATCAGCTGGCGACGCAGTCCGTAGATCGTCTCACGCTGCTTGTTCATCACGTCGTCGTATTTGAGAACGTGCTTTCGAGTTTCGAAGTTACGGGCTTCGACCGCTTTCTGCGCCCGCTCGATCTGTTTCGAGACCGTGCGCGATTCGATCGCGACACCTTTCTCCATCCCGAGCCATTCCATCATCGAACGGACCTTGTCACCCGCAAAGATGCGCATCAGGTCGTCCTCGAGCGACAGGACGAAACGTGACGATCCAGGATCGCCCTGACGTCCCGCGCGTCCGCGAAGCTGATTATCAATACGCCTCGACTCGTGACGCTCGGTGCCGAGGATATGCAGTCCGCCCGCGGAAACGACTTCATTGTGTTCTTCAGCGACCACACGTTTCGCTTTCGCCAACTCCACGTCAAATTGCTCGGGTGTTGCTTCGTCCGGATTGATCTCCTGACGTTTAAGATAATCCGCGGCAAGAGTCTCAGGATTACCGCCCAGCAAAATATCCGTACCACGGCCCGCCATGTTCGTCGCGATAGTAACTGCGCCTTTTCGACCGGCCTGTGCGATGATCTCCGCTTCGCGCTCATGGTACTTCGCGTTGAGCACGTTATGCGGTACTCCGACCTTCTTTAATCGATCGGCGATCAATTCTGAGTTCTCAACTGAAACCGTACCCACGAGCACCGGCTGACCCTTCGAGTGCAGGTCCTGGATCTCCTCGACGACCGCATCCCACTTCTCTTCAAGCGTGCGATAGATCATGTCCGAGTGGTCCTTACGTACCATCGAGCGATTCGTAGGGATCACGACAACGTCGATGTTGTACGTCGTACCGAACTCCTCGGCTTCCGTCTCTGCCGTACCGGTCATGCCGGACAGCTTTTCGTACATGCGGAAATAATTCTGCAGCGTGATCGTCGCGAGCGTCTGATTCTCGCGTTCTATCTTCACGCCTTCTTTTGCCTCGACCGCCTGGTGCAAACCGTCGGACCAACGGCGGCCCTGCATGAGACGTCCGGTGAAATCGTCGACGATAATTACTTCGCCATCCTGAACGACGTAGTGGTGATCTTTCCTGTAAAGCGTGTGTGCTTTGAGCGCCTGCTCGACGCAATGCAGCAGGTCCATGTTCGCCGGATCGTACAGGTTTCCGACACCAAGCAACTTCTCGGCTTTATCGACACCCTGCTCGGTCATCACCGATGAATGATTTTTCTCATCGAGAAGGAAATCACCGGTCGTGACTTTGGTTTCTTCGTCTTTATGTCCACGCTCGAGCCGCGGGATGATCTCGTTGGCGGTGAAATATTTGTCCGTCGCGTCGTCCGTCGCACCGGAGATGATCAACGGAGTACGAGCTTCGTCGATCAGGATCGAATCGACCTCATCGACGATCGCGAAATAGTGATCCGGCTGGACCAGGGATTCGACATCGAACTTCATGTTGTCGCGCAGATAGTCGAAGCCGAATTCGTTATTCGTACCGTAGGTGATCGAGCACGCGTAAGCTTCTTTCCGCTCGACGTCGTCCATATCGTTCTGGATACATCCGACGGTGAGGCCCAGAAACTTGTGGATCTTGCCCATCCACTCGGCGTCGCGAAGCGCGAGATAGTCGTTGACGGTGACGACGTGTACGCCGCGGCCGGTCAAGCCGTTAAGATACGAAGGCAAAGTTGCAACAAGCGTTTTTCCTTCACCGGTTCGCATCTCTGCGATCCGTCCCTGGTGCAGGGCGAGGCCGCCGATCATCTGCACGTCAAAGTGGCGCATGCCGGTCACGCGCCGCGATGCTTCGCGAACGGTGGCAAATGCCTCGGGCAGGATCTGATTCAAGATGTCCTGCTCCGCCTTGCGGCGTCGCTCGAGTAAAGCTTTCCTCTCCGGTGAGATGCCGTGGCCGCGCCACGCCGGGCCGGTCGGCTCCTGACCTTCCGTGCTGTGATCGAATTCGGCCAGAGCACTTCTAATGAGCTCTTTGAACTTCGGCGTCTGCGCCTTTAGTTCATCGTCGGAAAGCTTTTCGATCGCGGGCTCGAAGGAATTTATTTGTTCGACGACGGGGTGAGCTTTCTTCAAAAACAGATCACTCGACGACCCGAATATTTTCTTAACTAATTTATCTGCAAAACTATTAACAGCCATTTTGTCCTCGCATGTCCAACAAACTTCAGTTTGTTGGCTTTCTACATGTCCAACAAACTTCAGTTTGTTGGCTATCCGACAAACTGAAGTTTGTCGGACGTGTGATGGCGAAGGAAAATTGGATTCGATCGCCGCTACTTTGCGTTTGTGATAAGCAGCGGGTCGAGGTCGGCCCTGGGAAGGCGTGTAGTGATCATCACCTGATCATTGCTGGATCTGAATGACGTATTCTCGTGTATCTTTCTTCTGGCGAGCTCACCGGCGGATGGTGTGAACGAGACGAAAACGTTCGCCAGATCGCCGGACAGTCTCGAAGCAATGTCGGGAGTGGCTTTTTGTACGGTTACATTGACGGCGAGTGCCGAATTATCCAGCTTAAACGTGAACTTTGAGCTGGTCGCTTCCTGACCGGTGAAACGAGTGCTTGGTAAACAATCGGCCAGCGAGTAACCGTCGGTGAGGAGCTTGCTGAACCTCTCCAACGACGGCCGCAGCGATTCGTTCTCGAGCTTAAACGTGTTTGCGGTGTAGCTGCCGACTTTGTTGGAAGCTACACAAGGAAGCAACGTCGACTGCGTCACCTCGAAGACATCCCGCGACGGATCGAACTCTCCTCTCTGTCGCAGCCGGTTCAGCGTGCTTAGGAAGAACTCGACGTCTTCGAGATAGGTCTTGATGGAAAGTGAGAGTGATGACGCATCGCTATCAGGTTTGTTGTCGAGATCATCGGCGGCCTCGATCTCGTCCTGAAGCTCAAAGTGCCGCGTCAAAGCGCCGTGTGCAAAAACCTGAGGAGCAGAGCCACCGACAAGCACAAGCCCGAGATACACGCCGAGCGTTGTGAGGAAAAGGATCGAGTTGTTAGTTCTACGTGTGCTCAATCTCTTTTCTTAGCGGTATTGTCGTTCAGTCCGCCGGGTCCTGTACCACCCTCTTTCTTGATTTCTTTTGCCTGAGCATCCAATTTTCGATTGATAAGGTTATGCATTACGCCCTTAGGACTGGAGAATTTTACGACTAACTGTTTTCCCTCTGCAACGATCTCCGTCTTCTGAAGTAGCTCAAGCTCGTCCAAAGTATTCTGTAGATCCTGGGCCTTTTCCGGGTTATTCTCGGCCTGGAGCTCGGCAACCCTCTTTAACTTTTTATCGATTTCCATTCCGAGAAAGAAACGCATACCTGCCGCCAGACTCGTAGCCCTAGTTTCGC
This sequence comes from Acidobacteriota bacterium, assembly GCA_031425495.1. Lineage (GTDB taxonomy): Bacteria > Acidobacteriota > Blastocatellia > Pyrinomonadales > Pyrinomonadaceae > OLB17. The sequence goes on from JANPJL010000081.1 coordinate 21,676, forward strand.
GCTCAACATCCGACCGGACTTCGCCAGAAATCTTCTCTTTATCCTGCGCGATCGCAAGATCGAGATCCTTTCCGCTGAGTTGTTCGAGGTATTGGAGGATTCCGCTGTCACTGAATGCCTCAATCGACTGCTTTACAACATTGACCAATTTAGGATCGCTGCTGGCAGCCCGGGTGAATTTGAACGTCTTTTTGTCGAGACGTCCGTCCTTGTTCAGCTTTCCTTTTGCGGCGACGCTGAACTCGGCTTCAAGATTTACCTCCCGGTTCAACAGCAATGAATTGACGGCTCCGGCGAGGTCAACAAACGGCCGCCGGTTAATATTTTTTGTCTCGATCTGTTTATTAGGATCGAGCGTTGACTCGTCCTTTTCTTCCGCTTGAGCAACGTTAGCGTCCTCTGCTTTTTCCGGTTTCGGCTTTCCACCGCGCGGGGGCTTGCCATTTACCTCGGCTAGCGCCGGATCATCGGTCGAAGTGTCAAGCGGGGAACCGGTAGGTAGTTTACCCTGGATGGCATTCCGATTCTTTGGCGGGGAGATAGGCGGCGTATTGATCAAGCCGCTCCCGCCGATGGTCGGGTTACCTGAGGGAATGCCCGGTGCGAGAAAGCCCGGACTCGCCATCATCGGATCGGTTACGTTCGCAAACTGCTGCTCAGGGTTCGCAAGCTGAAAATAACCCTCCGGATACGAAAGGGGCGGTGTGACGCCGGTCACATCGACAAAAGTGACTTCTGCATCTCCTAGATCTGTTTTGTCATACGGAGCATCGATGTAGTCCCGCTCCGTCCCGAGTATCAAACTTCCCACGTAGACCGTGTCGAGCACCTGACACACACGCCCAACAAACGGACTGTCGCAGCCGCGAGCTGTCAATATACCCGACGTACCGAGGCCAACGATCAAGAGAACGTTGAAAACGGCTGATATTGCGAGAATCTTGTATAGACGCGGCGAGAAATTCCAATTAACGATCTCGTACTCATGAAAAAGGTCGCCGGGCTCAGTATGTAGCTCGGTTGGCTCTTGATTGTATGATTCCTGCTCGAACATATAAATAAAAAAATAGGCTGTTAAAACTTCCGATCGATGCCGCTAACCGTTGATTTTAGACGCCCTGAATCGCAAACAAGTTGCGATACAAATTGGGATTTTATCACTTTGGGGGAGAAGGCGGAAGGCAGAAGTCAGAAGTCAGAAATCAGAAGTCGGAATTCAGAAGAGAATACGTACTTTGATACCCAAGATAACTAGACACTGACTTTCCGACTTCCGACTTCCGACTTCCGACTTCCGCCTTCTTAATTCTGACTTCTGACTTCTGACTTCTGACTTCTGCTTCCGACTTCTCCCTGCTACCATTCCCCCATGCCGCGAAACCGCGATAACAGAAGCAGAGGCCGCCAGCGTTCTAGTCCCGACAAAGGTCGAAGATATAAACGTGACGGGTATCGGGAAAGTTCGCCCGAGTACGTGGAAAAGGGACAGTCTCCGCAGCAGGCCGGTGCTGCAAAGGAATTGCTTCGCGGGCTCGGGGTGCCCGAGCCGACGCCGTTTGTTCCCGACGCTTTTCAATTAGAGGCTCTCGAAGCAATTGAGCACGAGGATGTGTTGGTAACCGCTCCGACGGGAAGTGGCAAGACCTGGATCGCAAGCGAGGAGATCCGCCGCTTGCTCGAGCAGGGAAAACGGGCCTGGTACACAACGCCGCTCAAGGCGCTGACAAACTCGAAGTACATTGAATTCTCTGCTAAGTTTGGGGCCGAGAAGGTCGGCATTTTAACGGGCGATCGGAAGGAGAACACCGAGGCTCCGCTGATCGTCGGTACTACCGAGATCTACCGAAACCAGCTATTCGACGCGCTTCGAAACGGGGAGCAGGTAAGTACTGATTTCGTGATCATCGACGAGGCCCATTACCTCGCTGACGAAGAGCGCGGGCATGTTTGGGAAGAGGCCATAATTCTTACGCCTCCGCGGATACGCCTGTTGCTGCTGTCCGCGACAGTCGGACGCGCAGAGGAATTTGCTCGTTGGATAGAAGAGGTTCGCGGCACCCGAGTTCGCGTGATAAACCGAGCAGGTACACGTCCGGTCGAACTCCGGGCGGCTTACCTTTCGAGCAATCTCCAGCTTTTTCCTCTGCTCGACGAGAGTGGCCAATACAATCCGGAGATAGACCAGTTTGCACCGCGCCGCTCGGCCCCACGGACGCGGCGACGTTGAATCAGTTGGCGGAAGGCGGAAGGCGGAAGGCGGAAGGCGGAAGGCGGAAAGCGGAAGGCGGAAAGCGGAAGGCGGAAGGCGGAAGGCAGAAAGCAGAAAGCAGAAAGCAGAAAGCAGAAAGCGGAAAGCAGAAAGCAGAAAGCAGAAAGCAGAAAGCAGAAAGCAGCTTCGTTGCTACCTTCTGCTTTTCCTCATTCTGATTTCTGGATTCTGACTTCCGCTTAGACAACCGACAACTACTTGATCATACCCACCAGAACATCGAGATCCGCTTGGGGAACGACGAGATCGAGCGATACCTCGTTTGTCTTAATCGAGATCTTGGCGTTCTGGACTAGCCGTGCATAGACTTGTTTGTCGGCTCCTTTGGCGCCGCCGAGGAAGGCTTTTCCGATCATCTGCAAGCCTTCCATTGTTTCGTATAAGCTTGCGGCTTGCGAATTCTGAAGGGTCCGCGCCGTCATGTGAATACTGGCCTTGTCGGCAACAACGTCCGCATTTCCGTAGACAAACTGGATCGAGTCAATACTCTTCCCGAGCTCATCGTTCTCCATGGGAATGAAATTCTTCAGACCCGCGGGCGGCTTGACGGCAAATGCCGCGACCGCGGCCGGGTTCTTCTCGAGCATCACGATCAGATCACTGCTAACCCTCGTCTTGCCTTCAAGCGTCGCACGCACACGACCCACATCACCAAATGCGAGGGTTCTGTCATCGAGAGATGCGACACCGACCTCGCTCATAAAGCCAGTAACTTTTACACCCGGAGCTTGAGCGGCTAACTTTTCGGTATCGAACACATAAATCACGCGATCGCCGACACGCTCCTCGCGATACTTGGCGTTCGCCGCGAGCTTTGCAGCTCCGATCAGCGACGCCGACGTCATTTGCCCGCGGGCAATAACGACCGGATCGATGTCGTAATTCTTCGCGGCGATCTGTTTCGCCGAAACGCCGATAGCGACCTCGTCGAACTGACGAATGTCGATCCCGATCTTCGTGCGGATAGAATCGACCTGTCCGTTGACCTTAGCGAGCAAAGGTTGATTTCCCGCCAAAACCTGCGGAAGGGCATCACTAAAGAAACGTTTTACGTTTAGTGTGATCACACCATCCGAAGCCGGCAGCAACGATACAAGCTGGTTCATCGACGCTTTTTTCGCTTTCGTATCGGCGTAGCTCGAGCCACCCAGACCCAAAACCATCGTTCCAAGTAGAAGCGCCGCAATTATTCTGTATTTCATAGGTACCTCTGAGAAGCTGTTCAAGATGACATCCTAACGATAACAGATGAGTTTAGAGGGGGGAATAGTTGGCCGCCGTCGGATGGGACGCGGGGATGGGGGACGTGGAGACGTGGAGACGGGGAGACGGGAGCTTCCTACCGACTTCCGATTTCTGACTTCTGACTTCTGACTTCTGACTTCTCCTTTTCCACTTCAAACTCAAAATGCAGCTCCTTGCCGCGAAAAATATAGCTCAAGTAATGCTCCCAGAATTTGCGGGTGAAGCGAAACCCGGGGGCGAGGCGGTCGAGGTTGACGATGAACTCGATTCCGAGGGCTTTCCACAGCGCTAGTAGAGAGACATGGGTATCGATCGGGCGGAGCTTGACGTCTGTGTAGAAGTCGAACGTTGCGCGGTCTGGAATAAACGTGTTGAAGGTGTACGAATTAATGTGATTCCGGTGCGTCGGGTCGGTCGCCCAGTCGGGATTTGTGTAGTGAGGGGTCACCAGCTTGATCCGACCTCCGGGTTTGGTGATCCGGTATAGCTCCGAAACAAACGCCATGAGATCCGGTACGTGCTCGGCGACGTGGTTCGACACGACCAGATCAAACTCGCTATCTGGAAAAGGGTAGGGAAGCTGGCCAAGATCGTGGATCACATCGGCGGCTGTTCTGGGATTGTTATCTAAGCCGATCGCACCCTGGTGCTTGTTTACTCCGCAGCCTACGTCGAGGATCTTCATCGAAAAGACGTTAAGTGAAAAGGTGGAAAAGTGCAAAAGTGAAAAAGGAGCGGAGCCATAAGTCTTGCGCCCTTTCACTTTTCAACCCTTTCACCCTTTCACTTTTTCACTCAGATAAAAATGCCACAGCAGTCGTGCGGCGACGGATCGATACGGCTTCCACCTTTCGGCAATCACTAGAAACTCATCCGATGTCGGTCGCGGCTCACCGCTTAGTTTGTGCCACGCCGTGTGCAGAGCGACATCGCCTTTTGGCATTACGTCCGGTCTGAGCATCGCCATCAGCAGGTAAATATCAGAGGTCCACTCGCCGACGCCTTTGAGCTTGATGAGCTCGGACTTCACGTTGGCGTCGTTCAGCTGATTCAATTTGTCGAAGTCGATCTGGTTCTCCAAAACAGCTTCGGCAAGGTGGCGTGCGTAGACGATTTTCTGTCGGCTGAATCCATCGGATCTCAATTCCGCGTCCGTCGACCTAAGTACCAGCTCCGGCGAGATCGCTCCGACGCGCCGGCATAATTTGTCATAACATGCCTTCGCCGATGCAAGCGACACTTGTTGCTCGAGGATGATCTGGAGCAGCGTCGCGAATCCCGGCTCGCGATCCCATAGGGGTGGTGGGCCGTATCTTTCGTAGACGATAGCGAGATTCGGACACGACAAAGCTAGAGCTCGAGTGTGTAGTTTCAGACTTCGAGGGGTGAGGAATTTGATCATTCGGGCATTATTACATGCAGTTGGGCGGACGGACCTGACGACACGGCAACTCCCCTCCTTGTTTAGGAGGGGTGGCAGCCGCTTCGGCTGACGGGGTGGTAGTCAGAAAGAATCTGATTCTTAACTCCTACTCCTTGTTTAGGAGGTCAAGCACCCACGCAAGAATCTGATTCTTCAGAACTACCACCCCGCCGATGAAGCATCGGCACCCCTCCTAAACAAGGAGGGGAGCTTCGGAGCTACCAGATCGACGGCACCACCGACTCATCAAACTCAACTGACTCTCCGTTCGGCAAAATGTGAATGATCCGTCCCACCCCTTTCGCGCGCAGCATCGGGGCGAGCATGCCGACCCGGTGACAGTTCGCTCGCGGAACCTTGTGCGGCGATAGCGGCTTCGACTCCGAGCACATGATGACTGTGCGAAGCTCGGCTGCGATCTCAATGATCCGGTCGATACCGCGGGCGAGGTCTTCCGGCTTCGGCTTTGTCTTCCCGCCCGTTTCCGGAAGGTGCTCGTAGCCAACGCCGTTCTCCCGCAGAAGCTCCGCGAGAACGAGTCCGTTGAATTGTGGCCACCGGGAGCGAGCTATGCTTCTGACGTCACACAGAAATTCAATATTGTGATTTTGAAGCATCGCCAGAAAATCCGCGAATGGATGCCGGCCGTGGCCGATGGTGTGAATGGAGCTGGAATCGACGGACATACAAGTTACGTCAAGTATGACCGGAGACACGATCGCTCTCAAGGATTAGGAATGAAATGGGAACGGTGAGTTCGCTTTTGGGCGCGTAAGCGAGTGAGAAGCATCCAGGTTTACGGCTTAACTCTTCCCGCATGAAATTCTTTCGTGATTGACCGCACGCAGCTTTCGTCGATGCCGTCTATCGTCACGGTCACCGAGCTGATCTTGTCCGTAGGTGCCGCGGGCATCTTCACGGTGATAGAAGGGGAGTCGTGACCCCGAAGGATGACACCGTTTACGACCGACCATTTATACGACACTGTTTGTTGTGATCCGCCACTAACGTCCGCGGTGAAAACGGTTTCCTCGTCAAGAATGTCGGGGCTATTGATCGTAATGGTTGGGCACGAAATATCGGAACATGTCGGTTCACAAGCTCGCACGGTAACGGACTCAGTCTTCGTCGCCCCACAAATTCCGCATCCATCATCTGCTCCCGAAGTTATTGTGTACATTCCCGGCGAAACGCCGCTAAGATCCCACTTGACCGACGGGCCCTCGCCAATTATGTCGCCGCCCGAAACCGTGAAGTCGTACCGGAGGAGGTCACCCTCCGGATCGACCGCTGAGGCGTTTACATCGACTATCATAGATTCCGAAGCAAGCAGACCTTCCCTCATCCTTTTTCCGGGTTCGCACTGCATGACCAGTTCACGAGTGCTCAGGGTTAGAGCGATCACATTCGCGAATTGGTTAATGTTGACGGGGGGTAGAGCTAGCGGTACGGACAGCGCTTGACTGCAACTGCATCCAGCGTGGCCGGCAAGACCTGCACGTATTACTACTGCCGGCGGTTTCCAAACACCTATTATGCTTTGAGGGAGCGTGGTTACGACAAAACCGGGAGGCAGTTCCGCAGGAGAAATCGAGGTGGAGGCCGTCCGAGTCTGCTCGCGAACCGGTATCCTAACACCGATCTGCGCAGTGCCCTGGCCGAACACGATCTCGCCCGAAGAAACAGACCATTCATATCGCCTCTTAAGGCCTCGATTGTCTTTAGTTTTTATCGCAAACTCAACGACCTGGCCGGCCGCTAAGCTGGCCTTACCTGGCAGGATCTGAAATGCGGGACAACGACAGGGCTGAGGTGAAGTTTTTGCTCTCGCCGACTGTGCCGACCCGATTGAGACCGCGACTACAAGAACAAGAAGAAAAAGCATCGAAGCGAAAATTCTTGTCATCGTCGGGCTATGCATCTGTAGGTTCGTCACTTACTCTGGCGGATTCGACCGTTCTGAACATGCAGAGTATATCGTGCGATAACTCAAAACGACAAAATATTTCCAAAGGCCTAAGGCACGACACAATCCTCCAACAGGAAGAACGTTTTCGAATTGTCGAAACCGCCGCCGAGGCCGCGGACTGTTCCTTCGACGGTACCTTCGACATGGGCCGTCAGCGTCGCGACACCGGCGCTTTGCGATTTGTTGAAATGGCACCGCGCCATATTGTTGTTTGTGATCGACGTCTTGAAGGTCAGTTGGATGCTCCCGTCCGCGACGATCTGGATAGTGTTTACGATTCCGTTCACCCGGACCCGCTTACCGATCCACATTTGATTGGCACGTACCTCATTGTCTTGAAACTCTTTTGCGAGTGCATTGACGTTCATGGCCGCAGATGTCGTTGCCGCGGAGCGTGGTGGCGAATCTGGTGTGGATGTCGGAGTCGCCGCAACAGACGTCTGCGCTATTCCGATGCTGCTGTTAAACGCCACCAGATTGGGTAAGTAGGATTCATCATTGAACAGTCCAAGTATGCTGACCGTTTTACCCCCGCCGCTTAAGACGGTAAGGAACGCGATCGATCTGATGCCTTGGAAATCGACCGCGGCACCACCCGCAATTGCAGTCCAGCCTTCGACCAACTCGGTCTCGGTTTCCGGATTCGCAGCGGCTCCTAGCGGTTTGACGACGAGATTGTTCCATTCGCGCGTGAAGTCGTCTTTCGAGCTACCGGTCCCCGGTGTCTCACCATACAGCGTGATTACGCAGTATTTCCCGGTGGTCTCGTTGATCTGGCTGTACGTGACGATGTTTTCCTTCGCAGTTTTCTTCCAGCCCTTTGGCGGGGTAAAGGTTACGCCGCCAAGTTTTTCCGATTGTGCGAAAGTCGGCGATACGCACAAATACGTCAGTAAGATGGTTAGCAATCCGAGGCCGAAGCTGAGTCGGCAAAAATGCTTTGAGCTCATATGTTTCCTTGTCTCCCGTGTCTGTTACCAAATCCGAAGAGTTCGATCGCAGTTAGAATTCGCTTCGTTACCATCTTCGACCGAACCTGGCGAAAAGTCTTGAATTCTGCCTGACTTTCTTTTGACATGTTTTTGACCAGATCAAAAGCGGCGTGAATGCGGGTCTGGTAAACGGTTCTATTTCGCTTTTGAGATAGAGCCGATCTCCTCGACCGTTTGCGGATTCTCGAGCGCGGATAGATCGCCCGGATCCTCGCCGAGATATGCGGAGCGTAATACACGACGCATTACTTTCGCGTTGCGGGTTTTCGGAAGGGCGGAAACGAAAAGGATTCTTGACGGAGCAAGGGGCTTACCCAGGTCTTTTGCGACCAGGGCTTTTAGTTCCTTCTCCAATTCTTTCCTTTCGGTGTTTTCCGTGTGTTTCGTGGTCCCGGCTTCGTCGGACAGATTGACCACGGAATGCACAGAATGCACGGAATCTGAAGAAGGAGAAGACAGGACGCAGAACGCGACCATTGCCGTGCCTTTCGCCTCGTCGGGCACGCCGATGACGGCGGCTTCGATCACTCGTGGATGGGCTATCAATAAGCTTTCAACTTCAGCGGGGCCGACGCGCTTCCCCGCGACTTTTAGCGTATCGTCGCTGCGTCCGAGAATGAACCAGTGGCCATCCTTATCGCGCATCGCCCAATCGCCGTGGACCCAGATGTCCTTGAATCGGCGCCAATACGTGTCGAGATAGCGTTCTTTCTCTTGCCAGAACCCGCGGGCCATGCCGATCCACGGCTGCTTGATGACGAGTTCGCCGACCTCGTTCGGACCGACAGGCTTGCCTTGCTCGTCGAGGATGTCGACATCCATTCCCGGACACGGAGCAGGGAACGAGCACGGCTTGATCGGCAACAGCGGATTGCCCATCAGTATGCCGCCCGCGATCTCGGTGCCGCCGGAGTAGTTGATGATCGG
>JANPJL010000082.1:0-19111 GCA_031425495.1 Acidobacteriota bacterium
TGGATCTCTTGCGCAGTTCTTGTGATCAACGCAGTGGCGGTCCGTTCCTTGACGTTGAGAATGACCATTTCGCCAACCACCTTACGGATCATGGGACGGTCTTTCTTTGCTTTTGCGGTCGTCACCACTTTGCCTTCCGCTTTATCACCCGACTTGCGTGCGGTCTGGTTCGAGAAACGTCCGCCGCGATATTCGAAGCTTTGAAAGCCTTCGTCGCGTGCACTGGCCGATTCGCCCCAATCTCCGAAGAAGGGATTTCCGTCGCCAAGCGGTCGAAAGATCGTCAGGTAGTCACCGATCTGTACATTGTCCTCGGCTCCGAGGTCGATATAAACAATGAAATCCCGTGTGACGGCCTCGGCGTTGTCGCGAGACATGAACAGACGGCCGATGGCCTTGCCGCTAGGATCACCGAATAGATCCATTGCAGGTCGCTGCCGATAATCGGGTGCGATTCGAGTCTGCATCGGTTGAATAAGATCGCCGAGCAGAAAAGTGTCACACGACGTTGATATCCTCGCAACGGAAACCTCGTTCTTTACTCGGATCACCTCGAGGGCTCCGACTTCTTGCACATAGAAACCCAGATCTCCCTTTCGGGTCCAGCGAGTCCTTACCTGGCCGCGTGGCCGGACAACGCTAAATACATCACCGACATTCACGCCTTTGCTAGAGCCGGCGTTGATATACACGATATTTTTTTCGGTGTAGTTGAACTGCTCCTGCTCCTCAACGGCGCCGACTATTTTTCGGCTGGTATCGATCGATGACGTTTGAACATAACCAGCGCAATAAACATTGTTCCTTTCAGCAACACGCATATTGCGCTCACCGGGAACGATAACGACTGTCGGCTGTGCCGCGGCAGATGCGGCAAAAATGGTGAAAGCTGCGAAAGAGGCCGCAGCAAGTCTTTTGCTAACGAATTGGAAACTCACGTTTTTCTCCTTTACTTCGTGTGTATTGATTAGAAGAGAATCCCGAAGAAGAGGCGATGGATTCTGAAAACAAAGGCAGTTAAGCCATTGGCTGGCCACTAACATCGTAACCTTTTGGAGAAAAACGCGTCAACAGTTATTTTTCATTGTTAAACAGGTATTGCCGGCCGGGAACGCGCTGGCTAGTCGATCGGTGCGAGACGACCGGCCGCAACACACTCTTTATCCGTGAGACGGCTCGACAGTCGGCAGCACGCGCTGTCGCCTTGTCGCACGCTCTGCCTTCGTTGCTCTCACTTGGGCATATCGCCCTTGCTCACGCGCGGGCTTTTGCACGTCATGCCGGCTCCCGCATTTAGAACTATCACGATCAACCAAGGCGCTCACAACAAAATGCAAAAGCCCACGCGTAAGCAAGGGCGATATGCTCCACCTTGAGCAACTCCGCCGGCATCCGTCTGCATCGTTCAGGCCCATCTAAAGCGCTCACAACGAAGTGCCCAATCCCGCGCGTAAGCAAGGCGATACGCTCACGATGGTTTAACTCTCGCCGAGTGTTCCCGATCTATCGGCGGTTCCCGAATTGTCGGAAGTGGATCACACCTTCTCGGCTACAACGAGAAGGTTCTTGCCTATCGGCGGCTGGAGGATATTTTCTATAGGTCTGATCAGCGGCACAGCAACGCGGTCGTATAACCGGACGGCACCGCTCTCCATCGTAAGCGATCGCATCATGCGATATTTCACAAGCCATGGAAGAATTCCCAGAAAATCGAAATACCGAGCGACGCGGATCTTGAATCCGGCGGCTTCGCATTTTTTAACCAGTTCCTTTTTCGTATAGCGGCGGAAGTGGCCGATTCGTTTATCGAACTCGCTAAATAACATCGGCATGGACGGGACAAAGATGCATACACGTCCGTGATCCGCGAGAGTTCGATGCACAGTCTCCAACTCGCGTATGTCGTCTTCGATATGCTCAAGCACGTTGATGTAGATCAGCGTGTCCGGCTGAGACCCGGTGCTAATCTCGTCAGCGACCTGCGTAAAAATATTTCGGAAAAAGTCTACCTTCGCCGTACCGTTCGAACCCGACAAATTCTCACTTAAAGCGATAAACATTTCCGACGGTTCAATAAGTCTCAACGTCTCCGGCTTCGTTTCCAAAAGCAGCTGCGAGAAAGATCCGGTGCCGGCACCCACCTCGACAATATCCTTACCAATATAAGGCTTGAAAAGATCAAGTATCCATCGATGGTAATTCTCGGCAAAATCCATCGCTTCCAAGTCCTTGCCTATATATTCGACCTCAAAATTCTCCATTTTAAATTTTCGAGTCGAGCAGCGGTGTGGGCCGTGTCGAAACCTCGGGAAGTTTTACGAATGAATTCCTGCGACTGCAGAACAGGTTGAAGCGAATTATGTAAAAGAATGCGGCGATCCCATCGCGATACGTTATCTTTTTTCCTTCCTCGTATGTGCGACCATAGTAGCTGATAGGAACTTCATACAACACACACTTGAGCTTCGCGATCTTTGCCGTTACCTCGATCTCAAATCCGAAGCCCGACGACGTGATCGTCATATTACGGATAATGTCGCCGCGAAACGCCTTGTAGCACGTCTCAACGTCAGTAATGTTTAGGTTAGTCAACGCGTTCGACAGAAACGTCAAACCTTTATTTGCGAGATAATGGTAGAAATACAAAACGCGGGCAGCACGCCTCACCATAAAACGCGAACCGTAAACAACATCGGCAAAGCCCGCAACGATCGGGTAAATAACCGCCCCAATCTCAGTCGGGTCATACTCAAGATCGGCATCCTGAACGATCACTATTGATCCCGTGGTGTTCGCAAAGCCTGCTTTTACCGCCGCCGTCTTACCCTGATTGTGCGGTAGTGTAACGCTTTTTATCACGCTATGTTCGGTAGCAAGGCGTTCGATGATCTGCGGCGTCGCATCAGTCGAGCAGTCATCAACGATCACGATCTCGTGCAAATATTCGACCGTAAGAAGTCTTTCGACGATCGTTTCCAGCGTCCGTTCTTCGTTGAATACAGGTACCACGACCGACAGCCGCTCAATGTCATTTTTCGAATCCACCATAATTTATTTGAGCCGGTGAAAGAGACGTACCCGGCCGGATTCATAGAACGGCTCGGCGTCGAAACTCTTTCGCAGAATACTTTCAACCTGCACGTTACTACCCCACAGCAGCATCACGTCGGCTTTGCGACTATTTGCCATCAAACAGGAATCGAGATCAGAAAGGTTGGTATCAAAGTCCTCTTTAAGGTCGTTCAAATATACGATATTTGATGTTGTCAGACCGAATATAAATTCCTTATCGACTGGGTTGAGCGTAACGACCGGAAAAAGGTAATGCCCCATCTCATAATTATCCAAAACGATCACGTCCCTGCCGATACCCAAATAATTGTTCATCTGTGTCGCTGGCAGCGAATGAAATCTTTGGGGTTCCGTAACGACGACGACAGAGGCAATGGACTGGCCCGGCTCAATTGCATTTGCCACCTCGACGAAATCCTTTATCTCGTCATTCGCTCGTAACGAATATTCCCATAACACTGCGGTTTGGAACAAGAGTACAAAAACAAGGCAAACCTGTGCCGCATGTTTTAGAAATGGCGAGCTCTCTACCCGGAAAAGTGGAACGGCGAATACCAGTCCAGCGAGCAGCATTCGCTCGCGCAAAAGGCTCCCGTTTGTTAAGCCAAAATCGTCGGGTGCGAACATTACCGCGAGCATCGAAAATACGAAGAGCAACGCGAACGGTAATCGGTGGCGCGAGACTATCGCTTTCCAACTTTCTTTGACTGTCGATACGACGAGTAGAACGAATGCGAGGGCGATCCATAATATTGGCGAGAAGATCGCCAGAGCTGCTGACTGCGCATCGGTAAATGGAAGCGTCTTCCGGCTGATCAAAACAAATGGATCGGCTGCCGCAATTTGTATTAGCCAGCTTCGCAGCGAATACGGGTCGGCAAGCGAACGCCAAGCCGGTGCGAACGTTTCGCCGCCAGTGACGAGAATCTTATAGAAAACAATTAAGGGAATACACGAAATCAAAGCGAGGAAGGTCCAGAGTATCGCCCGGCTGCGTTTTGCCGGTTCGGCAAATCCGGCAAGCACTGCGATCGAACCCGCAAGAACGAGGAAGCTGATCAGATGGCTCGCAAAAACGATTGCAAGCAAAACGACGATCCCGAAGCATCGGGCGAAATTCATTCGTTCACGCCAGCGATAATACAATCCGAGGGTGAAAGAGAAGCCGGCGAGGCCGAAAATGAAATTGTACGATCCGACCAGCCAAAGCCAGTTTAAACTCAGTACGCATCCGATCAATAGACTAGTCGTGAACTCTGCGTTTTCATTCGTCTGCCATCGGACCCAAATTACGGCGACCGTCAAAGCGAGAAACGTCACCGACATCATTATCTTTGTCACGACAAACGGCGAGAACATTTGTAGGAGCGGGACCATCATCCAGTGGCCGCTCGAATTCGGGACAAAAGGCGAGTTGAAGATATAAAAGTTGCTGAAGAACGGATTTCCTTTTATCAACTCGAGCATTACATACGCGGCATTGACGTGCCCCGAACCGTCCTGATTAACAAAGTAATCGACTGCCCAAACAGGGGCGAGCGCGAAGCTGCACAGGACTGCAAATGTTATCCCGAACCGGGCACTGCGCAAGTTGAAAGGCTTCATAAAGCGGAACGCGAACCTCAATTATGCGAATAAAAACGAGATATACAAAATTCCTTAGCAAGCAAGCGCGACTTCGGCGCAGTGTGTGATTTCACTTTCGATTCGGTTTCAATTTCAGGTTATAACGCTTAAACTAAGTTTTCGTCACTCGCTCAGCACGAGTTCTTTAGCAGCATCAATGGCAGATATAAATCTTTACAGGTCAGGCCCTCTCATTCCAAAGACACCGAGCATGCTCTTTCCGGTGATCGTCCTCTGGGGCATAGTAACGATCACCGTACTCACCTACCTCGCCTACGCAGGCGAAACTAGCGGCGCATCCGCGTCAAAATATTATCTACTGCCGTGGTGTTTTCTGACCGGCGCCGTTGTCAGCTCGCCTGCGATATTTCAACTGTTCAAGGGCCAATTCGATCCGTTTCACCCGCTTGTTTTTCCGGCATGGTCCTATTTCCTACCGGCTTTTTTCATAGGCGGCATTCTACTGGCAGCGGGTGTTGTCGAACCCTACTACCTGGCATTTATAGAGGACGAACAATACAACCTTCCACTGACGTTCGTCTACATAATGCTCGGATATCTTGGTTTGATCGCCGGATTTACGCTGCCGATCGGCAGGAGGTTAGGAGAAAAGGTCTCACGCTGGCTTCCGGTGTGGGACTGGAAAACTGAGAATATGGTCGTTCCGGGCTTGATCTTGCTCGGGCTCGGTTTGGCGAATACCATCCTCGCCTTCACACAAGGGCTTCTAGGATTCCAGAAGGTAGAAGAACGAGGGATATTCGACGGAATAGTTTATCTGCTGTCATTGTTTTGGGTCGAAGCAAGTCTCGTGCTTTGGCTCTATGTTTTCCGGTCGAAGAAACTCGCCACCACACAGTATCTTATTATCCTCACGCTGCTGGTCACATCATTCGCTCGAGCTGCCTTTCAGGGAAACCGCGGAATATTTATCAACACCTTCATTATGATCGCGTTCGCGTTCGTGCTTTCGGGCCGAAAGGTAACGATGAAATTCGGAGCGATCGGCGGCACGATCGCAGCATTCGCGGTGGTATTTGGAATGATCTATGGCACGACGTTCCGGTCGATCAAACAGGATCAGGGAACGCTCGGGATGGACAAATATGCGGACGTGGTTACATCGACGTTCGAAAAAGTCGGCGATCAGGATTTTGGCGCCAATCTATCGTTCGGTTTCGTTGCTCTCGGTGAACGTCTCGAGTCGGTCAGCTCATTGGCCGTGATCGTTTCAAACTACGAAAAACTTGCCCCCTACGAGGAGATCTACGGTATCAACGACAACATCTGGAACGATACGGCGATCTTTTTTATCCCGCGCATTGTTTGGCCGAATAAGCCAGTCGGTATCGAACCAAGTAAGTACGCCGATCTTTATTTCAACTTCAGCGAGAACGCTTTCACAATGACGCCGATCGGTGACCTGCTGCGCAATTTCGGCCCGTTCGGTATTCCGTTAGGCATGTGCTTCCTCGGCATATTGATCCGCAGCATCTACGCGGCATTGCGGGAAAATCAGGAATTCTCATTTTGGCGGGCGACGCTTTTTTACATGATGTTGACTGCGATCTCGTACGAAGGCACCTACGGCCTTATACTGCCGTCAATCGTAAAAGTCGGCGCAGTATCAATGCTAGGCCTCATCATTCTCAGGTTTCTTGTCGGTTCCAGTCGCAACACGCTTCCCGGCTACCGTTCGATTTGACGGTGACCCGTCTATTTATCTTTCGTAGCAAACGACCGCGTTGCGATGGGCAGTCGCAGTTGATACGACGCCGCTTCGATCGGCGAGCAACAAAACTTTCAGACGCAAACTGGAACATTCCCAGCGGACTTTTTGCATTGTCCTCGCAAATTTGCAACATGGTTAAGCAGATCTGTTCCACTGTGTATTTTGAATCAAGACCAAAGGGAATCCGCCGCCAGCCGAATCAGTTTGAAGTTTCGCCATAGTTTGGAGATAATACCCGTTCGATTTTTGAATTTCGAGTCGATATTTCGCCACCTTAGCTCAGTTGATAGAGCAACTGATTTGTAATCAGTAGGTCGTCGGTTTGAGTCCGACAGGTGGCTCCACTTCTTACCATCCGCAAACCGTCCTAAATTACGGATTTCAGAGGGTACCTCCAGGTTGGGGGTTAATAACGCCAATCACTTCTAAATCTGGCGTATTCCGCAACGAAGTCGATCCCGGTTAATTCGTCCATAACGCTCACAACTTGGGGCGAAAAATTTAGGCGTTTTGACGAAACGCTAACTATATACGTTTGACCTGCCTGCACGCCGTCAATTCGATAATAACCAAATGCCGATGACAAAGCCGTTCGCAAATGGCCTTGGGCGTCTGCCAATGTTACAACCGCATTTCGCAGACCGTAGCCATCAATCGTCATTACGCGGCCTGATACCGAAACCGCGGCCGCGGTTGGGCCAAGTGGGTTGTAATCGGTGGCCGTGTTGTTGCCAAGCAACGAATCAGTTATCCCGCTCGGTGGCGTCACCGTAGCGGTGTTGATCAAAGCGCCTGTAGTCCCGGCCGGTACTATTCCTGTTAGGATAAAGGTCGTCTGGGTACCCACAGGCAGCGTTACAAGAGCATCGATATCGCCTGTACCGTTGGGGCTTCCGCACGAAGCTCCCGCCCCCGTCGCCGCGCACGTCCAGCTAAAGCCCGCGAGTTCGGCCGGCAGCGCATCCTGGACCCGTGCACCGGTCACGGTACTCGGTCCGCTGTTCGTCAAAACGATCGTGTAGGTCATTACCGCCCCCGCCACATAAGGCTTTGGCGAGCTGGTCTTGGTGATTCCTAAATTGGCTTGCGCACCTATCGGATTGATATCAGTTGCTGTGTTATTTCCGGGTACCGGGTCGGTTAATCCGACCGGCGGTGTTACCGTGACCGTATTTGTCAGAGCTCCTGTTGTCCCAAGCGGCACCGTCCCCGTTACCGAAAAGGTAGCCTGTGTGCTCGAGGGCAGCGTAACGAGGGCATCGATATCGCCCGTACCGTTCGGGTTTGCGCAAGAAGCTCCCGCACCCGTCGTCACACACGTCCAGCTAAAGCCCGCGAGTTCGGCGGGCAGGACATCCTGTACCCGTGCACCGGTCGCGGTGCTTGTTCCGAGGTTTGTCACCACGATCGTGTAGGTCATCACCGCCCCAGCCACATACGGCTTGGGCGAGCTGGATTTGGTGATCCCTAAGTTGGCTTGGGGCCCGATCGGATTTACATCGGTGCCCGTATTGTTACCGGGTACTCGGTCCATGATCCCGGCGGGCGGCGTCACCGACGCTGTATTTGTCAGAGCTCCAGTTGTTCCCACCGGAACGGTTCCCGTCACCGTAAAGGTCGTCTGTGTACCGGCGGGTAGATCCACTAACGAATTGATGTCGCCTGAACCGATCGGGCTTCCGCAGGAAGCCCCGCCGGTCGCGGTACACGTCCAGGAAAAGGCCGAAAGGCCGGCCGGCAGGTTGTCGATAACCTGAGCGCCCGTGACAGCACCTGGCCCGTTGTTTGTGACAACAATGGTGTAAGTCAGCGCCGCACCAGCCACATATGGCCTGGGCGCGCTCGATTTGGTTATCGACAGGTCTGCTACTACGCCCACTGTTTTACTCGCGACGTTCGACGTCGCTCCGCCAGCCGTGGCCGACGCCAGGTTGGTCACAGATCCAGCCATTACATCGGCCGGCTGGACCGAATACGTAGCGGTGCAGATGATGCTCTCGCCCGGTTCCAGATAATCGTCAAGATCTCCTACCGTGTTCACAGAAGGGCAGGTTTCATCTGCCGACTTGTCGTCTGCGACGGTCACCGGCCCGAGAAGAGGAGCAAACCCGCTGTTGGTCACGCGATAGCTGTAGTTCAATAAATCCCCGGCTGCCGTAAAGTAGGATTCCAAGGCATCCTTAGCAATGGTCAACCCGGTTGTCGCGTATGTCGCGGTGGAAGGCGACGATGTTGTGCTGCCCGTTGCATGATTACCCGCGGCGGTGGCTGTATTCGGATGCGAACCCGAGACAGCCGCGATCGGTCCGGTCACGCAAACGTTTGTGTCACCCGGCGCGAGCGGGCTAGTCCAGACGCAGGTTGCGGGATCCGCCGAGGTCCCCGCCAGTGTCGGATCACTAACGCTGATGCCCGTCAAGGGAAGATCTCCACCGTTGTAAACCGAGAATCTATAATAGACATTCCCGCCGGCAGGAACACCGACAAATCTAAACCAGTTGATGCCGTCGGATGAGACCTGTTTGTTCAAATCTATGACGGCGACTTTGTTGTTGACATTCAGCGTGGCGGTAGCTACATTCCCGGTCCTGCCCTCCGCCGATGTAACTGCGCCGGTAGTATTGACGCGGGAACCGCTTGTCGCGCCGGTGACCGTGACACTAAAGATACAAGCGGTATTTGCCGCGAGTGAGCCTCCGGTGAAGGAAATCGTTCCCGGTGATGTCGTTGTCATTGAACCGCCGCACGTTGAGGTCGGCCCGCTGCTGACTACTGTTACGCCCGCTGGCAAATTGTCGGTAAAGCCGATGCCGGTCAGCGCGGTACCTTGGTTCGGGTTGGTGATCGTAAACGCCAAAGAAGAAGTGTCACCGGTAAAAATGGATGTCGGAGCGAATGCCTTGGCGATCGCAGGCGGAGCAATGACGGTCAGTGAATCGATAGCATAGTTGGTCGATGCGCCGCTCTCGGTAGATGAGATATAGCCGGTAACGTTATTGTATTGCCCCTCGCTGGTACCCGTAACCGTTACATTGAACGTACAACTGCCGCCGGCGGCGAGCTGTCCGCCGGTCAGTGCTATTGTTCTGGTCCCGGCCGTGGTAGTTAGCGTGCCGGCACATTGCGCCGTGGTAGAACTCGCGATGGACAGACCCGCGGGCAGTACATCCGAGAATGCCACACCGGTCAGGGGCTGGTTGCCGGCTGCAGTGTTGTTGATAGTAAATGTCAGCGTAGTTGTTGCACCCTTAACGATCGGTTTTGGTGAGAACGACTTCGCGATCGTGGGCGCAGGCGTAGGCAGCCCGCAGCCCGTAAAGACAATATTATCGATAAAAAGCTGTGAGGAACTGACGCTGTTTACCCCTACAGCATTGATCCTGAAGAAAGTCGTGCCGGACCCTGTGGCCGCCGCGGGCGTATTTGCCATTGATTGCCAAACATCCGTCAAACTCGCGGTGGTTGCTATGAGGCTAAAGGACCCGGGCAATCCCGTAGTACTGGAATACACATACATGGTCGGCGTAGAGCTGCCTCCCCCGCCCCAGTTCGTGTCCCTCATATGATCCAGGGAAATTCCGACCCCCGAAAAATTACTTGTGTCGAGAGCAAACTGAAAATATGGGGCAGTATCACCCGCGACAGCTCCCGTCTTGGCAAAGCCAGTTCCAGCCCATGCATTTACGGGATTCCCTTGCGCACTGACGATAGTCGTCGACATGCCTGCACTGGTGGTCGCCGTGGCGGATGTAACGCGTGCTGCCTTAGTAGTGAATGGCGGCAGCGGCCCGCCGCTTCCTTGTCCCGTCGCCGGCATGCGCCATGTTGCCAGTGTCTGTCCCGGCGTACACGGTGCGGCGGTGGAAGACGTCAACGTATCCTGGCCAAAGTTGCCGGTATTAACAGTGTTGTTGATAAAAAGGTTGCTAGTCGTGTTGAGGTACGAACCGACGGCAGGAGCAGTGACGTTCACGGTGATAGTGCAGCTGCTGTTCCCAGCAATCGTGCCGTTAACGAACGAGACCGAGGTGGCACCAGCCAACGGTACAGGTGAAAATGCACCGGCACCGCACCCGCTATATGTAACGCCGGGCGTCGCGGCTACCTGCATGCCGGCCGGAAATGTGTCGGTAAAGTTGACCCCGGTAAATGTTTCGGTCGTCGGGTTCGACAACTTCAAGGTCAGTGCCGAATTTCCGCCGGGTGAGATTGCCCGCGGCGTGAATGTTTTCGACATAGTGACCGATGAAGGGCTCACAATGTTCGCGGTTCTGAAGCCGACCGAATAGTCGGCATTATAGTGAAAACTGCTTCCCGAGAAATCGTAGAGCAGACTGCTGAGAGTTTGGCTGGTACCGCTTCCGCTGACTATCTTAACCGTATAGGTGGTGATCACCGTCCCCCCGGCCTTGCCGTCACCCCCCACGCAGGATCTGTAGTTAGGGCTATTTGGATCGTCGTCCCAGAGACAGCCATTCGCATAAAGTTTATCGTCGGGGGAAGTAACGTAGGGCGAGGAATCGGCCGTGTACGTGCTGTGGACGGCAAGAGTCTGGAAAATCGTGTTCGGGAAGTTGATAAACCCCTCGAGCTGGTTGTACCCCTGGGTTGCAGTGTGTGCCGCCAGTTCAATCGTGTATGTGTTGCCAACCACCAGAGTCATAGCCCCGCCGGCCGGTATAGCGGTGCCATTTAGCTTTATCGAGTCAACTCCATTGCGGTTCTGTGAGATCAGGTGCTCAACATAAAGCTCGCGCCCCAGGGGCGTGCTGCCAGTCTCGAGAGAAACCAAATCGGTCGCCGTAATATGATACCGGCGGGTCGTATCGAAGGCGGGGGCAGTCTTGCTGACTTCGACTTCAAAGTATGCGTCGGCGCAAGCTCCCGCGGCGATCGAACCAAGAGTGATCGGATTTAATGAACCCGCGCGCAGATCGATGAAAGGATTTGCGGAATCCCATACGATAACCGCCGTCACATTGCCGTATGCGGTCGTGCCGGTGTTACAAACCCGGGCCCCGACCGGGAACAGATTCGGCCCGGTTGCCGGGGTATTGCTGTCGAGTCCGATGACGTTCCATGTAAGGGGTGTAACCGTCATGGTCGGCGCCAGGGCCGATGGATTTATGTCAGGTTCTACATCGCCCGTAAAAGCTGCTGCTACGCGCCCGCCTGCCTGGAAATAAATGAGTATCGCTAAGAGTAATACGGCCAGACCGTAAGCAAACGACCGGGAACAAAAAGACAATAATAGTGAGAAGCGGAACGTAG
Organism: Acidobacteriota bacterium; assembly: GCA_031425495.1. Taxonomy (GTDB): domain Bacteria; phylum Acidobacteriota; class Blastocatellia; order Pyrinomonadales; family Pyrinomonadaceae; genus OLB17. Next base: position 11,702 of record JANPJL010000082.1, read on the forward strand.
GAACAACGCATTTCATATTTTGATTTCCGAAGTGATATCCGGGACTGCGGGTGTGAATTTAACAGGAGGGGCTGTCAAGCTGGGTAAGCAACAACCGGGCCGAAAACAATGAGCATTTTTCGACCGGAAACGCTTAGGAATGGTTTGTTTTTCGACATCCGGAATTTGACCGTTCCCGTCCGCGCGGAGGATTAGGCCACCACGGTAAAAATTCCCCGGGCATACTGCCCCGTTTGCGACCATTCTTGGCGGGGCTGGTCACAATACTTCCAATCACTGCGTTTCGAGACGACAGCGAGGATTCGAGTGAGGGCTTCGGAGCAGTCGTTCCTTTTCTTACGGTCGCGAGGCCCGCATGTCCGACTTGTTTAGAATCACGCTGAATTGCGCCCCCTGAATAGTATTTTCTGCGATCAGCTTCCCCTCATGCTGCGAGACAATGTTGTGTGCTATCGAAAGTCCCAGACCCGTGCCTTTTTCCTTCGTTGTAAAGAATGGATCGAAAATTCGTTCCAGCGATTCGAGGGGAATGCCCGCACCGCTATCTTCGACTTCGACGATGACTGTCGTGTCAGTCTGAGAAGTGCTGAACATGATGGTCCCGCCCGATGGCATCGCGTCGAATGCGTTGATCGCCAGATTGATGAGGACCTGCTCAATTTGTTCCCGATCTAACTCAAGGGCCGGGAGATTTGGATCTAGTTCACTCTTCAGATTTATCCGTTTCGTCGCGGCCTGCTGTTCAAGCAGGACGATCACTGACTCCACCAATTCATTGATTTTCGTGGACGCCTTTGTAAGTTTTGGCGGACGAGCGACCCGTACAAATTCACTTACAAGTTTGTCGATACGCTCGATCTCGACCTTGGCGATACGCGCAAACTCGCGCCGCGGACTGTCTTCGGCGATCTCGTCTTCTAGAATCTCCACCGCGCCTTTAATGGCCCCAAGCGGATTTCGTACTTCGTGAACCACCCCCGAAGCGATCTCGGCAAGCGACGACAATCGCTCCGCATGCAAGAGTTGGCCAACGGTTGTTCTTAGCTCACCATACGCAGTTTGCAACTCCGCGTTTATACGTTCTGCGCGTTCATACTCGCGACGTTTTTGATCGCCTAACCAGCCGGTAACCGCGCCGATGATAAAAAACAAAGTGATCTCAGCATACTGATTAAGGGCGTAATCATAATTCTGATGCTGCCAGTGCAGAGCAATGTGCGGCAAGTAGGACGTGCTTGCCAACCCAGCGGCCCCCAGCCCCCCGCGCCATCCGTACCACAGGGCGGAGAGAATTATCGGAATGTAATAGAGCCGCTGATAGATCTGATGAAGAACGAGATTATCGATCGAGGTGAAAAAATGAAGTACCGAGACGAGCAGGATAGCTCCGCCGAGACCGAGGATCGTTATCGGGATTCTTTTAGTCATCGAGGCCAAACTTTTGCATCCGGTAGATCAAAGCACTCCGCGTGATTCCCAGATAGCGAGCCGTTTGCGATTGATTCCCATTCTGCATCGCGAGGGCGTAGCGTAGAATTTCGCTCTCCACTTCGTCCAGCGATATGCCTTCCGCCGGCAGCTCGAATTTGACGTTACCGAAAACTTGGGCGGGTTTGGTGATGGAGTCCGGCACGTCGGCGAGCGTCAGACTATTCTCGTCCGAGAGCACCACCATTCTTTCGATGAGATTTTCAAGCTCGCGAACATTTCCTGGAAATGAATAATTCGACAACACCTTGTCAACTTCTCGCGTCATGCTTAGGCTTTCAAAACCATGCTTTTCTTTTGCCCGGCGGAAAAAATGATTAGCGAGGAGAGGAATGTCTTCCCGGCGAGTTCGAAGCGGCGGTATGCTGACGGGCACGACAGCAAGGCGGAAGTACAGATCTTCACGAAAGATTCCCTGCTCCACCATTTTTTCGAGATTTTGGTTTGTGGCCGCCAATATCCGAACGTCGATTTTTCGCGGGGGACCTTCGCCAATCCTAACCACCTCTTGTTCTTGAAGCACACGAAGCAGTTTCGGTTGCAACGGAAGCGGCATCTGGCTTATCTCGTCGAGGAAGATGGTTCCGCCGTTCGCATGTTCAAACTTGCCTTTGGTGTCCGCCGTCGCTCCTGTGAAGCTCCCGCGTTTGTATCCGAATAGCTCCGCTTCGATCAAGCTCTCGGGAATGGCGGCGCAGTTGACTGGAATAAACGGTGCGCTTTTGCGCTTACCGGAAAAGTGAATTCCCTTTGCAATGAGTTCCTTTCCGGTACCGCTCTCGCCAGTGATCAGCACAGTGGCATCCGAGCGTGAGACGCGGCCTACGACATTCATCACCTCTCGCATACCGGGCGAATCGCCGATCACACTTTCGAGCCGGAACTCTCGATCCACCAACTCACGCAACTGCCGGTTTTCATTCTTAGCCTGGCTAAAAGTTAGAGCCCGCTCGAGCGTAAGCAATATCTCATCACGGTTAAAGGGCTTGGTAATATAGTCGAATGCTCCGGCTTTGACGGCGGCTACGGCAGTTTCCACTTCACCGAATGCTGTAACGACAATGACCGGCGTCTCAGCATTCAGGGCTTTGATCTTTTCGAGGAGTTCCAAACCCGAAAGCTTAGGCATCCGCAGGTCGGTGATAACGCTATCGACTTCGTTTGTCGTAAACATGTCAAAAGCTTCCGAACCATCGGCGGCAGATAAGACAGTAAACCCCGCTTCGTGAAGCTGAAACTCCAAGACCCGGCGCAAATTATCGTCGTCGTCTGCTAGTAAGATGGTCTTGGGGAAAGCTTTCACAGTTTCGGAGCAGGTTTCCTTTCGGCCAGCCATGTTTCGATTGACTGCAGTGTTGCGATGGCACGCACGGTGTCGCCCTCTTGAACCAGGCGACCAAATTCGAAGTATCTTTTTGCGAGTTCGTCGATCAGCAGCGCATCGGCGTTTATTTCTCCTGCGAGCTGAGTAGCAGTTTCATCCAGCCTCACCGAGTTCCGACTCTGCAGTCCTCGAATCGTTCCAATAATTCTCAACGCGGGTGCATCGAGTTGCCGTTGGAATGCTATAACGGCCTGCTCGAGCGCCTGAAGTTGGCGCTCACGCCAGTTGGTTCGCCACAGGAAGACACCGAACGCAATAGCGATCACAAAATAGAATCCTCGAAAAACCAAAGCCGTCGGATGCGGCGCGAATATCTCCTGCCACAAACTCCCTGCGTGAACATCTGCGCCTAACTCGACGTGCATCACGGCATCGATTACCCACGCCAGAGCGCCCAGCCCGATTCCAAACCAGATTTCCTTATACTCTTTGAAAAACTTCATACTACTTGTTTTCCATCCCCTACTTGCCGATCGCTATTTGATCTCAAACGTGAGCGTCGTCCATTTCGATTCGTAGTTCAAATTCGGGTCGTCTAGTTTTGCCATGTTGATAAATTTGACGTACCACTTACCTGCTCCGTCGAGACGGAGTTTGACCATCCCGTTTTTGTCACTGCGCAACTCGGGAGCGATCACTATCTTTTGATTTTCCTCACGCCCCGCCAATACCACTTGCCCGGCGAGGGGCTTGCCGTCCTTCAGACATAAGATCTCAATCGTGTCGCGTTTCTTGAGCCTGTAAGGATTCTGTTGCGGGACGAGTTCCACCGGATATCCCAGAACTGTTTTGTAATCATCAGTCTGCTTTTTGCCAACCTGCAGGATCGCCTTTACGTGTTTGGCATATCGCTCTTTCGCGTCTTTTTCGAGTTCCCCCGTTTTCCTTCGTTCTTCGAGCGTGTCGGGCAGACCATCTTCTCTAAGATACTCATTAAAGTCCGCGGCCTTTAGAGCGATCTCACGAGATTTTGTTGAAAGTCCTACTACGTAAGTTCCAGATGCCCCCGTCGTCAAGTTCAGGAAAGCCGTCGTTTCGTTTTTGGTAAAAGCGGCTTCCGGCGGGTGAATTGTTTTTCCACCTGAAACCATGCTGACATCGTTCAGACGGGCATAGGAGACGGCTCCTTCGCTTGCCTGAAAAGTCCCGTTCATAATTTTGATGGTGAATCTTGAGTTCGGTTGTAGGAAAAAGCTATCCGTCTTGAGAAACAGATCGTGCCCAAATATTGAGGCGACCAACGATAGGGACAAAATAATTACAAAGATTGTTTGTTTTTTCATTTCGATTCCTCTTAGCGGTTTCCTGTCTTCAAAAAATCAATATCGCATTTTTGTAGCCCGCCAAACTACGACACCTAATGCAAAAACACTCACGCCTATTCCAATCAGCCAATACGAAGAACTCTCTTTCCGCGTAACTACTGGCGGCTCGATGTTCGTGTCGATGGGTGCTGTATCGGGTAGCAGATTCAAGTTTTCCCCGACAGTCGCCAACACCGAAAGCTTTCCGTCGGACGACAATTTGAGAACACGAGTGCCGATCGGCGCATAAGCCGGCGTATGCGCTTCTTCCAAAATGTAAATCTCACTGCCTCGTCCGGCAACTCCGGTCGGAAACCAGGGTTCTGCGGTTCGTACGAGCGTGGTTATTTGACCACTGGGCGTAACCTTCAGAACGCGCCGATTTCCATAGTCCGCAACAAAAACATTGCTTTGCGGGTCAACCGCGATACCGAATAACGAACTGCCACCAGCCGAATTTTCTGAGGCGTTCTCCAATTTTATCTGGCGAACCAGTGTCGTAACCCCACCGTCCATGGTCACCTTGCGAATGCCGGAACTATCCACCACATACAAAGAACCATCCGGTCCGAACGTCATGCCGACGATGTTGCTGAATTTGGCTCGGCTGCCCTTACCGTCCGCATGCCCGTATCTGCCGCCGGCAAGCACGCTTACCTTTCCTGACGGCGTTCTTTTCAAGAGCAGGGTCTCGCGTTTTATATGGTTATTCTGCTCCACAGAATACATATTCCCGCCGCGGTCTTTCCAAATGCTTACTCCTCGTGGCGAATTGGCATCAGGGGCGAAAAGATATGAAAAGGCGCCGGCAGGCGTCATCTTCCAAATGGAACTGAAGTTGTGTTCGCCGTAAACATTTCCGGTTTCGTCTATGTTCAGATCATGCGTGTGTCCGTCGGCTTTGAATACTGACACCTTGCCTTGAACGTCAATCTTCCAGATGGTTTTCAAATCGCTGAAATAGACTTGCCCCTGACGGTCAACCGCAATGCCCCAAGCTGGATGCGCCTCTGCCGTAGCGGTCAAGAGGACACCCATGATAACAATGGCAACAATTGCTTTGACGGGAGCTCGTATCATATCTCTCCTTTTAGCCAGATAGTGCGGACCAAACTACTAATTACCACGCCGTTGATAGTACGCAAACTTCTCTGTGTTATCGACTACCGGGTGACTCAAGACTGATGAGGCGAGAGGCAATGATAAATATTCTCAACATTGCTTTGATCTCGATTATCTTCCTACTTTATTTCAAACGTCAGCGTTGCCCATTTCGACTCATAATTCAGTTTTGGATCGTCGATCTTCACCATGTTGATAAACTTCGCATACCACTTCCCGGCCCCCGCAAGCTTGACGCGTATAATGCCGTCCTTACCTGTCCGACCACTCGTTTCGCCGAGCATTTTCCCTCCGGTCTCGTACCCTGTTGTGACGATCTGACCGACGAGCGGTTTGCCGTCCTTAACGCAGAGGATATCGAGTGTACCGCCTTTCTTTAGCTTATACGGATTCTGCTGCGGCACCATCTCGACGGCATAGCCGAGAAGAGTTTTGTAATTATCACTCGTCTTATTGCCAGCCTGAAAAATCGTTTTGACATATTTCGAATACCGGTAGCGGGCATCTTTGTCGAGTTCGCCATCACGCGTTCGCCGCTCCAAGATATCGGGAATGCCTTCGGCCGGCAAATACTTATTAAACTCTGCAGCGGGGAGCGAGTTCTCTCGCCACATCGTTGACAGACCGACAACGTAATTACCAGCCTCCCTCGGCTGAAGATTCAGAAATGCGGTCGTTTCGTTCTTCGTGAAATCCTTTTCAATCGGGTGGGTCTTCATACCGGAAGGCGAGACGACAGTGACGTCCGTCAAGCGGGCGAAAGAAACGGCGCCCTCGCTTGCCTGGAACGTTCCGTTCATGACACTCATTGAAATTTTTTGGTTCATCCTGACAAAAAAAGTGTCCGGCTTTAAAAAGAGGTCGTGCGCAATCGCCGGGAGGGCCGTCAGCACGCAGACTAGAAACGCAGTTAATGTTCTTCTCATTCTACTCTCCTGTTATCTCCCTAGTGCTTTGTGCAGGGAGGGTGTGCCAGTCGTATCTCAAATGCCGGGTGTGGCGTTTCAATTTCATTGAATCTACAGCTTCACATTTCTCAGACGGAGTGCATTGACAATGACGGACACGGAACTGAAAGTCATTGCTGCACTTGCGATCATAGGACTAAGAAGTAAACCGAAGAATGGGTACAAGACGCCCGCCGCGATGGGAACGCCGATCAGATTGTAAATAAATGCGAAGAACAAATTCTGACGAATGTTTTTCATCGTCGCTTCGCTAAGTTTTTTCGCCCGTAAAATGCCGCGGAGATCTCCTTTCAAAAGGGTAATGTCGGCAGATTCCATGGCGACGTCCGTTCCCGTACCCATTGCAATCCCGACCTGAGCCTGAGCTAGCGCCGGGGCGTCGTTTACGCCGTCGCCGGCCATCGCTACGATCTTGCCTTCGCTTTGCAGCCCTTTGATCTTTTCCGCTTTTTCCTCCGGCAGAACATCTGCAAAGACCTTGTCGATGCCGAGTTTCTTTGCGACGGCTTCTGCCGTGATCGCATTGTCGCCGGTCATCATCACGACCTCGATTCCCTGTCTATGCAGTTCGTCAATCGCCGCCTTAGCGGACTCCTTGATCGTGTCAGCCACGCCGACGAGTCCGACGGGTTCTCCAGCGGCGGCGATCAGCATCACGGTTTGTCCGTCGGCTCGAAGTTCGTCAGCTTTGCCATCAGACGAAAAATCGATGCCATTCTCCTTCATCAGCTTGGCATTGCCCAAAAGAATTTCCTTCCCGTCAATCGTCCCAACAATCCCCTTGCCGGTAATCGACTCGAAGTTGTCAACTTTTCCGAACTGGACATTTTGCTCTTCCGCGCCCTTGATGATCGCTTCCGCCAATGGATGTTCGCTCGATCTTTCAAGGCTGCCGGCCAGCCGTAAGATGTCCCCTTCGGAAAGTCCGTTAAGTGAGATCACTTGTTGAAGACGCGGCTTACCTTCCGTTAAGGTCCCCGTTTTATCAACGACAATCGAAGTGACCTTTTCCAGGATCTCGAGTGCCTCGGCTTTTTTCACCAGCACACCATGGCGTGCGCCGTGCCCCGTCCCGACCATGATCGACATCGGTGTCGCAAGACCTAAAGCGCAAGGACACGCAATGATCAAGACCGAAACTGCC
>JANPJL010000083.1:0-1932 GCA_031425495.1 Acidobacteriota bacterium
CCCCTCCTATCCAGGACGGAAGCACGGAGAACCGTGATCGAGTCGGCATCGTTCATCGGCTGGATAAAGACACGTCCGGTTTGATCGTAGTTGCAAAAGATGAACAGACGCACGAAACGCTTGGCGAACAATTTCGAGATCGCAAGGTTTTTAAATCATACGTCGCGCTTGTTCATGGCAGCCCGAGGGAAAACTCCGGGACGATCGACAGGCCGCTCGCTCGTGATCGATGGCACCGGACAAAGATGACTGTTGCCGCAAACGGACGTCACGCGCTTTCGGTGTGGAAAGTTCGCCATCGGTTTGAGAAGTTCGCGCTGCTCGACGTGGAGATCAAGACCGGTCGTACGCACCAGATCCGCGTCCACCTCGCGTCGATCAATCACCCCATCGTCGGTGACCTAACCTACAATGAAGGCCGCGACAACACCGTCGCCGACATCGATACAAAGAATCACATTCGGATACTCGGCCGTTTCTTTCTACACGCCGAGAAGCTGTCGTTCACTCATCCAAGAACCGGCGAAGATGCCAGCTTCACCGTGCCGCTTGCGACAGAGCTCGAGGAGTTTCTTACCAAACTAAAATAGCGGCTGGACGCCCGTCTTTTGAATCCTCCAGGTTAGGGGACTGTGTCAAAATTGCTGCGCCGGCTGTTTAAATTGCCATGACCTTCAGGTCGTGGTCAGCTATCGTTTCTCGTCTAGGGCTTCGAGCCCAACTATAAAAAATACTTTCCTTTTGGCTTTAGCCCTTCGGCTGAAGCCTGTCGGATTTGCATTTTTTGATTTTGGCTAAAAGCCGCGCTCCACGACCCGGGTCCACGGCCTGAAGGCCGCGGCAATTTAAACAGCCAGCGCCGCAGTTTTTGACACACGCTCTTCAGGTCGTAGCAATTTAACAGCCGGCACCGCAAGTTTAGACACAGATCCTAAGGCCAGAGCGATCAATGGGAGAGAACGTGTCCCAATGCAAACTACAAACTATGAGATATGAACGGCGGGCGCGTCACTCGACCGCTCACAACTCATAGTCCATACTTCATAGTTAAAAAAGGCACCCTCTCTGCCGTCGGCTGCCACACGAAAATATGAAACTAGCCGTTGTCGGGTTTATCGTCGCCGTCGTTCTTCCGTCCATACTGCTTGGTCAGACTGACACGATTAGCGTTATTCCAAAACCACGAATGGTTCAGGGATCAGCGGGCGCTTTTCGAATAACGAAGAAAACAAAGATCGCAGCCCAGGGTGATTCAGAACGCCGGCTTGCCGACCTGCTGAACAATCTCCTTTCGCGATACGGGATACGCCTCGATGTAACCCGCGGGTCGAGCAAACAGAACGTCATTGATCTAAACATCCTTTCTATGGCGGGTCACTTTCGCACCGATGAAGATTACGGTCTCAACGTAAGCCCGGACAAGATCGAGATCAATGCCGACGAGAGGGGGGGCTTTTACGCGATTCAAACGTTAGCGCAGCTGATACGGGTGGATTCAGCCAAAGAGATCTCAATTCCATCCGTCGGTATCAGTGACTCGCCGCGCTTTCGCTATCGCGGAATGCATCTAGACGTCGCGCGACACTTCATGCCCGTCGAGTTCGTGAAGAAGTACATCGATCTGATGTCGCAGTACAAGTTCAATTATTTTCACTGGCATCTGACCGAGGATCAGGGTTGGCGTATCGAGATCAAGAAGTACCCGCGGCTGACGGAGATCGGATCAAAGCGTCCCGAGACTGTAAAAGAGCGGAACCTGTCACCGTATATCGGCGACGGTATTCCACATGGCGGTTTTTACACACAAGAGCAGATCAAGGATGTTGTCGCGTACGCAAAAGCCCGGCACATCACGGTGATCCCGGAGATCGAATTGCCGGGCCATGCGTCGGCCGCCCTCGCCGCGTATCCGCAACTCGGGTGCAAGCCGGA
>JANPJL010000084.1:0-32630 GCA_031425495.1 Acidobacteriota bacterium
CAAGGCAAACCCGGTCCAGAATCGTTGTCCGATCGACAGCGCACCAAGCGGCCCGGAGAAGAAACTCCGGACAGCATTACGCCAGCGCGTAGGCGGCGGTGTCAGGTCCTGTATGCGTTTGCTCACTTAATCGACTTTTCCTATCCGTGCTTTCCGTGCGCTCTTATCGGTGCTTTCCGTGTGTTCAGTGTTAGAGGATCACGCGCTTTTTTTCCAAATCTCGTGAGCTCCCGAAATTGAAGAGCAGTCCGACCCGAAACTCTGAGGCTTTCATATAGTTAAGCAGCTGGGACACATCGATCGCCGTAAGTGCCGTCTGCGCTTTGATCTCAACGATTATCTTTTCGAAGCATACGAAATCAGCGCGGTAAGACTTCTTTAGCAAAAAGTCTTTATATCTTACTTGTAGTTTCGCCTGTGCAGCGAAGGGAATACGACGGAGACCAAGCTCCAATCCTAACGCGTCTTGATAAACCGGCTCAGCGAAGCCACAACCAAGTCTGTAGTAAACGTCCATCGCAGCACCTATGACAGCGTAAGTCTCGTCGCTGTAGACGAAGCGATTGCTGGAACCTAGCTCATCAACTTTTCGAATCTCGGCCATGGGAGAGTGACCACAGAAAACACGGAAAAAAACGGAAAACACGGAATGAGTCTCACATTCCGTCAGTCGCAGCCATTATGTTGAAAGATCCCAGTCGCGCCGCGATCTCTTCGACCAGGGGCTTGAGCGTTTCGCGGACGTTAGCTGAAATTGCCACGCATTCTGCACCCTTGTCAAGAACGACATGACGCCGCAGCGTTTCGATCTCTCCGGGTGCGACGAGGTCGGCCTTGTTCAAAACAATGACCTGCGGAATGGAGTTGTACTCGAGACCGGAGAGAATCTTGTCGACCGCTTCGATCTGATGCGAGGCACGGGGATTTGATGCGTCGACAACATGCACAAGCAGGTCACTATCGGATATCTCTTCCAAAGTCGCGCGGAAAGCTGCGACTAGGGTTTCCGGAAGATCGCGTATAAATCCGACGGTGTCGTTAATGATAACTTCCTGTTCGTACGGAAGACGCAGTCGACGCGATGTCGGATCGAGGGTAGCGAACATCTTTTTCTCGGCATAAACGTCCGACTGGGTCAGAGTGTTCAGCAGCGTCGACTTGCCCGCGTTCGTGTATCCGACGAGCGAGATCACCGGCAGATTTTTCTGGGAGCGATTCTTACGGCGTTCCTGGCGCTGCCGTCCGAGATTGTCGACCTGCTTTTCAAGGTTCGCGATGCGATCGCGAACACGGCGTCGATCGGTTTCGAGCTTCGTTTCACCCGGGCCTCGTCCGCCGATACCACCGGCGAGACGTGAGAACGCCGAGTTCTGTCCGATCACCAGGCGAGGCAATAGATATTTCAATTGTGCGAGCTCGACCTGAAGCTTACCTTCCCGCGACTGGGCGCGCTGAGCAAAGATATCGAGGATCAACTGCGGTCTGTCGATGACCTTGAGGTCGGTCGCCTCGGACAGACTTCTCACCTGCGCCGGTGAAAGTTCGGTATCGAAAACTATCATGTCCGCACCGAGTCGCATCGAGCGAATAAGTAGCTCTTCAAGTTTTCCTTTTCCTAGAACAGTCTTGGGATCGATCTTTGGGCGTCGCTGGATTATCTTATCCAACACGAAAACATCCGCCGAGATGGCAAGCTCTTCGAGCTCCGCCATCGACTCTTCTGCATCCTCGACGTATCCCGTCGTAACACCGACGAGGATGATCCGATCGCCTTTCGAATCGCGAGCCCGCGCGGTCTGGCGGATCCGCGTCATTTCGCTTTCAAGTGAAGTGATCAACGCGGAGAAATCCGTGTCGAGTTGTGACGGGATGTTTGGCTCGAGAAACTCGTAAGGCAGTGAATCGGAATCTTCGTGAAGCTCCGCGGCGCTCGTCGGAAGAAGATGAGCGGAATAGACGAGCCCGGGCAGACCCGTCTGTTTCTCGACCTGTATGACGGACATCAGATCAAGCCTCAAGAGGGCGAGGTCGGTGAGATCGTCCTGCGTAAGTTTTTCATTCTGCAGCTGCGTGTGAACGCAACGAAGTCCGCGAAACCTCTCGGACGCTGCACGCGACCGACCAAAGTCGGGCATCTCGATACGCTTCGCAGTCCCGACCATGACGTATTCGACCTGGCCCTTGCGGTTGATAAGAACGCCAACCTGCCGGCCGGTCTCGAGCGAGATCTCCGACATCTGTCGAGCCAATTCTTGCGAGATGATCTGAGCGGATGGAACACGCCGCGTTGCGAGCCGTTCAACGCGGCTGATCTGATTGTGCTTGAGGCCCTGTGTAAACCCCGTGACGCTGTTGATAAAACCAATAACCTCCGAAGGAAAGAATTATAGCAAATGTTGGTCGATCGTAGATCGTTGTTCGTTGATCGTTGTTCGTTGTCTTTCGTGGATCGTTGTCTGTAGAGGAAATGTTTATTTGCGGCTTGGCTCCACGAGCCACGAGCAACGATCAACGATCAACGATCAACGATCAACGATCAACGAACTACGAACTACGATCAACGAACTACGATCAACTGACAACCACGATAAATTGATTTACAATCTTCCTCACTGTGCCAACCCGAACTCGCCGTCAGAGAGAAGTCCTCGACTTCATAATTCACTATATCGACAGTCACGGTTACGAGCCGTCCTACCAACTGATCGCGCGCGAATTGGGTGTTTCTTCGAAAGCTGGAATTGCAAAACACATTAAGGCGTTGGAAGAGCAGGGGCTGATCCAACGCCGTCGCGAGAATGGGAGTTTTAAGCTCGACATCGGACGCAGCGAGGTCATTTCGCCCGCGTGTTTTGAAGTTCAATGGCTGGACGCGTCGGCTGGTGGGCCGCCCCATGAAGGCTGGGAATCAACTCCGTTCGCTTTGCCCCTTTTTATCCTCGGCGAACTGTCACCAAAAGAGGTCCGTGCCTTTCGGATCCCGGATAATTCAATGTCGGGCAAGCATATTTGCGAAGGGGATGTCTCACTCATCGAATCGCGGTCTTATCTCCGCGATGGCGATTGCGCGGTGGTGACGATCAAGCGAAAGGACACGGTATTACGCCAGTATTACCGTGAAGGATCGAGGATCGAGTTGCGTCCGGCCAACGACAGCTACGACGTTCTGAGGGTCCCCGGTGAACACGTCAAGATCCATGGTGTGATGCGGAGTTTGCTTCGGCCCGCCTAAAAGATCAAAGGCCGCGCTTCTTGCACGGCCTTCTCGTTTCATTAGCCAGTTGCAACCAATTAAGCATGGACGACGCTTTCGGCTGCGGGCGTCTTTCTGAAAAAGCGCGGCCGGCGATGGATTCGCTGAAATATCAGTAGGTTGAAGAAGTGCATTCCGCCGAGAACAAGAAGCACGAGCCCGATCTTGTAGGAGAGCGCTTCGATTCCCTCTTGCGTCGTTGCGATCGCGTCGCCGATCTTTAATGCGAGCGTTACATATCCGAAATTGATCAGGTAAAACCCGACCACCAGAAGATGATTGACCGAGTCGGCAAGAGATTCGTCGCCGCTGAATACTTCGATCAAGAAAACGCGACCGTTCTTGTGAAGTGTGCGCGCGACCCAGATGGTAAGAAAGATGCTGATGACGAGATATGCTGCGTATGTGACGACAATTGGTTCCATAGTCCCTCCGACGAGTTTTTTCTTCGGGCCCGTAATGCGTGATCTGCGTTCCCTGCTTATGTTCATTACAAGCCTTGTGCCAAATTGCATCGCCGAAGATTGCTGTGCGTTCGCGCGCGGATTTGGAAAGTTCATTCTCTTTTTGCCCAATCAACGAATCCCCGTTGGCATTTTGCAATTTGCCGCGTCTCAGCTTTGTTCTAACTTTCCAGTCAATCGAGCGACGACTTGAGATGAACTTCCAACTTCTCGAACAACGCGGGTCTGCGTCGTCCGGCCTGCCTGATGATGCGGACCCGCCGTTTATTTTTTGCGAACTGTCGTCTATAGATCCAGACCACGCTCCGGCTAATGCTCTATTTGCCGTTCAATTACTGAGACGGTAAGCTTTTAATATGTCGAACAATCCGACGCCTAATGCCAGTTACAGCCTCACGCTGCGCGTCAAGATACATAACAAACCCGGAAAGCTGGGCGAGATCACAACCGCCATCGGCCGCGCGAACGGCGACATCGAAGGTATCGATATCGTCAGTGTCGGAAAGGATTTTCTGATCCGGGACATCACGGTGAATGCGGCGAGTGAGACTCATGACCAAGAGATCGTCGCGTCACTCCGCGACATCGACGGCATAGAGGTCATCAATGTTTCGGATCGCACATTCCTGATGCATCTCGGCGGAAAGATCGAGGTCGTATCAAAGATGCCTCTTAAAACGCGGTCGGATCTTTCGATGGCATACACACCGGGCGTTGCCCGCGTCTGTCAGGCGATACAACGCGATCCGGAAAAACGATTTAATCTGACGATCAAGAAGAACACGGTTGCGATAGTGTCCGACGGAACGGCAGTTCTAGGTCTCGGTGATATCGGACCCGCAGCCGCGATGCCCGTCATGGAAGGCAAGGCACAGCTGTTCAAGGAATTTGGTGGTGTCGACGCGTTTCCCATCTGTCTTAATACAAAAGACCCACACGAGATCGTCCAGACGATCAAGAATATTTCCGTTGCGTTTGGCGGGATAAACCTCGAGGATATTTCGGCCCCGCGTTGTTTTGAGATCGAAGATCGGCTGAAAGAAGAACTTGAGATCCCAGTGTTCCACGACGACCAGCATGGAACCGCTGTGGTCGTGCTTGCCGCGCTGATAAACGCGCTCAAGATCGTTGGCAAGCGAATGGACGAGATCAAGGTGGTCGTCAATGGAGTGGGCGCCGCCGGCGTCGCCTGCACCAAGATCGTGATGGCGGCGGGAGTTACAAACGTAGTCGGCTGCGACCAATCCGGCTCGCTTTATGCGGGCAGGACCGAGAATATGAACTGGGTAAAGGATTGGTACGCTCAAAATACCAATGCGGAAAAGGAAAAAGGAAACGTTCACGACGTGATCAAGGGCGCAGATGTCTTTCTCGGCCTGAGCGCTCCCGGTGTTATTGACGCAACCGATCTGAAAAACATGGGTAAAGATCCCATCGTCTTCGCTATGGCTAACCCGGTCCCGGAAATAATGCCCGAGGACGCCGAGGGCCTGGCAACTGTAATGGCAACCGGACGTTCCGATTATCCGAACCAGATCAACAACGTCCTCTGTTTCCCCGGCATCTTCAGAGGTGCCCTCAATTGCCGTGCTTCCCGCATCAACGAGGCGATGAAACTCGCCGCTGCACACGCGATCGCTGCGATCATTGGCGACGACGAGCTCCACCCTGACTACATAATCCCGTCCGTGTTCGACCGGCGTGTCGCCGAAGCTGTGGCCGCGAAGGTCGAAGTAGCGGCTTATGAGACAGGCGTCGCACGCCGGACACGATCGACGACCGAAAGTTTATGGTAGCGGGGATGACTAATCGAACGCCCGTTTCTGGGCGATTCCGACCTGTAGTGTCCCAAATGTCCCGTCCGTGCCTCCCCGGCACGACCCCTATCCGATAAAGAAGTCGAAAAAAACTGACAGTTTCGGGCATGCTCACAAGGCATGCCCGTTGCATTGTGCCTTGAGCCGCCACGGCGGTTAATTCTCCGACCGACACCACCGCGCCCCAACCCAATGAACTACCAGGATATCCTCATGACTCTGACATTGCGCACCGCCTGCTTCGTACTTGCGACGGTTGTTCTATCCTCCTTCACGCTAGCCCAGTCCTCTAACTTCAACACGCCAACGAGTGATGTACTGCAGGAGGGCGAGATCTACCTTGAAGCCGATCTGGACGCTAAGCTCACCCGCTTCAGGGACGGAGGATGGCAGAGCTTTGGTTTGGCAAGCGTCTACGGGTTGCGGAAGAAAACTGAGATCGGTCTGAATGCCTATTTCACCCGCAGCGAAAGCGGCTGGGATCCGGCAGAGCTTCAGCCCAATATTAAATACCAAGTTCACAACAGCGAAGATGCGGGCGTCGCCATCGCGGTCGGCGCTGTCGGGTACATCCCTGTAAAGCGCAACTTTGCTTCGGATACATTCGCTTCGGTCTACGCCGTCGGCTCGAAAAAATTTAAGAGAGGTTGGACGCCGAAGCTTTCCGCCGGTGCTTACCAGTTGATCGGAGCGAAGCGGGAAAACGGCAGCCGCAATGGCTTTCTCCTCGCAGTCGAACAGCCCGTCCATCAGCGGGTGACCGTGATCGCCGATTGGAACACGGGAAAGAATCGCTTCGGCTATGCCGCGGCCGGCCTGGGAATAACCCTCACAAAACGGTCGTACCTTTACTCCGCGTACTACTTCGGAAACGAAGGCCGCGGAAATAACTTCGTCGGGATCTATTACGGCGTCAGCCTCTGAAATGGAACTTCTACTCGCAAACAATAACCTGACGCCTCCTGCCAGCGATGAAGATCGTGGCCTTCGCTGGTTGGACGGCGGGGCCGGCAAAATGACCATCGTCTTTATGGCGCTGGTCGTTTTCCACATTCTATACGTGACTTTTCACTGGGGTGGGGATACGTATGCAGCGTTGATAAGTAACGTCTTTGCCATCGTGGTTTATCTCGCGACCTCGCTCTACGCCCGGAGAACTTCGCGCAACGAGTCGCTAACACCGAGATCGCGGATGGCCTGGAGGTTTATAGCTCTCGCCAATGGATCTTACCTCTCAGGCGCCATTCTTTGGACATATTTTGAAAACTATCTAGGCGAACAGCCATTCCCGTCCATTGCTGACGTCGGTTATCTTCTGTTCTTTCCGTTGATGATGCCCGCGCTGCTCCTGCTGGTAGAACCAATGAAGTCCGCCGAAGAGCGGATCGGATTTGGGCTCGATGTGACCATGATCATGATCGGGGGCGGCCTCGCAATGTGGTACTTCCTGCTGCAGCCGCTTATCAGCGCGGCCGATGGCTATACTTGGTTTACCGTCCTATCGATAGCGTATCCCGTCGGCGATCTGATACTGCTATTCGGGGTTGTCACGATAATTCTCCGGCGGGGTGCCTACGCCGGAAGCGGAGCCATAACTCTCGTCCTCGTCGGGGTAATCATGAACTTCGCCGCGGACTGGATCTTTGGTTATCAGAATTTGCACGGGATTTACAAAACGGGCGACCCGGTTGATGCGCTGTGGACGATCGGTTGTCTTCCGATAATCCTCGGTGCCCACTATCTCGATCTCCTTGCCCGTCGGGGCGGCGTGTCGCCGGTAGCGTCAGGCGTGCGTCCCTCGACCGCCGTCGTCCTTCCCTACCTAGCCGTGGCACTTGCATTCGCGATCTTGATTCTGATCGAGTTCGATGAAACTTCTCCGGCACACCAACTGAACGCGTTCATTTCGATTATCCTCACGGCTCTCGCGATGCTAAGGCAGTTCATGTTTCTTCGCGAAAACACTCGCAGTAAAGCGAAGCTCACGGAATTACGGGAACACATCGAGGGAATCTATTCTGCCAGCGCGGACGGTATCGCAGTAGCAGACTTTGACGGAAACTTGCTCGAGGTGAACGACGCTTTCAGCAAGCTGATGGGATACGAGCGAGAAGAACTTACATCGGGTTTCAAGGCACTGGATCTCACTTCGGCCCTCGACCGCGAGACAACTCTCGAAGTAAACAAGAGGGTAATAGCAGAGCAGGTACCCGTGGACTACGAAAAGGAATACGTGAGAAAGGATGGAACTGTTTTCACTGCTCACGTGACCGCCTTCCCGGTGCGTTCTCGACAGGGTGCCCCGGCGGCGATCGCCGCCATTGTTCGCGATATCACTGGGCAGAAGAGCTCCGAAAATAAGCTTCGGGAAGCGGAACAGCGTTGGCAGCTTGCGCTGAGAGTGAATCGCGACGGCGTCTGGGATTGGGACCTTAAGAGTAAAAAGTTTTATTTCTCCCCGCGATGGCGCGAGATGTTCGGTTACTCGCCTGACGAGAACTTGCATTTCACGATGGCCGTGTACCCAGAGCTTTTCCATCCCGATGATCGATACCTGGCAAACCCGACACGCGTCGCTTTGATGAATCCCGAATCTCCATACATCGATGTTGAGTTCAGGCATAAGTGTAAGGACGGCAGCTATCGGTGGATTCGGCGTCGGGGCGAATCGGTGATCGATAAAGAAACGGGTCGACTCGAGCGAGTTATCGGCCTTGACACGGACATCTCGGAGAAGAAACAGCGTGAGCTTGAGAGCGAGGCTCTCGGGAACATACTCCGTGGGGTCAGTGAGACCGCCAACCGTGACGAGCTGCTTTCGTTTATCCACGGCGCCATCGGCAACGTGGTGCACGCTAGGAACTTTTTTGTCGCATTGCATGACACCGACACTGATCTTTTCATCATGCAGTTCTTTGTAGACCAGCACGACGAAAAGCCCGCCTCCGCAAATCTGAAGGGAACGCGCGCGGACTACGTATTTCGTACCGGTCGACCTCTTCTCCTCGATGCACAAAAGACTGCAGCGCTCGAAGCCCAGGGCGAATTCCGGCTTATCGGCACTCAACCAGAATACTGGCTGGGTGTCCCGCTCAGAACGCCGGACAAGATTATCGGTGTATTGGTGGTGCAAAGTTACGATAAAGAGCATTCCTACTCAGACGACAATCTGAATTTCCTTAACAACGTCGCTGGTCCTATAGCCCTTTCGATCGAGCGGAAGCGGGCCGAAAGTCGAACGCTACTGCTGAACGCAGCCCTCGATGCGGCCGCCAACGGAATCCTCATCACCGATGGCAACGGATCGATAGAGTGGTCGAATCGAGCATTTACGACCTTGACCGGGTATGGGGCCGACGAAGTCAAAGGAAAGAACTCGCAAATACTGAGAAGCGGTAAGCACGACGATGAATTCTATGCCGACATGTGGCAGACGATCTCCGCGGGCAAGCCATGGAAGGGCGAGCTTACTAACCGCCGAAAAAGCGGGGAATTATATGAGGAAGAGATGACGATCACGCCGGTCTTTGACGAAGCGTCCGGCACCAACCATTTCATCTCGATCAAGAGCGATATCACGGAACGCAAGCTCGCTGAAGAACAACTCAGAGTCTTCAACCATAAACTTCAGCTCAGTAATCGGGAGCTTCAGGACTTTGCGTTTGTCGCATCCCACGATCTTCAAGAGCCGCTTCGGAAAGTACAAACATTCGCGGACCGGCTTAGTACGAAATACTCGGGAGCACTCGATGAGACAGGCCTCGACTATCTCGAAAGAATGCGAAATGCAGCCGGCCGGATGCAGACGTTGATCCACGATCTCCTGTCGTTCTCGCGCGTCACTACCAAGGCCCAGCCATTCATGCCCGTGGACGTGGAAGAGATAACGAAAGGAGTGCTGTCGGATCTCGAGGTCAAGATCGAAGAAACTGGTGCGAGTGTCGAAATGATTGGGCTACCGGTCATCGATGCCGATCCCTCGCAGATGCGTCAACTCGTCCAGAATCTGGTCGGCAATGCTCTCAAGTTCCGTCGCGATGGAGTCGCACCGGTCGTAAAGATATCCGCCGAACCTCGCGAAAACGGAAACGGCGGAGCCTTCGAGATCACGGTTGAGGACAACGGGATAGGCTTTGACGAGAAGTATCTCGATAAGATCTTTACAGTCTTCCAACGCTTGCACGGCCGTGCAGAGTACGAAGGTTCGGGGATCGGGCTTGCGGTGTGCAGAAAGATAGTTGAGCGTCACAACGGCACCATCACCGCAATCAGCACTCCCGGGAATGGCGCAAAATTCAAGTTCACGCTGCCCACGCACCAATCGAATGCGGAGATAACTTAACATGTACAGACTCACCAAGCCGATAACTATCCTGCTGGCGGATGATGACGCCGACGACCGTATGCTGACCCGCGATGCCTTTGAGGAAAGCCGTCTGCAGAACATTCTCGAGACCGTAGAGGACGGCGAAGAGCTGATGGACTATCTTCACCATCGCGGCATATACAGCGGGGACAACGCCAAGGATCATCCGAGCTTGATCCTGCTCGATCTGAATATGCCCCGGAAAGATGGTCGCGAGGCCCTCAAAGAAATAAAGAGCAACCCGACGTTGAAGAATATTCCGGTTATCATCCTGACCACCTCGACGGCGGAAGAAGACATTTTTCGGACGTACGATCTCGGGGTCAACTCTTTCATTGTCAAACCGGTCACGTTCGCAGGGATGGTCGACGTCATAAAAACGATCGGAAAATATTGGTTTGAGATCGTTGAACGCCCACCTGATCGGCAGGGAGAAAATGCATGATCCCGGAAAAACTAACCGTCCTGCTCATCGAAGACGACGAGGATGATTACGTCCTGACGTCCGAACTGCTGAGGGAAACAAAACGTACCGAATACGAGATCACTTGGATCTCGCGATATCAAGAGGCAGCCGCCGCTGTCTTGAGTGGCGGTTACGATGTATGCCTGGTCGATTACCGGCTCGGCGAAGGCGACGGTATAGGCCTGATCCGCGAGGCTCGGAGAAAGGGATGTCAGATGCCGATGATACTGCTCACAGGGCAGGGTGACTCGGACGTCGATCTCTCGGCAAATGACGCAGGCGCGGCTGACTATCTGGTAAAGGGTGAGATCGATGCACAGCTTCTGGAACGGGCGATCCGGTACGCCGTCGCTAACGCAAAAGTAACTGCATCCCTTGCCGAATCTGAGACACGTTTTCGCTCCGTCATCGAATCCGCGACAGACGCAATCGTGTCGACAGATTCCGCAGGAAGTATCATTTCCTGGAATCCGGGTGCCGAAAAGATCTTCGGATACAAGCAGGATGAGATAGTCGGGATGCCGATATCGAAGATCTTTCCGCCGGGCGATACGGAAATTCATTCGACGTATCCAGTGGTTGAAGCGTTAACCTCGGCCGGAATGCTCGAGGCCGGAAAAGCGACCGTTGAAACTCGCGGCGTAAGGCAAGACCAAACGGAGCTGCCACTCGAGATTGCCGTCTCATCCTGGCAGACCCCCGACGGGACCTATTACTGCAGGATCATACGCGATGTCACCGAGCGCAAATCGCTCGAAGACCAGCTAACGCACCAGGCGCTCCACGATCCGCTAACGAGTTTGCCTAATCGTGTTCTCTTCACAAACCGCGTGGAACACGCTCTAGCACGGGCGGAACGGCGTAAAGCGCAGATCGCGGTCCTATTTATCGATCTCGATAACTTCAAGACAGTTAACGACACGATGGGACACGCCGCGGGAGACACACTCCTTACGACGGTCGCCGATCGTCTACTGAACTGCCTTCGAGCGAGCGACACGGCCTCTCGACTGGGCGGCGATGAGTTTGCGGTACTGATCGAGGAAACATCCGGTACCGACGGAGGATGCCTGGTCGCACAACGCATCTTAGATATGGTCAGGAAGCCGATCGATATCGACGGCAAAGACGTTTTTATCGGTGCAAGCATAGGGATCACGCTCAGCTCGCATCCCCAGGAAGCTCCGGCTACACTCCTTCGCAACGCCGACGTTGCAATGTACATGGCGAAGAGTCAGGGCAGGAACCAGTTCGCGGTTTTTGAGGATGACATGCACATAGCCCTGATAAATCGATCGGACCTCGAAACCGAACTCCGCGCGGCTGTGAGCGGTGGCGAGTTCGAGATGTATTATCAGCCTATAATCGAGCTCGCCACGAATCGCATCGTGGGAATGGAAGCACTCGTCCACTGGAATCATCCGCGAGGAATCGAGATCGGCCCAGCCGAATTTATCCCCATCGCCGAAGATGCGAATCTGATGCGGGACCTCGGCCACTGGATACTGGAGCAGTCATGCGCGCAGTGCGAGAATTGGAATCGGAAGTTCGATCAGCTTCAGCCGCTGTCAATCGCCGTTAACCTCTCGGTACGTCAGTTCCTCGATAACGCTCTCACAACCGCAGTCGCCTCGGCGATCGCGCAGAGCGGCCTCGATCCTCACAAACTTACGCTGGAGATTACCGAAGGCACAATGCTCAAGGATACGGCAACGACGGCTTCCAGATTTCAGCAGTTGCGGGACATCGGTGTTCGTCTCGCACTCGACGATTTCGGTACCGGCTACTCATCATTGAGCTCGCTTCACAAATTTCCTATCGACGTCCTCAAGATCGACAAATCTTTCATCGACAATATCAATAACGATGAAGGCGGTATGGCCATGGCTCGCGCCATCATATCGATGGGTGAGACTCTTCGCCTCGTAACCGTCGCGGAAGGGATCGAAAAGCCGGAGCAGGTTGCGATGCTGCTAAGCCTCGGTTGTGAGATGGGCCAAGGCTTTTTGTTTGCCCATCCGCTGCCTGCAAAGGAGATGACCGAATTTCTCCGAGCCGCAGCCGCGTCTAAGATCATCGCTCCGGGCATCCGCCGAGATATCACTTCACGGGCGGCCAGTGGTCCATTAGAGCAGCTGGCGCTCAATATCTGAAAGAGTTTCCAGAGTTGCAGAGTTGCAGAATTGCAGAATTGCAGAGTTGCAGAGTTGCAGAGTTGCAGAGTTGCAGAGTCGCGCCTTTTATTGCGTTTCGCGACGGGTCGAAGTTAGAATCTTTTCACAATCTTCATTTGGATCTCTGAGCGACGGATATTCTTTGCTTTTCGTGTCCGGCAGCTCGGGAGGTAATTTCGCCCTTAGACACAGGAGGAAGTAATGATCAGAAGTGTTGCAATTCTCTGCCTCGCGATCGCTATGCTGGTCGCGGTAGAGTCGGCCCCTGCTGCCGTCTACACCGTAACAAAGACCGCAGACACGAGCGACGGAACGTGTGATGCGGACTGTTCTCTGCGTGAAGCGATCACTGCCGCCAACGCCACGGCTGACAATGACGTGATCGTTTTTTCGTTGCCGTTATTCTCGTCTCCACAGACGATCACCTTGTCCGGAACGGAGCTCGTTGTCGCCGCGAATGGCACTCTAACGATATACGGCACCGGAGCAAACCGCTTGACGATAAGTGGTAACAACACCAGTCGCATACTTGCCACGGGCGCAAATGTGGTCGTCAATATTCACGGCCTGAGATTTACTGGCGGGAATGGAGCCGGCACATTGAACACCGGTAGGGGCGGAGCGATCTACAACGTCGGCGGAACGATGGTGCTGACGGATTCCGTTTTGACCAGCAACTCGGCGGCCAATGGCGGGGCAATGAATAATGCGGCTTCAACCGGCCCCGCCGTCAATGCGAACCTGACGATCGTAAATTGTGTGGTGTCGAACAACTCCTCAACAAGCTCCGGTGCCGCGCTCCAGAATTTTTCGACCTCGACCGTTCACATGCGAAACACCACGGTCAATAACAACACATCGAGCGGAACTGGTATCGCTAGTGCCTTCCAGGCGAACGGATCAGTAACGATCACTAACTCGACTTTCTCCGGCAACTCGTCGCCGGGCGGTACGGGCGGTGGGATTTATTACAACGGCACGTCGCTGATCGTTACCAACTCGACGTTCGCGTTCAATACGGCCGGCGTCGGTGGAGGCGGAGTCCACCGGACGGGAACTAACCCGACTGCCAACTTTCGCAATTCGATAATCGCGTATAACTCCGGGGCGGCGGCGAACGTCGATGCCTTCGGTTTAATTACTTCGCACGGCAGCAATATCATCGGCACTGTCGGCACGAGTACTGGATGGGTGGCGGCAGATCAGCAAAACGTCGATCCACTACTGTCGCCGTTGGGCTTTCACGGCGGATCTGGTATGACGCATTTCCCCTTGGCAGCATCGACGGCCATCAACATGGGCGACAATTGCGTGATCAACGCAACGTGTGCGGCCGGCAATCCACCTGTCGCAGTTAACATTGACGAACGCGGAGTCACGCGGCCGTTTGGTGCAAGTGTCGGCGTCGGCGCTGTCGAGGCGTCCGGTGAATATTACGCCCTCCTGCCAAGCTCGACCGCAGGAGTTCCGTACAATTTCACGGTCGTACCGGCAAATGGCGTGTTCACCTACAGTGTAAACAGCGGAAGCCTTGGCGGTTTGACGCTGGGCGGCTCGTCACCGACGACCGTCACCGGCACTGCACCCGCGGCTGGCTCTTTTAATGCATTGGTACACATCACCGGCACGCCGGGTCAAACCTTCCATAACTATCGTGTGCATGTTCTTGCCGATCCGAACCTTCGGTCGATCACCGGACGTGTCGTAGGCAACTCCGGCGAACCTATAAGTAGAGCGTACGTAACTTTAACGGGACTGAACGGCGGAACATATACGACCACTACCAGCGGATTCGGTTATTTCCGAATTGACGGTGTTCCTGCCGGATTGACGGGTACGCTCACGACCTCGAGCAAGAAAGGTGTGGCGTTCGACCCGATCGTGATCACAGTCTCGGACGTAATTGAAGGGCTTGTCATCACGGCTCAGCCATAACACATCGGACATCGCTGTGATAAATGTATGCCGTGCCGACCTAGATTCGTGCACGGCATATTCTTTGCTCACAGAGCCTGACCATGGCTAGCAGTATCCAAATCGGGACGTGCGGCTTCCGCATGAACAAGCACGAGTATTCGGACGTGCTGAAGTGCGTCGAGGTCCAGCACACTTTCTATCAGCCACCACAGGTAAAGACTCTTGAGAAATGGCGGAGTGAGATCGCCACAGATTTCGAATTCACGCTCAAAGCCTGGCAGCTTATCACGCACGAAGCGACGAGCCCGACGTATAAACGAATCAAGAAAAAACTCGACGAAAAGGAAACAGACGAGGCCGGCTTTTTTAAGCCGACGGATATAGTGACCGAAGGCTTGGAAACTACGCTGGCGTGCGCCGCGGCTCTGCAAGCTCGGACCGTGCTTTTCCAATGCCCGGCAAAGTTTAAGCAGACCAAGGAAAATATTGCGAACTTGAGGAAGTTTTTTAAGAAGGCGAAACGCGGCGATTTGAACTTTGCATGGGAGCCGCGCGGGCCGTGGGACGACAAGGTCGTGAAAAAGATCTGCGACGATCTCGACCTGTGGCATTGCGTCGACCCATTCGTCACCCGTACGGTCACACCTGACAAATGCTACTTCCGTCTCCACGGCATCGGAGGATGGCGATACAAGTATGAAGACGGCGAGCTCGAAGAACTGGCATCGCTGCTTCCGCCGGACACACCCTCGTACGTCTTTTTCAACAATAACGAAATGACGGAAGACGCGCAGCGTTTCAGGAAACTCGTCGACCAGGAAGAGAACTAAAAACTAAAAGTGAAAAACTAAAAGTTATGAGCGATGCTTTCCCATCGGCCGGTCTTCCCTCTTCCCTCTTCCCTCTTCCACTTTTAGTTTTTAGTTTTTAGTTTTTAGCTTTCCCTTTCACTTTTCACTAAACTTATACCCCATTCCATGGACCGTCTGGATGAAGTAGGGATGTTTGGGATTCGCTTCAAGTTTCTGTCGTAGCCACGCTATATGCACATCGACGGTTCGCGTCGAGGGCGTGGAATCATAGCCCCAGACAGCATCGAGGAGTTGGTCGCGCGAATGAACTACGCCGCGGTTCTCTATCAGATGCTGCAGCAGCTTGAACTCCATCGCCGACAAGTCGACCGGCTGATCATCCCGGATAACTTCCGCGCGTTTAAAGTCGATAGTGACCTCACCAAACCGGAACGCATCGCCTGACCGGCCGTTTGAATGCGCGGGTGAGCGACGCAGAAGTGCCTCGACTCGCGCGAGCAGCTCGATCACCTCGAATGGCTTCGTAAGGTAATCGTCGGCGCCCAGTTTCAACCCGAGAACCTTGTCGATCGTCTCGCCCTTAGCAGTCAGCATCAAGATCGGCGTCTCGATATCGTTCCGACGAAGGTCACGGCACACATCGTAACCGTTTTTTTTCGGCAGCATGACGTCGAGGATTATCAGGTCGTACTTTCCCGCGAGAGCTTTATCGTAACCAATCTTGCCATCGGCGGCTGACTCCACTTCAAAGCCTTCGCTCTCGAGCCGATCGGTGAGAGTCAGTATCAATCCCTGTTCATCTTCAATCAGAAGAATGCGCATTACTATCTCTCGGAAAAAGCCGCGTTACTTTCGCGGTAACTCGATCGTGAACGTACTTCCCGCACCCTGTTTGCTCGCGACCGCCACCTTTCCGCCATGTGCTTCGGCGATATTCTTGACCAGGTTGAGGCCGAGTCCGTTCCCGCTTATTTGAGCATCGACAACTTCTTTTGCACGATAGAACGGTTCAAAGACGCGACCGGTGTCACGGACGCTAATGCCGATCCCCTTGTCCTCAACCGATATTTTGACTGAGCCACCGCCATTCACCGCCGAGATCTTTATCCACTTCGTTCCGTTGCTGTACTTAACCGAGTTCGCGATCAGATTCTGGATCGCCGTCGAGAGCGCTGTACGATCGGCGAGTATCGTCGGCAGATCCGAGTGTAGTTCGGTCTCGATCGCAAAACCTCCCGAGTCGATTAGGGGGCGGCATTCGTCGAGAGCATCGTTTACGACCTCGACGGCGTCGGTTGGCGCCAGATTGTATTTCCTATTACCTGAGCTCGCCCCGGCGAACTCCAGGATCTGCTCGACCATTCGTGATAGTTTCTTTCCTTCGCCTTTGATCAATTCGCCGTAACGCGAAACCTGCGACGTCTCCTTCGCTACTCCATCCGCGAGGTTCTCTCCCGCCGAGTAGATGACTGCGAGCGGAGTGCGAAATTCATGCGAAACGCTCGAGACGAAATCGACTTGACGCTGTGCGAATCGTTTTGAACGGAGTGCCGAAAGGACAATTGCGAGAATTCCGCCGACCAGCAGCAGGTAGATCCCGAGGCCGATCGCGAGACTCTTGTTGCGCTCACCCGTAACGAACGCGTCGACCGAACCCGCTGAGTGTTGGGCGCTTAGCGTCCACGGATTCCCGCCACCATCGCCCGTACTCGACACAACCGTCGTCCGTTGCCGCGACCCGTTTCCTGGATCCTTGACCTCTATCTTGAAGGTTCCAGGTTTCACACCTTTTTCGGTACGGCTGAACGTGTGACTTTCCACGCGCTGGTTGATCACGACTCCGCTCTTATGCTCGGGCGACATCTTCGGCAAAGCCTCGCGGTTGGCAAAGAACATAAGATTGTCCGGCGACATATTAAACATCGGTGCGGTAGCGTCGGCCGAGGTCATCGCACCATTAGTTTCAAAAACCGGCTGCCCTGCCTTATCCGATACGGTGATGTTGTATTCGTCAGGAAAGTATTTCTTCGCGAGATCGGGAAAGATACGTTCCTTAATAACTGCCCCGTCGAGCAAAACGATCAGCCATCCAAATTTCTCGGGCACCTTGAAGTGAGGCATCCCATCCTTTTCGGTACGCCGGATCATCATATGCTCGAGCTGCCCGCCGCCTTCGTGCACGGGCAGAACCATTGCGAACGCGTCCTCGTAAACCGGTCTGAAGCCCTCATCTGAAAATCGCGTACGTAAGCTTTCGAGTTCCGCCGTGGTTTGAGACGTTTCGAAAGCTCGTCGTGCCGGATCATACTTTAGCGGCTGAGAATCAGCCTGCGTCGATACAAAATAAATTTCCCGAATAAGTTCCGGGTATGCGGTTCGTTCCTTCCAAAAATCGTAGCGCTCGTTAAACTCAGCCCAGTCCGAGCTCCTCCACATCGCCGCGTCGGTTTGGAAGTTGTAGTAACCAGCCTGCATCTCACGGTCGAAGTCCTCAGCAAATCGGGCAGTGTCCGTTTCCACGCGCTTCTGCATGCGTTCGCGCTCGGCTTCGCCCGCCTCTGACAGTAACCTATACTGTAGGCCGACAAAGAGCGTCAGCAGCCCGAGCATGCCGGAGACGACCAGAATTGAAAACCACGTGCGCTTCATAACGTCATCAGCATTATGCTACTAACGCGAGTCGGCAAACAATGGACTTTCCGCAGATTTTACATCCTTAACAATTTCTTTGCGTCATCTTAACCATTTGCCCAATGAGGTCTGGAATAATTCATCATGCCGAGCGAGATGCCATTTTCAAATACTTCTCCTAAAGATGTTTGATCTAAGTCTAAGCTCGCTCGGCAATACTATTTACCCGGAGGTACTAATGAAAAGATTCATCGTTTCAATTCTAAGCGTGACCGTATTCTGTATCGGTCTCGGAGCGCTTGTAGAAGAGGTCGGAGCCGGCTTCAAGTCGGACGAAAAGGCGATTGCACTTATTAAACAGGCTCGCATCGCGATCGGCGGAGAGCAGTCCATCGCGGAAGTGCGCAGCATGATAATCAAGGGTAACGCGACCCACACGATCAAGATGGGCACCGAAACCCGTACCGAGCAGGGCGAAACCGAGATCGCAATGCAGTTACCGGACAAGCTTTCAAAGATGGTCAAGATCGGCCGGCATGACGGCCCCGAAGGCGAAAAGGTGATGGGCGAGAAACACGATGTGATGATCGTGCGCTCGGATGCGAAGCAGGGTGAGTGGGCAACGTCGGATGGAAAGAAGGTTATCGTAAAGCGGACCGAAGGCGTTGGACCGCACGTCGAGAAGATAATTATCGAAGGTAAGAATGGAGAGTCGACGACCCCCGATGGCAAGAAGGTCATTGTACGAACGATCGGCGGGGGCGAAGGCAAGAACGGAGAGTTCACAACCGACGACGGTAAGAAGATCATCGTCCGTAGCGATGATGGACACGAAGTTGAAAAGGTTATTGTGCGCGGCGACAAAGCTCAGCATATGAAACTTGCGGGCGGAGCCGGTGCCGCTCATTCAGGAATGCGCCAGAATGAACTTCTGCGTACCACCTTATCGCTTCTACTGACGGCTCCCGAAGGAATGGATGTTAGCTACACATTTGTTGGCGAAGGCGATGTCGAGGGAACGAGCTGCAACATAGTCAACGCGGGCTTTGGCGGATCGAACATCAAGCTCTACTTGTCAAAAGCTTCGAGCCTGCCTGTCATGGTTAGCTATCAAGGCCACGCGTTGCCGAGAGTTATGCAATTTAGGACGAAGGCCCCGGAAGGTACGGACGTCTCGAAAGACGTTGTAATGTTCAATCACAAGATCGACGGTGGCGAAATGGCTGAGTTCAACGTTCGTTTCTCAGATTACCGCAGCGTGAACGGCGTACAACTTCCCTACAGATGGACGACCGCGGTCGCGGGTCAGACCAGCGAAGTCTTCGACGTCACCGGTTACCAGATCAATCCGGCAAATATTGCCGACCGGTTCCAGAATCAGAAGGTGATGGTTAGGACTCAGAACAAGGACCGTTAGCGAATGGTTGGTGTCAACCGCGGGAGCATCCGGGTTCTTTATTATAGATGTGCGCGAAAGTGGGAATCGCTTTCGCGCATTTTCGCGCGAAGGCCACCCCGGTCGCTTCTAAGCAGCGCTTTCCGATTCGATAAAATTCAACTTTGCGGCGAGCATCGGGATGATCGATTTCCCGGCATCGATCGCTCCTTTGATATGCCGATGCTTGGTAAAGTGGCCCGCGACGTAGACTCCCGGAACATTCGTCTCGAAGGTCTGTTCGTCGTAGACCGGTACCTCTCCATGTTTTCCGCTCGTAACTGTTTCGACACCGAGGTTTTTTAGCATTGTTAGATCTGCGTCGGATCCTATCAGCACGAACACGACATCGTTCGGGAGAGATTCGCGCTTCCCGTCCTCGTCTTCAAGCTCAACGGTTCCGTCCGTAACCTCGATAACCTTGCCGAGGAAAAACAGTTTAAGGCAGTGTTTTCGAAGCCCTTCTTCCAGCGGCTGTTTTACCCAGTACTTAATGCAGCCCTGCTTTGGATCGTTATTCTCCCAGTCGCTGCGAAAGATCGCAAGAGTTGTATCGGCCCCTTCCTCGGCGAGAAACAATGCAGCCTCGCCTGCCGAATTCCCTCCTCCAACGATCAGTGCACGTTTCTTTACCCAAGGATAGGTCTCGCGAAATAGATCGTGAACTTTCGGCAGATGTTCGCCGGGCACGTTAAGCTTTCGCGGATAGTCCATCGCACCGATCGCGAACAGGACTGTACGTGCAGAGTATGCCCCCTTTTCTGTGATCACTTCGAACCCAGGCGCAATAGCATTCCGCAATCCGCCTTCCGCGATCCGCACTTCATCCACGGCTTCTTCCGTATGCACGTTCAACTCGTTGTCCAAAACAAAACGAACGTAGTAAGACAACAACTCCTCCCGAGTCGGCTTTTCGCGTGCGGGGTTCAGTCCGCCTGCCTCGAACTCGAGTTCGTTCGTAGTAGAGAAAACAGTCAGTCCAACCGGGTAGTTATAGATCGTATTCCCGATCAGGCCCTTTTCTATGACCAGGTAATTCAGGTTGTGTTGTTTGGCTTCGTACGCGGCTGCGATTCCGGCAGGCCCCGCACCAACGATTATCAGGTCAAGCATCTTCGAGCTTCCTCAATTCGGCCGTGAAGAGTTCGATCTGGACCTTGGTACTTTCGAGAGCTCGTTTCGAATCCATATAGCTTTGCCATTCACCGGTCGCAGTCAAAGCCTTGAGCGTATCTTCGTCGAGTGCATGCGACATCAGAACAAGCAGGTCACTCAGCGCCTCGTGACCGTCAAGCAGTGATTGGATAATCGTATACGCGAGTTTAGCGATCGGCAGATCGATATCGAGGTCGTTCATATTCCTGGGTTCTTTCGAGGAAATCTTATCACAACGATTCAAAAGAAAAACCGGGTGCAATAAATGCACCCGGCCCAAGCTTGAATCGGTCGTCATAGTCTAGTTTTCCGGCTCGTTCGCCTTGATACGATCCTCTACTCTGAATTCCGGCATCGAACCTTGCGGAAGCACCCACAGCTCCACTTGCGGAGTTCCTCGGTAGCCACCGAAAACTAATTGGACCCGTTCCGTTCCGAGTTCCGACCCTTCAACGATCTGATTCCGCCCCGTCTGAACCAAATCCATTAGACGGCTGATGTCATAGACACTCTCATCCGCGTATAGAACGATGATGCCATTACTTTTCGGTGAGGCCTTTATCGCTTCACCATAGGATCTTTTCGCCCAAAGGAATTTATTTCGATCCGTCGAAACCTCTTCCCCGCTGGGATCCTGCGCGACTTCTTCCGTTACCTCAGCACTTCCGGACGACAGCTCTTCCGTCACCGGGGTCGGATCCAGCGTAGCCGGGTCGTATCCTGCGTCGGTATCACCAGCGGGTTCCTCATCCAGCCGGCTGCGAGCCGCGGGCAGCATGTACTCGTTCATCGTCTGCAATCCGCTGACAGACAACATGTGCCGGGCGAACGGTCTTTCGGGTGCGGATACTGATGTCGTGTTCGCGGTCAACGATGCAGCCGTTGATGAAACCGGACGATCCGAGATCCTTGAGCAGGAAGTCGAACCCAGTACAAGTACAACGACCAGTAACGTTAGCGATCTATGCGATTTCATAATCTATCCCCAATGAGAAAATTGCGGCCCGAACTCTACAAAAATGGAAGCACGCCAACTTCTGCTTTCTGCTCACCGGCGAGCAGTGTTGTTCCCTCGGCAAGGTAATCGTATCTCACATACGCGAGCGCGATTGTCTTTCCTAACGCCGGCGATATTGTGACGGACGTTATCTTCCCCGCGCTTTTGCCATCTTCGGCGATCAAATCTGTTCCTTTCAATTCAGGTATTAACGATTCGGGCGAGGACGGAAAAATCAACCCCGTAAGTTTTTTTGCGACGTGTCCGCGAAAGTGGATCCGGGCAATGATCTCCTGGCCTATGTAACATCCCTTGTTATAGGAGATCAACCCGTCGAGCCCTAATTCGGGGACGACTGTTGTGGAGTCCATATCGATCCCGTAAAGCGGGATGCCCTGTTCGATTCGAAGCGCTTCAAAGAGTTGATCAGAGATCTCGGGTGCTTCGAAATAGAGCAACTCGCCGACGAAGTCGACCTCGTCCTCGCGATGAACGTAATAGTCCGTTCCGTATTTCATGTCGAACTCGATAAATGGCGGAGTGATCGGAATAAACGATCTATCGAAAACACGGATGAAGCTATAAGTTTCGCTGAGGTCCTCCACGAAAAAGTCCCCTGCCATCGTGAACCGGAAAAGATTGTCGAAGACCAACTTCCGCGTAGCTTCTTCGGTCTCGATCAAAAATCGCTCGGCCTGCCTCACCATGCGTACGACTGCGATTAGACGACCCTTAGCGTCGGGAAATGCCGCGAGCATCATTCCCCCGTCTTCGAGTGTCTTCACGTCGTTCGAGATCAACCCGTCGAGGAACTGAATTGCCTCGCCGCCGTGGACTGCGATAAGTCCGCGGGTCTGGCGATGGTACGCCGAGCCACCGGAATGAACGTGATTGTAATGCAGCCTGTCGTTCGAGTTCATCGAATAAGTTTGCCGAGTGTCTGGAAATGACTTAACTGGAGATTCATTCCACGTTGGGCCGCGATAACCTGCGGACTGGGATGGTAAAGCGGGATGAGTCTTGCGTCGTTCCAAAAAAGGCTTTGCCCCGCGTGGGTCTTAAGCCTGAAGTCATGATAGGTAATCAAAGCAAGCGCTTCAAGAGCCACAGCACCGAGGGTGGCAATAACGTTCGGGCGAATCAGGTCGATAGCTAATTTCAGGTAAGCGGAACAATTCTTTATCTCGCTCCGCGTCGGCTTGCGGTTTGCGTCGGTCGGCGACCTGGGGCTGCACATCACCGCGCTTGTGATAAAGATCTTTTCACGATCCAATCCGATCGAATCGAGAAGCACTTGAAAATTGTCGCCGGACTTGTCTCCATAGAACGGTCGTCGCGTCCGGTCGGCACCCGCCCGCCCCGGAGCTTCTCCCACGAAGAGCACTTTCGGTTCAAGCGATCCATTCAAATCGCTGAGCACCGCAGTCCTTTCGGCAAGATTCGGACAGATCCGACACGAACGGGCTTCGATCGCTAGTAAATTAAACTGTTCGCCCTTAGACAAACCCATAACAGCGTTTGTTACACTTACGTCATAATTCTAGTATCTGGACGTTAACATACATAATGAGTCAGCTATCAAACCAACTTGTGTTGGATTCTCTCAAGCAGATCATCGACCCGGATCTGAAAAAAGACATTGTCACGCTCGGCTTTATTCGTGATCTCGAGATCGCCGGCGGCGACGTTGCGTTCCGGATCGTGCTCACCACACCGGCGTGTCCGGTAAAGGAAGAGATGGAAGATCAGGCGCGCGCGATCGTCGGGGCGCTTGAGGGTGTTACCGGCGTAAAGATCACGATGGACGCCGAAGTGCCTCAGGGCCGCGGCATTGCGAACAACATTGCGATCCCGGGCGTGAAAAATATCATAGCCGTTTCGAGTGGAAAGGGCGGTGTCGGTAAATCGACTGTCGCAGTCAACCTCGCTGTTGCCCTTGCCGCAGACGGTGCAAAGGTCGGGCTAATGGATGCGGACGTCTATGGACCAAACGTGCCCATGATGCTCGGTGCGAGTTTTGATGAGCCTGAAGTCGAGAACGGCCAACTTAAACCTATGGTGGCGCACGGCATCAAGATGATCTCGATGGCGCTGCTAGTGCCGCCGGATAAGCCGATGATCCTTCGGGGGCCGATGCTTCACGGTGTTGTCCGTCAGTTTCTGAGCGACGTAAATTGGGGCGAACTCGATTACTTGATCGTTGACATGCCGCCGGGAACTGGCGATGTTCAATTGAGTCTTGCCCAACTGGTTCCCGTCCAGGGCGCCGTGCTTGTCACCACACCGCAGGAAGTTTCGCTTTCGGACGTCCGCCGGGCCGTAAAGATGTTCGAGCAGGTCAACGTTCCGGTCCTGGGTGTGATCGAGAACATGTCATATTTCATTGCTCCGGACACCGGCAATCGCTACGAGATCT
Source organism: Acidobacteriota bacterium (assembly GCA_031425495.1). Classification (GTDB taxonomy): domain Bacteria; phylum Acidobacteriota; class Blastocatellia; order Pyrinomonadales; family Pyrinomonadaceae; genus OLB17. The sequence continues at coordinate 23,904 of JANPJL010000084.1, forward strand.
TCGGTCGCGGTGGTGGGAAGAAGTTGTGTGGTGAATACAATTTGAATTTCCTTGGCGAAGTACCTCTGGGAATGGAGGTCCGCGAGGGTGGTGACACGGGCGTCCCGGTTGTCGTCTCATTTCCCGACTCGCCCCAGTCCGCCGCATTCCGTCACGTTGCCGAAGAAGTCGCGCGGCAGGTCTCGATCGAGGCGATGAAGCCAGAACTCGTGATATTGCAGAGGGCCCTTTGAAAAAATGCGCGGGGACGTTACCCTAGGTCGCGATGCGCTGTAATTCGCGAAAATCCAGTTGGCTAATGTCGCTCGCTCTTCTGTCGATTACAGTTCTTATTGCAAGTCAGCTTGGCACTGTTTCTAGCGTTCAAGGTAACTTTTCTCAGTCTACCGTCCCCACTCCGACTCCGACGCCGGCCAAGGGCTTCATTCTTCGTTCCGGAGAGGGCGAAGTTCTCCAACGTGCAAAAGGCAACACGGTCACTATTAAAGTCGATCCGCGCACCGGCTCACCCGCAATGGCTCTCGGCACACAAGTGATGGAAGCGGGCGTCGGTATTCCCGTTCACGTGCACGAACACGAGGACGAGGTACTTTACGTCAACGAAGGCGAGGGCACTGCTGTTGTGGAGAACGATCGGCGAATTGTAAGCAAGGGCGATACCATCTTTATTCCACGCGGCACCTGGCACGGAGTGGAAACAAAAGCGAGCGGTATCTCGCTCCTTTGGGTCGTCACCCCGCCCGGGCTGGAAAGCTTCTTCCGTGAGATCAGCTCACCGCCGGGAGCCGGCCTCAAGACCTTTACACCTGCGCAGATCAACGACATCGGAAAAAAGCACGGCGTTACATTCAGGCCGAAGCAGTGATCGCGTGCGGAAGAATCCATGTCGCCTAGGGCGTGATCGTTCATCTGCACTGAGCCATATTTGCCTTTCCTGAATTAAATTTCGCGTCTGCGCCGGGTGCCGCAACCTGTGCAAATTTTCCTTTGCTGCCTGGCCCGATTTATAATAGCCGCGGTCGCAAACTGACGACACCGGGCCGTCACTGTCGCGCAGGAGGAGAGTAAATGATGCTGAAAATTGTCGGGGCACTTGCAATACTGATTATCGGCCTGGCGTGCGGTGGCCCACAAGAACCCCGGTCCGTCGCATTGGAGCCTCGGACATCACCCGTTCAGGCCGGTGATACCGCTCCTGACTTTGCGCTTGAGGATCAACATCATCAGAAGGTCGAGCTATCGTCAGCCCGCGGGACCGCTCCCGCCGTTCTCGTCTTCTACCGAGGCCACTGGTGAACGTACTGCGCTCGGCAGTTGGCCGAGCTACGCTCCCTGTTGCAAAAGGATGAGCCTGTTCGCCTTTATGCCGTCAGTGTCGACACGCCGTCGGAGAGCAAAGAATTCGCTGAAAAGATCGCGGCGGATGGGCGGGGAGCAATAACATTCCTGATGCTATCCGATCCAGGTCATCGAGTGATCGATGCGTACGGGTTACGCGACCCGGCGTACACGGAGCAGAAGTTCGACGGCATTCCTTATCCGGCGGTTTATGTGATCGACAAGGCGGGCCGCGTCGCGTGGGCGAAGGTCTATCAGGACTACAAGCAGCGACCGAGCATTCCGGAGATACGCGCCGCTCTGGATTCATTGAATTGACTATTAGTTCGCTTGCTTAAAGTTGCTCACCAGTACCACATCGTTGGTTTCAACTCCACGAGAGGTAACGATCTGCTTTCCATCCGCTGACCAATCGAATCGAAATATCTGATCTGCTTTAAGATCAGTTAGCTGCTTTGGCGCACCGCCAGCCAGCGATTGACTCCAAATATTGGAGACGCCTCCGGTAGTGATGGCATAGGTGAGTGCAGTCCCATCGGGTGTCCAGTGAAGGTTTCCCCACGTGGGATGCGGAACGTCAAATGTCTTTGTGATCTCTCCTCCTTCAAACGGTATGACGGCTATTCTCGGCGGCGAATTCGGTTCCTCATAGTAGACTGAGGCGATCATCTTCCCGTCGGGAGACACGGCAGGTGTCGAAAGGGTCTTTTCAGATATCTGGGACGGAGCTCCGCCCTCGATCGAGACACGCCAAAGAGTCGGGCTGCCCGCGAAGAGCGTATAGACGATCCATTTCCCATCGGATGAAAACTGTGCATGGTTTTCACCACCCCCGCTTGTCAATTGCTTCGGATTAGCCCCGTCAATATCCATTCGCCAAATGTGGGCAGCCCCGTCTCGCGTAGAGGTAAAAACAATGAAGCGGCCGTCGGGTGAAACGGACGGGTTATTGTTGATGCCAGTCCGGGATGTAAGCTGACTTTTTCCACTTCCGTCCGCGTTCATTATCCATATATCATCGTTACCAGTTTCTTTCGAGACATAGATGATCCTGCCGTCCGGCGTCCAAACGGCGCCGTCACGTCCATCTCGTTTGCCGACCCCGTGCGTGATCTGCTTGGCATGCGCGGGATCACCGCTTGGAATCAGCCATATATTCGAAACTGTCTCCGACTGGACCGTAACCAACCGGCTCGAATCCGTGGTCATGCTGACTCCAGAATAATTATTCATGTCGTTGGTGATGCGTCGAACCTCACCACCCTGGCGTGAAAGAAACCAGATCTGTGAGTCAAAGCTGGCCGACGCTTGTTCCGATGCCGCCACGATCAAGCCGCTCCCGTCTTCAAGCCAGGAAACCTGCCCTACGAAAGTCCATCCATGCGAGGTTATGGGTTTCTCCGGGCCACCTTCCACGGGAACTTCAACCACATAGCTGTTGTAGATAGGTACGTGGCTCCCCGCTCCGCACGCGATTGTCTTTCCGTCCGGCGACCATGCGACAGACCTGAAAAAGTTTGGGAATTTGCGTACGGCAATTTTTCGCTCATCGCTCCCGTCCGCGTTGGCAACTACCAAGCCGTGCTCCCCCGACTCCATAAACTGACGAATGAAGGCCAGGCGTTTTCCGTCCGGAGAAAATGTGACCGAGCTTCCGACATTCGAGATCAGCTTGCGTGGCGTCCCGCCGAGAGCAGAAACTTGATAAAGGGTTGTTTGGGAATTGTCCTTGCTGGAAACTACATAGAAAACAAAATCGCCATCTCGCGAAAAGGTTAATCCCGTATACCGGACCTCCTCCGGCGCAACTATTTGTACGTCGCTATTGGTGTTGACCTGCCTGACTCGCAGGTGTTGAAGACCGTCTTGACTCGACACATGGACGACGTACCTGCCGTCGGGCGAGACTACTGCCTGAGAAGCCTTCCCCGTGCTGGTTAGCCTCGTTATCTTCATCGTTTGCAAAGATGCAGTAGGCTGTTTCGACGGATCGACCTGCCAGTAGGATCTGTACAACTCAATGCCGCCGACACTCACAACCGCGACGATCGCAAGAATAGGCGCGATCACGACGGCAACACGTTTTCGATGGAGTTGGATCTGCCTGACGATGTATTCGGCACTCGATGGTGATTGCAGAGCGATCGGCTCCGTGACGCGCATTGCGGGCTCATGGGTATCATCCACGGCCGCTTGCCGACGGGTCACCACGTCCGCGTTCTTTGCGGGTTGTACCGATTGCTCAAGCTTTGCCTCGAACTCCAACTCATCGCGCAAGTTTTTCAGATCGATGAGCAGATCCTTGGAGGACTGATATCTTTTCTCACGGTCCTTTGCCAGTGACTTACTGATTATCCGTTGTAGCTCCCGCGGGACCTCCCCGGCGTAGCGTGCGAGCGGGGCCGGCTCACGTTCGAGGATGGAAACTATAACGTCTCCTGTTGTCGGTGCCTCGAACGGGGAACGTCCAGCCAGCATCTCATACAGCACACCTCCTAAGCTCCAGATGTCAGTACGAGTATCGACCTTTACACCGCGGGCCTGCTCCGGAGACATGTACTGCGCGGTGCCCATCACGATTCCTTCGTCCGTATTGACCACGGTCGAAGCTTCCGACTCACTGGCTGGCCGCGTGGTCAGTTTTGCCAGACCGAAATCGACGACCTTTACGATCCCGTCCCGTCGCAGCATGATGTTCTCGGGTTTTATGTCGCGGTGAATGATGCCTGCTTCATGCGCGGTCGCTAGGGCGCTCGCGACTTGAACTGCAACGTCAAGAGCCTCCGTGATCTTCAACTGCGCGCGATTTATTTGATGACGAAGCGACTCGCCGTCAACGAACTCAGTGGCGATGTAATGTGCAGAGTCGAGATGTCCGACCTCATGTATGGTCAGGATATTTGGGTGGTTAAGCGCCGATGCAGCCCGGGCTTCCTGTTGAAACCTTCTCAGACGTTCGCTGTCTTGCGTGAAGAACGATGGCAGAAACTTTAATGCGACTTTCCGGTTGAGAGCGGTGTCCATGGCGAGATAAACCTCCCCCATTCCACCGGCTCCGATCTTCTCGATGATCTCGTATTGTGCCAGTGATCTTCCGACCAGGCTGTCATCATCGGACTCACTGGAAACGACCCCGGCGATCATCTCAACCGCGGGAGATTCGAATCGATCGGCAGCCCTGCTGTGTGCCGCGATCAGGGATTCGATCTCCTGCCGCATCGCAATATCGCTGCCGCACTTTTCGTCGAGGAATGAAGAACGCTCCGCCGCCGCCATTTCTAGCGCGGGATAAAGGATCTCCTTCACCTCATGCCATCGTTCAGAGGATTTCATTCTGTATTGCTGCTCATCTCCCGGTACAGCCAAGCTTTCGCGATACTCCATTCACGCTTGACCATATCTACTGAGATCCCCATCGCCGACGCGGTCTCTTTGATCGTAAGCCCGCCAAAAAATCTTAGTTCGACAACGCGTGCTTGTTGGGGGTCGATCTCCTCGAGCTTTGTCAGGGCCCCATCAAGAGCAGTCACTTCCGCACTTGGATCATGCGAAGCTAATCCCACGTGGTCGAGTGATACGTGAACGGCTCCTGCACCGCGTTTTGCATACAGGTGGCTGCGGGCATGATCCACCAGAATTCGCCGCATCATTTGCGCCGCGATGGCGAAAAAATGCGCCCGGTTATTCCACTTAACATTTGTTTGATCAACAAGACGAAGGAATGCTTCGTTTACGAGAGCCGAAGTCTGAAGAGTGTGACCTGCACGCTCGCGGTTCATATGGTGATGAGCCAGGCGGTGCAGCTCGCCGTAGACCAACGGTGTCATCCGCTCGAGTGCGTCCCGGTCACCTTCGCTCCAATCCAGAAGCAGTTGGGTTATCTGTGCCTGTCCGGGCTCTTCCATTTCATGCGTAGGGGAGGTGAGTCCTTGCCGCCACGGAGCAACGGTAGAGAATGATTTGAAAAAAATCCTCCGCCAATCTCCACCCCGTTCTCGCGTTTTACGGATAAGGTAGCACAAAAGCGGCCTTAATCATTACAAAAAATCGAAGTGGAGGAATGGCTAATGAACGCGGATCCGCTCCTGAAATTAGCGGCGAGGCTGAGGACTTTCGAATTGGGACGTTGATAACTAAAGGAGAGTATAAACATGAAGAATCCAACTTATAAACCAATGACACTCTTATCTGCAGGTGTACTAATTGCAGCCCTGGCCGGCGTATTCCATACGACCCACGCGGACTGGCAGATGGTATCCGCTTCATCTGACGATGACTGGGCCAAGTATCAAGGCCCGCCTCAGAGCATCGCCTTTCACACCAACAGTGTCATCAATCCCAACGGTACCCGCAACTTCGAGGTTTACGTAATGAATCCCGATGGAACGGATCAAACCCGTCTTACGTTCGACGAACGTAACGATCAGCAACCGAATATTTCGCCGGATGGACGGCAAATAGTCTTCGCCAGCTCGCGAACAACGGAGACAAACATGGAAGGGAATCTTGAGGTTTTCGTGATGGACGTCGACGGAGGAAACATAAGCCAGTTGACCTTCACCATCGCGGGAATTTCCAATGCTCAGCCGCGATGGTCACCCAACGGGCGCCACATCGTATATCACTCGAATATGCACGGCAATTTCGAGATCTACTTGATCAATCCCGACGGCACTGAGTTGACTCGAGTAACCGAGTATCCGGGTTTTGACATGTTTCCTGAGTGGTCGCCGAACGGAAAACAGCTGGCTATCCTCCGAGATGTGGACATCTACTTGATCGACCTGGACGGGACGAATCCAATCCAGCTTACCGAGAACGTGGCGCTCAATCAGATGGCTTCTTGGTCGCCGAACGGGAAGCGGATCGCATTCATGAGTGGCCGCGAAGGTTATTGTTCGGTCTTCGTTATGAATTCAGACGGCAGCGATCAGACTAATCTGACGCCCAAACCCGATGGAATTCCGAATAATCAGTTTTGTAGTCGCGCACCGGCCTGGAGCCGTAATGGACAGCATATTTACTTTTCGTCCAGGCGACCGGGGACCAACTCTTTCGAGAACATCTTTGTGATGAACTCCGACGGAGGCGATGTAACGCAGTTAACGTTCGATGCCAGTCTCAACTCAGTAGCTACTGTGCGCTAGCGAATGCTCGTTCTGAACTTTAGCGGAGATGTAGGGACGCCTGCGTCATATATCTCATAGAGGACCCGACACGGTGTTGAGAGACACACGTGCCGGGTTTTCTTCATACCGGTACGCTAAGTGTGCAATTCGGCACAAACGGCGACCTCCCGATCTTAAATGCATTTGTCCCGTGAGCACGCCCGTACTGCTCTGCACTATTCCCGACAGTGTGAGCAACCGAGAGGAGGGTTACCGTAAAGACTATCCTCGACAACGCGAACCCTTGTCATTTCATCGGACAGTCGGTAATATTTACGATAACGTAAGGATTCGCTCAGGCGGGTCCTGACCAATTTTCGAGGAGATAAAAAAGCATGTCAGCAGTAGCAGCCCCAACAGTTGAATTAACCGTAACCGAAAGTGCCGCCCAAGAGATCAAAAAGTTCTTTGAGGGCGAGGAAGATCTAACGGAGGCGGCGGGACTGCGTGTCCGTGTTGTTCCCGGCGGATGCTCCGGTTTTCAGTACAGTCTGAACATCGAGGAAGAGTCCAAGTCAGGCGATTTTATCGTGGAGAAACACGGGATCAAACTTTTCGTCGACATGTTTTCCGCGCAATATCTGAATGGGATCACGATCGACTACACCTCGAACATGATGGGTTCGGGATTCACATTCGAAAATCCCAACGCCAGCGGCGGATGCGGATGCGGAACGTCGTTCTCCGCCTAAATATCAAATCATCTATCGCCCTTGGCCCGAAGATCCTTCGGGCTTTTTTTTTCTGAAGTTACGTCCCGATTGAACCTTTCTCTTCGCATACGAAAGACAACTGAAGGCGCTTGGCGGGAGAGGTAGCGAGCAGGGCTTTTCTGAAATAAGAAATGCCCTGCAACGCCGGCCTGCAGACTGCTGGTGAATTTTGTGACCAACCGAGTTTGCCATCACTCTCCCGAAAGTGCTATCCTCTGGTTTAGCTGAAATCCGAACATGCGGCACCGCTGCAATTCGAGTCGGATTTGGGAACTACAAAAGTAGTTCGGGCGAAAATAAGCAAAAAGAAATAGATCAAGTTTGGGTCAGAATTCGGAAAAACCGAATTTCATTGTTATTTGTTTTCTGCTTGTGTTTCTTCCTTGTCGCCCCGTCCGGCCTCGCCCTGCTAAATAAAATTTTGGAGTTTAAGTTTTGAAAAATTTGAAGAAGATTTCATATCTGTCGTTCTGCGCATTGTTTATAAGTTTTGTATTTGTTTCGGCCGGAGCCGCTCAGGAGCGGCAACGAGTAGTAAAGTCAGTTTCGAGCCGACCCATCAATCAACCACCGAACCCTGCATCGACGACAGATAAAACGAAGTCACTTACTTCTTCAATCCCTTCTAATTCTCCAACTCAGCGTCCGACACTAACCAATCAGCTCATTGTAGCTGCTCCACCTGCTCATCAGCCCTTGGTCAAGAAGACCGCTTCTGCGAGCCCGATGTTCGCCGCTGCGACCTCGTTGGCGGCTGGAAAGCTGGCTTACAGCAACGGAGTTTCATCGCGGATCATGCGAGGAATCGAATCTCGCCTTGGCATTCCCTACCTTTACGGTTCTTCCGGGCCCAACCGTTACGATTGCTCGGGCTTTGTGTGGAGCGTTTTCGGCGATGCAGGGATGAATTTCACGCGGTCGAGTGCCCGTACACTCTGGGCGATGTCGGTACCAGTTAGCGGCGACGAACAGTTCAGGTTCGGAACACTCGTCTTCCTTAACGGCCTGGGTCACATGGGAATCGTTGCAGATGAGAATGGCTTCTATCACGCATCGTCGAGTAAGGGTATTACTTATTCCCCATTCAAGGGATATTGGGAAAAGCGTATTGTAGGATTTCGACGACTGCCGACGTCAGGCCCGGCGGTCCCGGCTGCGGTGCCGGCTGTGAACGACCAGGATCTGGCTAAATAATTTCGCAAACATTAAAACAAAGCCCCGGACGACATCGCGTTGTTCGGGGCTTTTTTTTCACTTGTGTTACAGACAGTCAGCCGATGAAGCCGGGACGGGAAACCGAGTCGGCGCATTCATAAACCGTCGCAATTTTATCCACTGCAACATAGGCAGCTTTTTCATCGTCGTCTCGAAGATATAGAACGCCGTTCCTGACTTCAACGACCTCGCCGCGCAGGACCGAGCCCGGACCACAACTCACGTCGACCCGCTTGCCCACTAAACCTTTTATTAATTCTTCCATTATTTTCCTTCGCTGCCATTAAATCTGC
>JANPJL010000085.1:0-6528 GCA_031425495.1 Acidobacteriota bacterium
AACCCTGTGCGGCTCGATATTCAGCTGCCAGCAAGCCTCGACGATCGCCGCATTTATCGAATCGTGACCGCACCCCGCACAGAGTGTGGAGAGCGAACCCTCGTAGTAATCGACGGTGTAGCCGAGATCATTCTTCGGCAGTGCGGGGTGACGGAATGTAGATCGTACGTAGGTCATATTATAAATCTCTTACGGCTTTGGAATACCCAGGTCCTTGCAAATCTTGATGATAAGTTTGTCGTTGACCTCGGAGTGTCGAGGAATCGCGGAGCGGCGGTTCTGGGAAGGATTGTGCCACCAGGAATGTCGTCCGTCTTCGCGAAGCAACGCGCATCCGTGTTCAGAAAGATGCTTTAGTAGCTCGCGCCGCTTCATGCAGCAATAAGAGCTTCTTCAAAAATTGGACCGGCCATACGCCGAGCATCATCCCGATTAAATTCTAAAGCCTCTTTCAAACTGACTCGAAGACTTTCCAGCAGTTCCTCGCGCGTAGCTTCCTGACAATTGACGCCGGGGACCTCTTCGACCCAGCCGATCCACCAGCCGTCGTCCTCTTTCACCACCGCCGTGTATTCGTTTGCCATGGGTAAATGATACGCCAACTAACTTCTTCGGGTCTAGATATCAATACATTTGGTAGCGGCCGGGTGTGCCCGAATGAACCTCCTCTCGCCGACCGCGTAGCGGTCAAATGCGTTTAGCCGTGGCCTTCAGGCCACGGTATCGAAAACGGAAGTTTGTCGCGTCAGCGGCGATTGACTCAGTTGCCGCTGATGCGGAAAGAAATTCTCCCAAGGCTCCGTGGCCTTTAAGGCCACGGTAAAAGCATGCGGTCGCTAACGCGACTGACGAATCATTTAACTCCCGAACCAACAACCATCTCGCAAGGCCCTTCAAATCCGTCGCCGGTCTCAAATTGTTTTAGTTCCTGCTCGATCTCTTGCCAGGTCTCTTCACGCTCGGCTTCGCTCAGGCTCGACATCATTTGATGGAGTGCGCCGAACGATTCGCGCTCGAAGCGGACACAATCGGCGGCGGAAGCCATTCGGACCGGGGCGGACACGACCCTCGTCTCGATGTCGCGAAAACCTGCTGTCCGGAATGCCTCTTCTAAAACTCCCGGGGCACCAAGGCTGAATGGGCCCGGTTGGCCGGGCAGCGGTGGGGGAAGTTCGGCACGCCTTCTAATGATGGTGATTGGGATCGAGAAGAACTGATTTTTGTCCGCGGTTGAGTAGACGATCGCTCCGATGCGTCCGCCGGGTTTCAAAACGCGAAGCATCCCGGTCAACGCCTTCTGCTGATCGGGGAAATAGATAAGACCGACCCGGGAGATCACGGCGTCGAATGAATCGGCATCAAGCTCGTCGAGATTCTCGCCGTCCATCACACGCGTCTCGACATTGCTCAAACCTGCCGTTCGCGCTTCGGCGGCTGCAAATTCGAGAATGTTCGATGAGATGTCCGTCGCTAGAACATGACCGTCGGGTCCGACGCGGCGTGCGGCGACTAGCGTCTGCTCGCCCGCACCTGCCGCTACGTCGAGGACTCGGCTACCAATGCGAACGCCCGCCATGTCGAGCATCGTCGCCGTTGAGGGGCCGAGCCACTCTGCCAACGTCGGTGCCCATCGATGCCACGCTTCGGCAGCTGCTTGCCACTGTTGTGTTGTCGTGTCTTTGTACTTTGCCGGATCGAATGTTGGGGTAGTCATCGTGGTACTTACTCCTGGTTAGAAAAGGCGCTTACCGCCGAGACGCGGAGACGCGGAGACAGCGAGAACTAGTAATCTTGTCTAGATGGTTTCCTCTGCGTCTCTGCGTCTCTGCGTCTCGGCGGTGGAAACTTCATTTCACAACCGCTTCGACAACACTCACTGCCGAATCGGTCGGGACAATACGTGTCATACGGAAGCCGGCTTTTGAGAGCAGCGCGTCATATTCGTCCGGAGTGCGTTCCTGGCCGCCGGGGCAGACGAGCATCACGATGTCGAGGATCTTTCCCGGGTGCGGAGTGTCGCCGGGCGGGAGGACCATCTCTACTATCAGCACGCGGCTATCCGGCTTCATCGCTTTGCGGATGTTGCCGAGGATCGTCAGGCATTGCTCCTCATTCCAATCGTGGATGATGTGCGACAGGACGTACGCGTCAGCGCCGGCCGGAACGCTTTCAAAGAAACTACCGCTTTCGATCGTGACCCGATCGGCAACTCCGCTCTTTTCCAGAAGCGCCGGAGCATCTGCCACGACGTGTTCCATATCGAACAAGATGCCTCGCGGACCTTCGTGACGCGAGAGTATTGCCGCGAGCATATTGCCCGTCGCTCCACCGACATCGACCACGCTGCCAACGTCTGAGAAATCGTAGGCTTCAGCGACTGCGACGGCCTCGCCGCCGTTGAGGCCGACCATTGTCTCGCTGAACAACGAAGCCTCATCCGTATGCTGGGCGAAGTAGTCGAAGACCCCCATTCCAAATGCCTTTTCGAATCCGGTCTCACCGGTCTTTAGAGAATGCATGATCTCTTCGAAAGCGAGCACGAACGCTGGGCTCCCGAAGGACATTGCGATCGAACGGGCGGAACCCGGAGCCCCGGTCTTTAACGCCTCGCCCATCGGCGTCAGCGAATAGGTCCGATCATCTGTCGAGGTCAGAATTCCGAGCCCGCCAAGCGTTCGCATCAGGCGATGAAGCGACTGGGCGTGCGTTCCCGTCGGACCAGCCAATTCGTCGGCTGTCTTCGGACCGTCCGCAAGATGATCTGCGATGCCGAGCTTCGCCGCGGCATAAATGATCTTCGAGATCCAGGACCCGTTGACCATCTGAATGATTTGTACATGAGGTGGAAGTTCGGCTTGAGTCTGCTGTGCTGTGGACATTTCACACTCCTTTTCTGATTGGGTTTTGGGTGGAGCTATTATGCTCCGGAAACGTCAAAGGCGTCTAGGTGGGAGGGATTGAAACGGCCAGTGGCTGATCTCAACACACCGTTCGCTCATCCTCCAGTCGTTCCCGAATCACTTGAGTACTAAGCGATTATATTTTCTCAACGCATCCCGCAATCTATCGTGCGGCAGAGCATACGCCGTGTTCCCGTTCATCCCCTTCATTGTTTCGGCTGCAACGAGTGCATTGACGATCGCTTCTTCGGTCGCATGGGAAGTTGCCCAAAACAGGGTATTGATCTCATCGTTCGGAAGCATCTTCAGGTTAGCGACGCCCTTGTCCTTACTGGCCTCATCGGCATTGGCTGTAGAGAAAGCAATGAATATGTCGCCCGAAGAATTTTCGCCTCGGCCGCCCATGATGCCCACGCCGAGCGAGACGCGCTTGACCAGGCGTTTGAGTTGATGCGGGAGCAGCGGAGCGTCGGTCGCAACGACGACGATGATCGACCCCTGTCCGTCAGAGCGCGTGCCCGGTTTCGGCCGTATGTCCGTGATCTCCTCACCGACCGGAACGCCAGCCACGCGGAACAGCGGACGAGATCCGTAGTTCGCCTGCACAAGCACACCGACTGTGTACCCGCCCTCGATCTTACGCGATGATGTCCCTGTTCCGCCCTTGAATCCATGGGCGATCATCCCAGTACCGCCGCCCACATTGCCTTCCGCGATCGCACCCGGCTTAGCGCTATTCAACGCTTGGAAGACGTGTTCCTTCTTTACGTGGAAGCCGTTGATGTCGCTTAGAAAACCATCGTAAGTTTCGGCGACGACCGGCAGACTCAGATCGCCCGAATAGCTGCCGCCAGCGCTTTTACGATTGCCCCATTCGATGACCGCATCGCGTACGACACCGACACTGTGAGTATTGGTGATCATGACCGGCGTACCGAGACCACCCGATTCCTCGACCCAGGTCGTACCCGTCATCTCGCCGTTGCCATTGAGCGTGTGCCACGCCGCAAAGACACGCCCCGCGAAAGTCTTACCCTGCGGAAGGATTGCAGTCACGCCCGTGCGGACCGCAGCTTTTCCGTCCCCCGAAATCAGAGTTGCATAGCCGACTTCTACACCTTTCACATCTGTGATCGCGTTAAGCGATCCGGTAGTGCCAGTGAACGGAACGCCGAGATCTCGCGCCCGCGGTTTTTTCGTTTGAGCGGGTACGAGGGTCGTGAGAATAAAGAGGAGCGTCAGCAGTCCATTGAGTTTCATATTTGCGATGATTTTGACACGGATCTGCGAGCCGGGGAAGGGCAGGACGCGACAAGGTTCGAAGGCGGCGTAGCCGCAGAGCATCATTGACGTCCGACGGAAAAGCAAAGCTTTTCCGCACACCGATGGGCGCAGCCCGAAGAATAAACCCTTTCCAACACCTTACGAACATTGCCCACAGTTCAACGCGAAAAAGAAGGATCGCTTCTCCATTCGCGTGCATTAGTATTGTTCGCGGGCGAACTCTCTTCGACTAGGACTCAAGTACCTCGCGGATCTTTCGGAAGAGGCTGTCGGGACTGAAAGGTTTTTCGATAAAGGCGGTCCCGGAGATAAGCACGCCGTGGTGAGATATCGAATCGTCTGTGTATCCTGACATGAAAAGGTTCTTGATATCCGGTCTGATCTTCTGAACCTTTTCCTTTAACTCGGTACCGCTCATCTTCGGCATAATGAGATCCGTCAATAGCAGATGAATAGGCTGGTCGAAAGATCGGGCTATCTCCAACGCATCATCTCCGTTGGATGCTTCGAGAACTTCGTATCCATCACCGGCTAAGATCGTTTTTACAAACGTCCGAACAATGTCTTCGTCCTCCACCAACAGGATCGTCTCAGATCCCGCACCCGCGACTTCTTTGTCGTTCCACTTGGGTTTATGAACCGTCTCGGTCACGCACGGAAGGTAGATCTTAAATGTCGTTCCATGTCCCAGCTCACTATAGACCGAGATGTCGCCGCCAGACTGCTTTACGATCCCGTAGACGGTCGAAAGGCCTAGGCCCGTCCCTTTGCCTGGTTCTTTGGTGGTAAAGAATGGTTCGAAAATGTGCGATTGCGTCGCAGCAGCCATTCCCTCGCCCGTGTCGGAGACCGTCATTCGTACAAACTCGCCAGCCGCCAAGCTCGCGTGCTGACTGACGAAGTGTTCGTTGATCGTGACGTGCTTGGTCTCGACGGTTAACGTCCCGCCGTCGGGCATGGCATCGCGGGCGTTGATCGCGAGGTTCATGATCACCTGCTCGATCTGTCCGGGGTCAGCCCGGATATTACCAAGCTGCGTGTCCAGCACGACCCGCAACTCGATGCTCTCCTTGATTATCCGCCGAAGCATTCTTTCAAAACTGAAGACGACGGTATTCAGATTGATCGCAACCGGCTGCAGCACTTGCTTGCGGCTGAATGCCAAAAGCTGGCTTGTCAGTTCGGCTGCCCGATCGCCGGCGTTCTTTACCTCGACGATATAGTTCCGGCATCGATCGTCCGCCGACATCTTTTTCAAAGTCAGAGAGCTGTAGCCGTTGATTGCGGTAAGAAGATTATTGAAATCATGTGCAATGCCGCCGGCGAGCACGCCCACCGCCTCCATCTTTTGCGATTGACGCAACTGGCCCTCGAGAGATTTACGCTCGGTGATGTCCTCGAGTGACCCTTCGTAATGAAACAATTCTCCGTTAGCACTCCGGACACTACGGATATTCTCCTGGGTCCAGATCCTGCTGAGATCGCGCCGATATACTTCGCATTCATAGCCTTTCGCCGCACCGTGGGTGGCAAGAATTTCTTTAAGCTGGGAGCGGCAGGTAGGATCAGCGTAGTGTTGCGTGTTTGCGTCGACCCGATCGGCAAGCAACTGCTCAGGGGAATCGTAGCCGAGGATGCGGGCCATTGCAGGATTTGCCGAAATGAAACGACCGTCTTCAGTTGATTGAAAAATGCCTTCTACGGCGTTCTCAAAGATACTGCGGTAGTTTTCTTCGGCAGCGGCGAGAGCGGCCTCGGCCTTCTTTCGATCCGTGATATCCCGGACCATTGCGAGCAGGCTGCCGTCCGGCATCTCGGTTACGAGCACTTCGCCGGAAAACTCGGAACCATCTTTTCGACGGAATTTCCACACTCGGTGATGATCGGCTGCCGATTTGATCTCGACTAGGGCTTCCTCGATATGCATGACCTCGGACGGTATGACGATGTCCTCGGCGTGAAGACCGATCAACTCTTCGCGTGTATAGCCCAGCATCCGGCACATGCTCGCGTTTGCTTCGAGATAATAGCGTTCGGGATTCGCGATCAAGATTCCATCCGGAGCGTATTCAAAGAGCGTCTGAAAACGTCCCTCAGTCGCTGCCTGTTCCGATTCAAGATGCTTTCGCTCAGTTATGTCGCGGATATTGCACTGTATGACCTGGACGTCGCCCTCGCTGTAGACGTTGCTTACGAATTCCACCTCGCGTGACTGACCGTCTTTCGTTTTCAATGGCAGATCGTCGTACCGAAGATAGCCCTCTTTCTGCAGGACTCGAAACGCCCCCTTGCTGGCTTGTTTATCGCTGAAGAACCCGAGTTCCCACAGTTCGCGCCCGACAAA
>JANPJL010000086.1:0-5179 GCA_031425495.1 Acidobacteriota bacterium
AGCGGAAGGCAAAGTGGTGACGACCGCAAAAGCAAAGAAAGACCGTCCCATGATCCGTAAGGTGGTTGGCGAAATGGTCATTCTCAACGTCAAGGAACGGACCGCCACTGCGTTGATCACAAGAACTGCGCAAGAGATCCATACTGGCGATTGGGTGGAAGTGCAGTAAGTCAGTTGTCAGTTGTCAGTTGTCGGTAGTCAGTAGTCAGAAGTCAGTAGTCAGAAGTCAGAAGTCAGAAGTCAGTAGTCAGTGGTCAGTAGTAAGAAGTATTAAGTCCCGATCAGATTCCGAAAGGAACTTTGATCGGGACTTTGTTTTGTTGAAGCGTTTGCGGGAAGTGAGGGACAGGCCGCCAAAGTTCAAAGGACAAAGGACAAAGGACAAAGGACTAACACCGAACTAAAGATCTGTCGTCTCGACCGGCTTTTGCTTCTCGCGAAAAAAGAATGCGAAGTAGTTGTACATCGACCAGAATGCGAGGATAACGGAGACCCACAGTGCTCCGCGTCCGACGAGGTACCCGAATACTTTCCAGTCGTTTGTTGTGATCGACAGCGACATCAGATTCGCAAACGCCGTATGCACCTCAGCGACGTCCCAGAAACGAACTGCGGGATAGTCCTGCCCAAAATTTGAGACGGGCGGATTGCCGTTCGCAGCGGCCACGAGCAGGGAAACGACTGCAATACACTGAGCCCACATCTTCAGCTTGCCGATCTTCTCAGCCTGGATAACAATTCCTTCCGACGCTGCAACCGAACGAAGGCCCGTCACGATAAATTCGCGCCCGAGAATGATCACCACGGCCCACGACGGTGCTAGCTGCTTTTCAACAAGGACTATCAGAGCGGCCGATATGAGTAGTTTGTCGGCGATCGGGTCGAGGAACTTGCCGAGAGTCGAAACTTGATTTCGCCGGCGGGCAAGATGGCCGTCAAGAAAATCCGTCAGCGCTGCGGCGAGAAAGATAACGATCGCGAGTGCGTAACCGCTAACGCCGATCCACCTTTCAGCTACCGATGTCAGCAGAACGACGACCAGCAGGGGGACGATGATGATTCTTGCGAATGTGAGATACGTCGGTAGATTCACAGTGACAGTTGCATTCTAGAGTCGACGTCGGGAAAGTTCAAGACAAACAAAAAGGCAGGGCACATCGACGTGCCCTGCCTTGTTACAAAAAACAGCTTTGCTTAAGCCGGTGGCTGCATGAACCCGATATTGGTATTCGTAAAGTTCGGGATCTTTGGAAAGACGGTCGCCATACTCGCTTCCGGCAGGCCGTACCAGCGGGCAAGCGTCGCCGCGTATTGTTCGACCGACGTCGTCGGGATCCATCGACCTCGAGCTCCGCTCCCGTTGTCGGCATCGTCGCCCGTGTTGAATCCAAGGTGCGGATATGGGGTTCCGTTCGAACCGTTGTTGCCATAGAAGTCCGCGCCCGTGATGCCTCCACCGACCACTAACATGTGACTGCCCCAAGCGTGATCGCTGCCGACAGTCCCACCTACACCCGCAGGGTTCATCGTCCGCGAGAAATCGCTCATCGTGAACTGAGTAACCTTGTCTTCCAGGCCCTGCAGAACCATCTCGTTATAAAACGCTCGCATTGCCTGGCTAAGCTGAGTCAGAAGGGTCGTTTGGCCGGTAAGCTGATTGTTGTGGGTGTCGAAGCCGCCAAGCTGAACGAAAAACACCTGGCGGTTGATGCTCAAGTCGGTCCGCTTCTTGATCACGCGAGCGACCTGCCGGAGTTGATTGCCGATGCCGGTCGCGGGGAAGCCGACAGGATCGTACGGATTCGTCTGGAAGACGCTGTTGGCTGACATAGCGGAGTCGGTTACGGCACTCGCAGCATCGATCAGGTTGTGATCGAGATCCGCATTACGAAGATTATTAAACGCCGTCCTCAACGCACTGCCCGTCGCATTCGGATTTATTGGATTCAATACTGAACCCAGAGTACCGGTACCTATCGCCAACGGAAGTGTCATTTGACCCGCCGTAAACAACTGGGCACCGGCGATCGAGGTGATCATTGGGATCAACCCCATCGGATTATCTTCGAGCGTTCGAGCGTCCGACAGACGACCACCCCACCCAGTAAAGGATTCTGTGTCGCTGCGCCCGCCCTGATATTGAGAGACCTGGTCAGAGTGTGAGTAAAGCTGAAAGGGCTTTGGCCAACCCGCGCTCAAAAACTGCAAACGTGTGGTCGGCTGGATAAGCGTTCCCACATTTGCGACGATCGCCATTTTGCCCAGGGCCCACAATTCATGGATACCATTCGTTCCAGAGAACGCGGGATTCAGTCCGTACGAAAGGTTACCCATACGCGGAACAGTTATCGGGAGCAGCGTGCTCTGTGCGAGAGCCAAACCTTGTGCTGACCGCGTTGCCGCGTACGCGCCGTAACTGCTAATAGTCGCGTCGTTATGATTCGGGATGACCATGTTGTTAGCGTCATTGCCCCCGGAAAGGAAAATGCAGACAAGTGCGCGATAGTCGCTGGGCACGCCTTCGTTAGCCGTGTCCTTCGTTTCCTGCGCGATCGCGCTCATAAGCCCGAAGTGTCGCATCTGCGTCGCGACGGCCGTCATCGTCAAAGCGCAACCAGTTCTTTTTATGAATTCACGTCGATCTTGTTTCATAGTTTTTTACCTCTGCACCTGGAATTGCGACGACGTCGCGATCAAGTAAACGGCATGTTGTGCCCGAGTCGTATGATTGGTCGCGGAGGCCGCTACAACGGCCGGCAATATCGCGTTTTTCATCTGCGCCGACATCGTCCCATGCATCATCTTTGTGTTGAGATAATCCACCAGCAGATTGCCGGTCGTGTCCGCTGCAGAAATCGCCTGGGCCTCGGCGAGATTGATCCTCGTGCCGTTCGGGCGATCCGGTAATGCGATGGCCAAGCCATTGAAGGCATATGTCGCAAACAGATTCGCACGGCCGATCGAAGTTCCAGTCGTGAAGATGCCGAACTCGGGTCCGAGAATGGTTGAACCCGGAACCACATAATTCGGCTGGTAATAATTGAAAACCGTCGGCGCGTTAAAGGCGCTCTGACCTAGTCCTGCAACAGATCCGTTTACGACGCCATCGCTCTGACCGGTTAGAGCCGCCGACCCGACTTCAAAATTACGGAGCACGTTGGTCAAAAGCTGAACCGGCTCACGAAGCTTTCCGTAACGCGGGTCGGTCTTTACGTCACCGCGGGCTTCCGGATCAAGAAGTATCGCCTTGACCACTTCCTGCATCTGCGTAGGATTATCTCGATGGGTCGCAAAAACCGCCGAGACTCGGCCGACGTAGGCCGGGGTCGGATCGCTTGTCACGAGATGCTGAATCAGAAGTTTGCTTACAAACGGAGGAACGTTCGGATGATCGTAGATATTCTCCAGTGCCTGGTTTAGCGAATTGTACGCATACGTGTAGATCTGCGCGGCAGTACAACCCGAGCACGCTACGACGTTCTGATTATTCACGCCCGGATAAGTCAGCAGTGTCTTGGTAGTGAGGTCGTGCGACCCGGTATTGAGCGACATCGGATCTTTGTAATCCTGCGTGCCGTTAACTACATCCGGGCAGCTCGCGTTCAGATCGGCCGGCCGGCAGTCGCGCCAACCGGTAAAGACCTTGGTAAAGTTGTTGACCGTATTCTGATCGTAAGTCGGTATGGGGTTATTCTGCCCATCGACCTGCACTGTTCCATCCTGGTTCAGCATGAACAACCCGATCCCAAAGAGCTGGAGTATCTCGCGAGGATAGTTCTCGTTCGGACTCGTTCTGGTCGAGCGCATCATATCCAGGTAATTACCCATTCCTGGATTGAGGGTCATGTCGTACATCAGCGTACGGTAATTTCCGAAAGCGTTCTTGCTTAGCTGCTGATGGTACTCGATCATGTGCGAGGATTGCTGAGTATCAACACCCGATATCACCCAGATCTGACCAAGCGCCCAGGTGACACGATGACGAAGCTGCGGAGTACCGTAAAATGCTTCCTTGTAGAACCAGTTCTGGACCGGGTACATCGAGTAATGGTCGCGAGCACAGACAAGATAATCTGGAGTTGGCGGCTCTGTCCGCACACCGCAACCCAATGGAGGAGCGGTTTCGATCGCCGCGCTTTTCAACGGGATGTTGGGGTAAGGATTCGCCGCCGACGGATAAGGCTGCGTGAATTGATCGGTGAGCCAGGCTCGTAAACCGATTCGACGGACCCGCGAGTCGTCGGACGGCGATGGGCCGAATGTCGCTTGCTCGAGAAAGCGCGCTCGATCCCCGGACCAGCGATAGCCGATCGCCTCATTCGTCGGCTCTTCGCCAACGAATTTTCCGACCGAGGAAAGCGGCGTCGGAGCAGCCGTGGGATCATCTTTGATCTTGCCACCCGTTGCTCCGTAGGCGAGTCGGACGCGATTGCTGGTTAGGCCGCGCCATGTCAGCCGGACAAGCACATCGCCAGTCGGTTCGGGTGCGGGCCAGTAACGGATCTGGTCCGTGAGCTGGGTCACGACCGAGAAAACGCCAGGTTGGCCATCCGCCGCCCGGAAATCGAGAACAGGTAGGCGATATTCGCGACCTTTGTCATCCTCGATGTATATCCGGAAAGCATTAGCGCCCTCGCCTTCCATAAGAGAGAGGTTTGTAACGAAGAGCTCGATCTTTTGATCAGGCCAAAACACCTGCGACGCCGTTCGTGCTAGCGAACGCCGTGCGACCTTGCGCCCCGACGGGACAGCTAGCGCTCGAGTTGAATCGGGCTCGCTGATCAAGATCGGAGTCGGTGAATTGGGGTCCGGGTCCTCCTGTGCCGACGCTGTGGCCAGCGGCAGAAGTACGAAGATCGATAGGCTTACAATTCGCAGCAGTCTGTGCGATCTCAAGCTGAACATGCCTTTCCTCCTCAAAAAAAGAAACCTCTAAAATTTGCTATCCGTGCGGGTTCTTGACCAATTTGGGTGGGTAATACGGTGGTCGTAAAATAATGTTTTGCACATAGAATCTAAACTAACCCCGCGAAAAGTTCAAGCTTTTTTTCGTTGTATGTGCCGGTAATAAGACGGCCTTCCCCCAGCGTTGGTCTAAATAAATACAAACATTTGTCAGTATGAACAACACCAAATTAGAATCTCGGTATGGCAGAGCGTCTTTTTCTCGCAACTCCAC
>JANPJL010000087.1:0-4045 GCA_031425495.1 Acidobacteriota bacterium
CCCGGCGGCGATTTTTATTTCAATTTCGAGAAAGTCTGTAAGCGCACGTATCTCGACATCGCGAGTGTCAATACGGCGATCTCGCTCACGGTTGAAAGCACCCCCGGGGCCGGGTGGGTACCTCCGGCCTTGTCAGTACCACCTGCGGTAGCGGGTGGGTTGACGACGGGCGAGAAGCACCCTAACGCGAATGTCGATCACTTCATCATCGACGCCCACGTCTCAGCCGGCGGAGTTTCTCCGATACCGCTCTACCTGAAAGAGACATCCGCGTTCCTGCGCGGTCAGTTGGTGAATGCACAGACGATCGTCGACGCTAATGAGATCATTCAGGCCGAGATATCCCCGATCTCGGATGTTCGCGGTTCTGCCGATTACAAGCGGCTCCTTTTGCGTCAGCTTTTCCGTGCACATTTCTACGAGCTGTTCGGTGAGCCTGCGGTATAATTGCACTTATGAAAACCGTGGTAATAGAAGGCGAGAACGGCGATTTCACCATGATGCGCCACGGCAAGAACATCAAGGATATGGATCGCTCGTTCGACATCGAATTTTGGCAGCGGCAGGGCACCGATGCGATCATCAACGCGGCCTTCGAATTGATTCACCTCTACTATCAGGAAAATGGAATTCGCGACACCGGAATTCAAAGAACTGTTGAGCACTTTCAACGAGCACGGAGTTAGATACTTGATTGTCGGCGGCTTTGCCGTAATGATTTACTCAGAACCGCGCTATACGAAAGATCTGGACGTTTGGATAGAAGCATCAGCCGAAAACGCTACTAAGGTTTTTGCGGCCCTTCGAGCTTTCGGAGCACCACTTAAAGGGCTCACGGAGGACGATTTTACTGGGAACGGTTTCTATCAGATGGGACGCCCGCCTGGTCGCATTGACGTGATGATGTCCCTCGACGGGTTGGAGTTTTCCAAGTCTTGGGAGAACCGGAATACCGATCAGTTTAGGGGCGTACCCGTAAACTTCTTGGGGAAAGATGACCTGATTCGCAACAAGGAACTCTCGGGGCGTCACCAGGATCTCGCCGATATCGAAAATATTAGATTGAATAGAAAGTAATCTGCCGACCGGCCACCTAGACCGCAGGTGGATGTATGCATTTACGACCGTGGCAGGTTTGGCGCTTATTCTCCAGGCCTTTTCAGTCCGAGTAGTACGACGAACATGATGAATCCGATATTAATAACTTTTCTCGGAGCTCTAACCGTCCTCCTCTACGACACCGTTGGATCACACTTATCCATATTATTCGGGTTTGATTACTCCTGGTTGTCCCTCGGGTCTTTTCTCATTTATGCCGCTATTGGCTGCGCCGCATCGCGACACTCTTTGATCGTTGGAGTCGTTGCGGCTACGACTGTCGGCATTATCGACTCGACACTAGGGTGGTACATATCCTGGATAATCGGCCCGGGGAGAACCGAGGAGATAAGTTTAGGGACCGTGGTTTTCGTAGTTATCTTCGTCGCGACGGTGTCCGCTATCTCGGGGCTGCTCGGAGCTTTTGTGGCGAGGGCCTTAAAGCTCTCTTGAAAAATATAGACTCAATTCGTGTTGCGCGGCGAGTCTAGTATCAAACTTCAGTTTGTTGCCACTGCAGGAGCGTCAAACTGAATTTTGATGAACTATGAAGAACATCGATTCAATATCACACGTCCGCGGTGAGTCGGTTTATCTCGACGACATTCCGCTCGTCCAAGGGACCCTCTATGCGTGCGTATTCGATTCACCCGTCGCACACGGAAAACTCAAGAGCGCAAATACCGGCGAAGCCGAATTGAGCGAAGGTGTCGTCCGCGTCATCACCGCCAAAGACATCATCGGTGAGAACCAGATAGGCGGAATCATTCCTGACGAGCCGTTGCTCGCCGATGGCGAAGTTCACTTTCAAGGAATGCCCATCGCGATTGTGCTGGCCGAATCCGAAGAACTAGCACGCAAGGCCGCCAAGAAGATCACTGTCGACATCGAACCGCTCGAAGTGGTTACAGATCCCCGTGTCGCTGCGGCGAGAGGCGATCTGATCGTGCCTCCCAAAATGTTCAAGCTCGGCGATAGCGATGCTGCATTCAAAGCATGCGAGCACGTCTTCGAAGGGCGTGCGGACATGAACGGTCAGGAGCATCTCTACATCGAGACGCAGGGCGCTTATGTTCTGCCTACGGAAAACGACGGGATGAAGGTGTTTTCATCTACGCAGGGCCCGACCGTCGTCCAACGTACGGTCTGCCGCGTGACCGGCCTCTCGATGAAGGATGTCGAGGTCGACGTGCAGAGACTTGGCGGTGGATTCGGTGGGAAGGAAGATCAGGCAAATGCGTGGGCGGCCGTTTGTGCGGTAGGTTCGCAACTTACAAAACGCCCCGTCAAGTACGCGCTCCATCGAATGGAAGATATGCGTATGACCGGCAAACGTCATCCGTATTCGGCGGAATACAAGATCGGTCTCGACAAAGATCTGAAGATCTGCGCGTACGAAGTCACGTTCTATCAGAATGCCGGTGCGTCGGCCGATCTCTCGCCTCCCGTTCTCGAACGCACGCTCTTTCACTGCACGAACTCTTATTTCATCCCGAACGTCTCAGCGACCGCCTATTCGTGCCGGACCAACTTACCGCCCAATACTGCCTTTCGCGGATTCGGTGGGCCGCAAGGAATGTTCGTCATCGAATCGGCAATTGCCCACGCGTCGGAAAAGCTCGGTGTTTCGGCGGCGGAGATACAGCGAGCAAACCTCATCGACAACGGCGACGAATTCCCATACGGCCAGATCGCCGAGAGTGATGCGATGTCGACGTGGGACCAGGGTGATTCGAAATATAATTACGCTCAGCTTCAGAACGAGGCCGGGGAGTACAATGCGTCGTCGAAGTATTTAAAGAAAGGCGTCGCGATGATGCCGGTATGTTTCGGCATCTCCTTCACAAAGACGCCGATGAACCAGGCCCGTTCACTGGTTCACGTTTACACCGATGGCAGCGTCGCCGTTTCGACAGGTGCCGTCGAGATGGGCCAGGGCGTAAACACGAAGATCGCACAGGTGGCGGCGAAAGAGTTCGGCTTGCCGATCGAGTCGATAAAGCTGCATACGACCAACACACTTCGTATCGCCAACACATCGCCGACCGCCGCATCCGCCGCCGCCGACCTCAACGGCAAAGCGACGCAGATGGCATGTGAAGCCATTCGCGATCGACTGTTGGAAATGGCGAAGCCCCTGGTCGAAGCGGAAAACGTTTCAGACCTCTCGCTGGAAAACGGTTTTGTTTACCGCAACGGCGAGCGAACATCTCTCGATTGGAAAACGCTTGCGATGGACGCTCATATGCAGCGTGTCAATCTGAGCGAGCATGCGCATTACGCTACACCCGGTATTAATTTCGATTGGGAAGTCGCAAAGGGACATCCGTTCGCATATCACGTCTACGGAACGGCGATCGTGGGTGTGACTGTCGATTGCCTTCGCGGCCGTTACGAGATCGACTACGTAAAATGCTGTCACGATTTTGGCTCATCTATGAACACTTCCGTCGACTACGGACAGATCGAGGGCGGGATCGTCCAGGGCATAGGGTGGATGACTATCGAAGAGATCGTTTATGACGCCGAAGGCAAACTCCGGTCGAATGCGCTATCGACCTATAAGGTGCCGGACATTTATTCCATCCCGAAAGAGATCGATATCCTACCCCTTGAGACTGAACGCGAGAACCTCGCGATCTTAAATTCCAAAGCCGTCGGTGAACCGCCCCTGATGTACGGGATCGGAGCTTACTTCGCGATCAGGAATGCGGTCATGGCATTCTTAACTACCACCCCGTCAGCCGAAGCGGCTGCCACCCCTCCTAAACAAGGAGGGGAGCCTATGCGTTTCGACGCTCCGTTCACGCCTGAGAAAGTATTGATGAGTCTTTATCCCGATCGTTAACTTCCCTCTCCGCGTCTCCGCGTCTCTGCGGTAAAATCACCCGTGCACAAAGAACTCGAACTGTGGGCGTTCATCGCGGACCGACTCAAGCGAGGCGAG
>JANPJL010000088.1:0-6684 GCA_031425495.1 Acidobacteriota bacterium
TCTTGAGAACGGCACGAAACACGAGGACCGGACAGGAGTCGGTACGATCTCGGCCTTTGGATATCAGACGCGGTTTGATCTGCGCGAGGGGTTTCCGATCGTTACGACGAAACGAGTCCCTTTTCGATGGATCGCGGAAGAACTGTTCTGGTTTCTGAGCGGGTCGACGAGCGATGTCGACCTGCAGGCACGCGGTGTGGACATCTGGGCCGAATGGGCGACCGAGGAGCAGACGGCAAGATTTGGACGACCCGCCGGTGATCTCGGTCCGGTCTATGGTTATCTGTGGCGCTCGTTCGGCGGGGACTACCCGAAGATGAACGGTGTCGATCAGATCGCGAGGCTCATGCGCGAGATCGAGACGAATCCAAACTCGCGGCGTCTGATCGTGACTGGTTGGAACCCCGAGACATGCGACGATGTTGCACTCCCTCCGTGTCACACGCTGTTCCAGTTCAAGATCGAAAACGAAAAGACGCTGCACTGCCAGCTATACCAACGTTCGGCCGACGCGTTTCTCGGCGTGCCATTTAATATCTCGAGCTATGCGTTGCTGACACATCTGATCGCGCACGTCTGCGATCTTGAGGTCGGGGACTTTATACATACATTCGGCGATCTGCACATCTACTCGAATCATCTCGATCAGGTGACCGAGCTTTTATCCCGCGAGCCGCTGGCGCTACCAACGCTCGAGTTTACGAACGCTTCGAACTTGAAAGGGATCGATGGACTTCTGAATTTCAAATTTGAAAACTTGAAATTGGAAAACTATCAGTCGCACGGCAAGATCGCAGCGCCGGTCGCGGTTTAACTAAAAACTAAAAACTAAAAGTTATGAAGGAGGTCATGACCTTCATAACTTTTAGTTTTTAACTATTAGTTTTTAGTTATTTCACGTTCGGCGGCTGAGCGGTCTTGGTTCGGACGCTGATGGTTTCATCACCGGTCAGGAAAACCGTTCGGATATCGTAGCTCGACAAGTTCACTGAGATATAAGAAAGCAGATAGCGATTGTTGCGCAGCTCATCGCAGATCGCTTTGGCCGCGGTCTGCGCTTCGTCGAGTGGAAAGACGCGGCCGCCTGTGCCTTCTGTAAGCTGCGTCAAAACCGCCGACGCCTTTGGCTGATCGCGGCGAAAAGCTCCGCCCGTGCGATCGTTCAACTGAAGCGCGTAAACAGTCACGTTGCCGTTCTGAATTCGAGCGAGTATCTTGTCGAACTTCGTCTTGCTTCCACGGTCGAGCCCGTCTCCGATTATTACAACCGCGGTTTTTCTCGTCCCCGGCATCAGCGGCATCAGGATCTCGGTCATCGCCGAATCCAATGCGTCGAATAAATGCGGATTACCCTTTTTACGAAAGCTTGCGAGCGACGCCTCCATCTTCTTTGCGTCGTCTGTCCATTCCTGGACGATCTCCGCTTTCTCGTCGTATGCGAGGACAAATAGCTGGTCGCCATCGAAGATCTCGTAGGCAAACTCCATCGTCGCTCGCTTTAGTCTTTCGATGTCCGCGGCGAGTGTTTGAGAATTGTCTACAAGCAGGACGATGCGGGACGGCGAGGGGTCGAAGCTAAAGTTTCGGATCTTTTGCTCAAAGCCGTTTTCGTAGAGGGCGAGGTTTTCGATCTTGATCGGATCGGTCTTGCCGTCCTTTCTAGTAGCCGTGACCGTAAGCAGCGTACCTTCCAGATCGCCGCCTTTCGAGCTATGTCTCGATTGGCCAAACACGCAAACCGCCATCGTCAGAACAAAAATTCCAAGACGGACTGCAAGTTTGGGTTGAAAGTTCACGTTATTCTTTCTTCGATCCGGTGTCCGCTTTCGCCGCGGGTTTGGCATCGCTCGCTGGTTTGGATGCAGCAGGCGAGCTATCGGTTGATTCGCCGCCCGAAGCTTTTTCAGATTTCTCGCCTTTCTCGCCGGATTCCTTCTTTCCTGCTGCTTTCCCGGCGTAGTCCGTTACATACCAACCCGCGCCTTTGAATTGAAATCCGGACAGCGACCACTGCTTCTCCAGCGATCCGTTGCACTTTTCGCATATCTTAGGCGGATCCTCATTTATCGATTGCCGCTTTTCAAAATGCGAACCGCAATCCTTACATCTGTACTCGTATATGGGCATAAATCTTTATTGATAGTTGATAGTTGATAATTGATAGTTCGTGCATTTCGCTACTGAGGAAAGCCAGCCATATCGAAGTATCAATTATCAATTATCACCTACCAATTACTCGCGGTGTTCTTCTCGACCTCTTCGACATGCTCGACGAGAAACCGCTCAGCGTCGATCGCCGCCATGCATCCGGTACCGGCGGCGGTGACCGCCTGACGATAATAGGAATCCTGGGCGTCGCCACATGCGAAAACGCCGGGAATATTTGTCCTCATCGTCCGGCCTTCGGTCTTTAGGTAGCCGACGTCGTCCATATCGAGAAGACCCTTGAACAGATCTGTATTCGGCTTGTGACCGATGGCGATAAAGACGCCATTCGTCGGAAAGTTGGTCGTCTCCTGCGTCTTGTTGTTGTAGAAGGTAACACTCTCAACTCCCGTTTCCTTTGTACCCAGGATCTCCTTTACCTCTGTGTTCCAGAGAACGTCTATCTTGTCATGAGCAAGAACACGGTCTTGCATGATCTTCGAGGCCCGGAACTCTTCACGTCGATGCGTGAGCGTGACGTTCGATGCAAACCGCGTCAGGAACAGTGCTTCTTCCATGGCCGTGTCGCCGCCGCCGACGACTACGATCGGCTTTCCTCGAAAGAAAAATCCGTCGCAAGTGGCGCAGGCCGACACGCCATTTCCGCCGAGGCCTTCCGGCGCGGGAGCCTCGCCGGGAATTCCCAGCCACTTCGCCGATGCTCCCGTCGAGATGATGAGCGTGTCAGCCTTTATCTCGGTCGTGATCTCTTCCGTGTCTTCGCTTTCCTTGCCGTAAAGAGTAAACGGTCGCTTCGACAGGTCGACGCTGTCGATCCACACGTTTAGGATCTCGGTTCCGAACCGCGTCGCCTGATCTCGAAACTGCGTCATCAGCTCGGGCCCCATGATGCCGTCGGCAAAACCCGGATAATTCTCAACATCGGTCGTGATCGTTAACTGTCCACCCGGCTGAGGCCCGTCGATCACAAGCGGCTCGAGCTGTGCACGCGAGGCATAGATCGCGGCTGTTAGTCCTGCCGGCCCGGATCCGAGGATCACAACCTTTCTACTGATCTGCTTCTTCGACATTGTGTCTGACCGTCACTCCAAAGACTATAAAATTGAAACGTTTGCTATGTCTGTAGTATAACTATCGCGTTGTAATTTAGTCGAATATCGACACGAGCGCTTGATTTCAAACACCTATCATTCGCAATGTGGAATTTTTCCACGTCGCCTGTTAAACTGGGTTTGCTCGAAACGACCCCTTTTAATAACGCGCCAGGATGCCTACAAGTATGCAGCCTCAGTTTGAGGAAAAACGCTTCGCACTTCGGATGGCTCTCAGGCTCCCGATCGTTGTTTCAGGTCGAGCCGAGGATGGCGCCGCTTGGAGTGAACCTACCGAGACGGACGACATCTCTACGCTCGGCGCGTTGTTCCAGCTCAATCAGAAGATCGACGAAGGCGAGACGCTTTACATCCGCTCGCATAGGCCGGACGGGGTCCCGGTAGAGGTGAAAGCAAAGGTGGCACGCATAGGCGCGTCGAACTACGGCACGTCACGTATCGGTGTTTCGATCATTGAATCAAAGGACAATTGGCTTAGACTCTTCGTCGCCTGGATCGCCGACGATAACGTTGTCGAAGGGATAGAAGAGTAGGACGGACTGTTAGTCCGTCCGCGTTAACGACCGGGGCGTCAGATTGAATTTCGAGACACGCGGCGGGACGGACTAACAGTCCGTCGTACGATTGCTGAGGACGGACTAACAGTCCGTCCTACGACTTTATGAACTACGAAACTATCACGGTTGAAAAACGCGAGGACGGCGTCGCGCTTCTGACGATAAACCGGCCCGACAAACTGAACGCGCTGAACAGGCAAGTTCACGCTGAGGGTGTTGCCGCGCTCGATGACTTGGGGCGTGACAGTTCGGTCCGCGTTCTGGTTATCACGGGAGCGGGAGAGAAATCATTTATCGCGGGCGCGGACATTAGCGAGTTCCAAGGTCAGACCCCCGTCACACAGCGCGCCGTGTTTCGCGAAAAGACATTCTTCAATTCGATAGACTCGTTTCCAAAACCGACGATCGCTATGGTCAACGGTTTCTGCCTCGGCGGCGGGAACGAGCTCGCACTCGCATGCGATCTACGCATCTGCACCGAGACCGCACGTTTCTCGCAACCGGAGATCAACCTAGGGATCATGCCCGGGGGCGGCGGAACACAGCGCCTCACACGGCTCATAGGCGAGGGCCGGGCGATGGAGATAATACTGACCGGTGACATGATCGATGCAGAGACCGCGCTCAAATTCGGCTTGGTAAATCACGTGTACGCGGCAGCAGAACTTGAATCGAAGACGATGGAGCTCGCGGCGAAGATCGCCGAGAAGGCGCCGATCGCCCTTCAGCTTTGCAAAGAAGCGGTAAAGTTCGCATCGCGGTCGAACCTCGACGAAGGCCTCCGGCGAGAGGTCGATCTGTTCGCGATCTGTTTCTCGACCGAAGACAAAGAGGAAGGCGTGTCTGCGTTTCTCGAGAAGAGAAAGCCAAAGTTCAAGGGAAGGTAATCTCAATTACGAATTATGAATTACGAATTACGGGCGTTAATTGTTAATTCGTAATTCGTAATTTATAATTCGTATTTGCTTTCGGGGACGTAGCTCAGCTGGGAGAGCGCTGCAATGGCATTGCAGAGGTCAGGGGTTCGATCCCCCTCGTCTCCACCAAAATCTCAAAGTGAAAAGGGCATCCGACCGGATGTCCTTTTCATTTCGCGTTAACTGCATCGACGGTCAGACCCGTGGACGACCCGATGTCAAAATTCCGAACCGATCTGCAGTTAAGTGTCAGGGGCGGCTTGGAAGGTGTAACGTGATGCATCACTGGCTTCCGGCGTTTCTTATCCGTGTCTTTCCGTGTCTTCCGTGTAATTCCGTGGTTATCGCAGGGAAGATAACCACGGAATACACGGAAAGACACGGAATAAAAGCGGAACAAGAATCAACGATTTTGCAGAATTGCCCAACATTAGAGCACGGGGCTAGGCTCAGGCGATTCGAACGGATTCGAAACTAAGATGCGTTTTCAAAAACGACGAGACGGTCTTGTATTGTGGATTTTCCAAACCCGAACGTGTCCTGGATGAACTTCACGGTTTTGGGTCGATAAAAGAATATGTGCGTTGGATCGTCTTTGAAGGGCCATGTAGCAAAATCGATCTCGGGAGTAAGTAGTTCGGTCATGCAGAGGAGCTTACCCTTTGGCTCCAGCAACGCCTGCAGCTTCAAAAATTCCCGAGCCGGATGACGGAAGTGTTCGATCACCTCACAGCAAGCAATGAAATCATAGCGGATTCGAAACACACTCGTATCTTTCTTAAAGATCGGGTCATACTCTTCGACTGAATATCCGCTTTTTTTCAACATCGAACTGATCGCCTGCGGGCCCGCTCCGCATCCAAAATCGAGGCCTTTCTTCCCGGTTGTAAATGAAGCGCGGATCTCGTCCACGATCGGCGAGACAAGCGCCTCGTAGCTCGCATCGTCTACGCCATTGTTGTTCGATTCATGTCTCGCTCGTTCACCATCTTGACTGAGGTGACTGTCCACCGACATGAACACACCGAGACAGCGTGTGCAGGAAAAATATTCGCCTAGTTGTCCTGTATAGAACGCGTCGGCTCTTGATTTGCAGAGACGGCAATCCATTATATCTAGTCCTTATGTGGTTTCCATTAACGAACCCAATTCCATCTAGGCTGGCAATCCACGTACCGGGCTGGGCCGTCGAAGTGTTACTGGAGGTTACGGATAAATAATACTCGCTTTATGCAAACTATGGGAATAGGCTATCGGACTTTCTACATTCGATGACCTCTGTCTGCTTGTGAATCCTTCGTCTTATGAATTGCCTCCGTCCTTGAACTGCCTCGGTCTTATGAATTGCCTCGGTCTTTTGAATTGCCTCCGTCTTCAGACGGAGGTGGCCTGTTACCGCAAGGAAGGCTTTAGCCGAAAAGATTGATGCTGGATTCAGCTGAAGCTTTTTTGATTGAAGCCGCTTTTTTATAATTGGGCTTAAGCCGTCGATTGTTGCAGCCTGACCTCCGTCTGAAGACGGAGGCAATTCATAAGACGCTGAAGGCGCGCTTAGACAAAGGTCCTCCAGGCCCGCAATCCCCGCGATTCGCCGACAAGCCGGCGACATCAGCACCTTAAAAATAGAGGCTGCCGGAAATATACTTTCCAGACAGCCTCTTTCTTGCGATGATCGATTCCGTTATTCGTTCGGATCGAGCGCCATTTCCGTTACCCGCTGCGGTGTCAGGTTCAGAGCATTCTGACCCGCGTTGATCGAAACCGGCGAGCTCCAAACGGCGAAGCCGCGACCGGATTTCGTGATCCCGAATAAATAGTAACTATCCGGTTCGATACCACCGAGTTCGGCTTTGCCGGTAGCGTCGGTCGTGCCCGCGTACTTGATATGATCCTTGATCGCACGGAGCGCGTTGCGGTTGAAATCACTAAACC
>JANPJL010000089.1:0-5952 GCA_031425495.1 Acidobacteriota bacterium
AAATCAGAATTCAGAAGTCGGAAGTCAGAAGTCCGAAGAAGACTCTTCGGCTTCGCCGCTCAGTGTGCGGAAAAGCTATGCTTTCCCGCCGGTCCAAAAAAGCCTAGGCGGCTCCGCCGCCCATTCCGATCACGGTTCGACCTAACCTTTGCTTAAGCCTTTGATCGTTTCCTTCATCACCTTCACCAACACCATTTCATCGACGTCGGATAATCGCTTGATGTAAAGACACCCCTTACCTGTCTTATGCTTTCCCAACTTTTCCAAGAGTTCTAGCTGCTTCGGCGAGCCGTTTAAAACATACAGCGACAGGTTTCCTTTTCGCGGCGAGAACCCGATCTTCAGCCAATCAACCTCGCGACCCGTAGCCGGAGACGTATAGACCATGTTCCCGAACCCGACGATCGACGCTCCCCACATCTTGGGCTCTTCGCCTGAGATCTGTCTCATCATCTCCAGGACCTCGAAGGCATCATTGCGTTGTTGTTCGTCGGCAACACTATGCAGAAAATCTTCCACGCTTGCCTCCGTTTCCTTCGTCTTTATCTCAACTTTTGCCATAGCGGCGCCCATTTTAGACGACGCGTTTCCTATTCTCAATCGACCGGACCATTGCTTGACAACAACGGACTAAGTTTCTAATCTTGTAATTCGTCTCAGGACGAAGGGTATTCCGCAGTAGCTCAATGGCAGAGCATTCGGCTGTTAACCGAAGGGTTGTAAGTTCGAGTCTTACCTGCGGAGCCAATCAGATCAATTAGTTACGGGCACCACGGTGGTGCCCGTTTTGATTTTGTGGCGCGGATTGTGGCCTAACCCGTCCCGCATTATTCATTTCTTATCCGATGAGCGGTGTGTCTACGTTCTCGGCCGAGCTCGGAAGGGGCCGTGGCTTTGAATCGGGTTCGAGTGCATAAGCCGCGTCGTTAAGAGCCTGCCGGCGAATATGGCTATAGGTCCTCATCATCTGCGGGTCAACATGTCCGACCTGAGCCTGGATCACCCAATCCGCAACGCCCTTCTCCGCCAAGGTTGTAATAGCCGTATGACGTCCATCGTGAAAGCGGATGTCGGGCAAACCAGCCTTCGCACGAATTGATCGCCACGCAGTCCGCCAGGAAGTCATCGGCTTCGTCGGATCGATCTTTTGTTCTCGCCCATGCCAGGGGAAGACAAAGTGTTCGATTTCTGCGATCCCTACAGCGGCCGCCGACTCGAACAGCGTGCGGAGCGCTTCGTAACAGGTCGTGTTCAAAGACGGCGTTCTCCAACCGGCCGGTGTCTTCGAACGCCTTATCTCAATAAGATGGTTCTCCCAATCGATGTCCCGCCATTGCAGCCCCTTGATCTCGCATGCCCGCATTCCGCAGTAGAAGGAGAGCGTCGCGGCCACGTATGCATACGTCCAGTCAGGCCGCGTCCGCGCGACTTCAAAGAGCTTTGTAGCCTCGTCCTGAGTTAGCGCCCGACCGACTGGCGGCTTTGTGTTACGAATGGGTTTGTATTCCTCCTGAAAGCGATACCAAAGGCGAGCGTGTTTCAACAGCTGGCGGAGAACCGATACCTCTCCGTTGATCGTTTTAGGAGCCCGGCCAGCAGCGCGTCGCTCAGCTTGATACGCTGCGATCATCGCCGGCGTAGTCTTCGAGAGTTTTATGCTGCCGAGCGACTTCGAATTGATCAGCGGATTGCCCTGCTCGCGCCAGTAGTCAACCATACGAGCCGAAACCTGCGAAGCCCGTTCAGTCACGTAAGCTTCGATCGCTTGCGCAATCGTCATCGAACCAATGGCCTTACTTTTGAGCGTCGGGTCCGGAGCCTTGTCCTTCAATTGTGATATCCGCTCTCGCTCTAGACCCGGTGCCTTTCGGGCGTCCGTTGTGTTCAGGGACTCTCTGTAACGATGGCCATTAACGACGGCGTACATCCAATACCATTTGCCTCGTTTGAATATTGACATAATTCCCCCTTGTATTTGCTTACTCCTTCACTCTCTGGACTTCATTACTCCTCTTCTACCCGTGCCTTTCTTGCAGCAGCTAGTTTCTTTTTCGTATCGTAGTTTTCCCGACGGCGGGCATTGATGCGGTCCTTGTTAGCTGATCGATGATCTCGATTGATAATAGCGTTAGAGCAATTCGTGCCGCACGTGCGCGATCGACGCGTGCGGCGCCAGTAAAGCTTGTTGCATACGCGGCACCGCCTTATGTTCTCCGCATAGACATCATTATCCATGAACAGTCGAGCCGCGCCTGACATCCGAACCTTTATCAAGCCGCTGTGATCAATCGCCAGGAACGAGGGCGACGCAACGGAGGTTTCGAACTTGTCTGTGCGTATGCCGCTCGCCTCGTTGTGCTCTGCAAACTGGTTAAGAATCTCTCGAACGTCATAGAGTTCATGGTATCGAGAAGTC
The DNA here is from genome assembly GCA_031425495.1 of Acidobacteriota bacterium. Taxonomy (GTDB): domain Bacteria; phylum Acidobacteriota; class Blastocatellia; order Pyrinomonadales; family Pyrinomonadaceae; genus OLB17. The sequence continues at coordinate 2,417 of JANPJL010000089.1, forward strand.
GGACTCCACTCCTGATATTCGACGTCTTGCCCACCAAAGAGGAAATCGAGAACCGCCGTAGATCCTACGACCGACTTTGCAACCGCGAAAAACTCAAGATCAAGCCGACGCTGCAGGTCGTTCCATTCCTCAACGACGTCTTGCGAACTCGGGCCATATAATACGTAGGCGTACCTGACCTCAATCTCGGCCCGTCTCTCGAGTTCCGCGGCGATTATCTCCCGTTCCTTGACCTCGGCTTCCCCTACGGGCAGTTCATTAACGAGTTGAATGAGCTTATCCAAGAAGTCCGGTCGCCAGTAGAAGCCTGCCTTCGAGCGGTGTTGGCTCACTCGCTTACCTCACATTTTGGCATGTTCAAAATGAAGTATTGCGTGATGTTTCGGTGCCGTTCAAGAACTATAGAAAAAAGAACCATGAGTAACACCATGTCCGCTTGAGTATTAGTTCATACTCTGAAATTATCATACAAGATTATGCCAAAGCAAGGGAGCAAATACATCATGCGAGAGAATCAGATTTTAAGTGAGGATAATGCACAGATTGGTCAGAACACGGCGCGGTTAGCATGGCGGCTAGACGAGATCGCGGGATCGACAGGCCTCTCCATACCATTCCTCCGCAAAGAGATTAAGAACCACAATCTGAAGGCGAAGAAACGAGGAAGATGCGTGATCGTAATGGACTGCGACCTTCAAATATACCTCGAATCTGAGTAACCCGCGCGGCCTCCGCTCTTTCAACGAACGGTTCCCGGACGGTCCATTGAAGATAGCTGCTTATACCGTGACTACAGCCAAAGCAGCGACGCTCGACCCCGGATTTGAGTACTCAACACGCTGAGTGGTAAAACCTGCGAGCATCGCTGCGAGGGCGGCACCAAACGATGAGTCTAAAGATTCCACTTACGTCGCCCAGATTCAGACGCGGACGTGCGACTGCGGGGTCGGGGAATCCTATTCAAACACCGTGCAAGCGACTTATCCGGGCCGCAAGCAAGCGGAGCTAAAACACATGGGTAAAGCGCCGGCCGACCAGTTTTATTTCGGTGACTACATCAGGGATACGCGATCACTCTCGCTCGAGGTAAAGGGTGCGTGGATGGACATTATTGCTCACGGCTTTTTCAAGACTCCACAGGGACGGATCTCGCAATCCTACGACGAGTGGGCTCGGATGCTCGGATGCGACACAGCCACGGTAAAGACCGTTATTGATGCTATTAAAAAGCAAGGTGTCGGCGACGTCGTAACGGAACGTAACGGGGATGTAACGGTAGTCAATCGCAGAAAGTTTAATGAGTGGAAAGAGCGAAATAGTAATAAGGAACGGCAAAAAAATTATAGAGACCGGCACGGTGGTGGGGATGAAACAGGCAGTCGTAACGGAAAAGTAACGCCCCTATCTTCTTCTTCCTCTTCTTCTTCTGATTCTGATCTAGATTTTGATTTAACGATAGGGACACAGCGCGCGATCGTCGACGTTTATCTAACGTACACGCGACGATTCAACGAGCATGACGGTTCGAGCTGGAACGGCAAATGGAGGGCGAAAGACGATGCAGTCGGAAAGCAATTCAATACCACCGATCTCGCTACTGTCGAGCTTGGGATTATTCAAACGCAGGTGCACAAGGGAATAGGCAACGGAAAGATTCTGAGTTTTCAGTATTACGTGAACGAGATTAAGTTTGTCGCCGAACGGGCCTTGAGCCCAGAGACATTGCAGATGGTATTGCAGCGTCATCGCGAACAAATGGAAGTCTGGTTTGGCGGACCTGTGGATGACTCCGCCTATCACAATAACAAAGAAGAAATCGACTCATGATAAAGATGTCTCTTCGCCTCAGCCAGTTACCGTTACTAAGAAACGGTAGAAAGCCAATGAAATTGGGCTATGTAAGTACTGATTTATCAGAATGTGACCTCAGATCTCAAATCCAGCACTCCGTTGCCGACATCGATACGTTTTTCGTTGACAAAATTGGGAGGCGAGACAGCTTCCGAAAATTGATGGCAGGCACTCGCCCAGGTGACTGCATTGTAGTGATAGATATTGGGCAGCTTGCTGATAGTATGCTGGATCTCCGGTTAACTCTGATCAATCTAGATCGACAGCGAGTACGACTTACAAGTGTGTCCGATCGCCTCGAAGCAGTGTCTCCGTCTGACCTCTTGCCTGCTTATCATGCGATTCATAATTTCAAGGCACAACTTAGCGATCGAGGGAACAACGCGGGCTTACTTGCGGCTCGCGCGCAGGGACGACTTGGCGGCAGGAAACCTGTCCTTACTACGGAGAAAAAAGCGACGCTGGATGAGCTTCTGACACAGTCTGATGATTTCCGATCGCATGCGTCAGCCGTCGGCGTGTCTGTGCGAACCGTACGTCGATATGCGGCAGGCGAGTACGCGCACTAGACGAATCAAAATTACGTTTTTCGATACTCGATCAAATCCAGAAACGAAACAAACGAAACAAACGAAACAACCCAATAAAAAGAAAAATCCAGTCCACGATATGCCTTCCATCTCTTTCTTACGATTAGCTGCGATCCCGAATCCTCTCGACATCCTACGGAAGCAATCCGGGACAATCGGGACAACTATATAAAAAGAATCTCGAAAGGCTACACGTCTTGTTTCAAATCGGGGAAAAACTAAACATTCGACGAGCGGTTCGCCTGCATGAGCTGCCTTGTCCTCGAAAGCAATGCCCGTAAAGAAAACCGCGACGCCAAAAGGCAAGCCGACGCCCAAAACGTCGACCACGCCCAACGCTAAAAGTACACAAAAGAAAACGCCCATTAAAAAGGCGGTGAAGGCTGAGAAAGGGAGCTGCCGTGGTAAAGAAGGCCGCAAAGCGGAAGGCGAAGAAAACGCAACCCCTAAGAGATAGCGCAACCCCTATGGTAAGCGCGAAAGTTGTGTGCGGAGCTCAGAAGCGAAACAAGCTCGACGGAGATCTCTGTCAGTCGACGAAGGTCATGGCCAACGGTCGCTGCAGGATCCACGGAGGAAAGACCCGCAAGGCATCGCTCTCCGCAATTCTCTTTGCGACGGCACAACCTAGGCAAAACTAAGCTGCACCGTGTCCACGTTTCACTCAAGCGGTGCAACTGTAACGAATATTTCTTTACTTTGAATGGCACCTCTGATAACTTCCCTGCATCCTTTCATTTGGATCTTTCGTTCACACACACCTAACTAAACCTGTAAAAAGGAGTGTCGATGTCATTATCAGATTTCCCTGCCGCCTGGAAGCGTAAGCAGCTTTCGGTGATGGCAATCGTGCTTACCTTCGTGCTCCTTGTAACCCTCGGTATATTTGCAAAGAACGGTTGGCTTCCGTCGACTGATTCATTTACCGGTAAGAAGACTGGGTGGTTCGGTCGGCCGCTCGCAAAGAACGCATCGAGTAGTTGGAATCCCCTTGCCGCACCGTTGCCAAGTCCGACGCCGCAGCTATCGAAGGAGTACATCTACGCGGGTTCTCGATTGCTTGCCGTTGAGGATGCAAACGCGAGTGCTGTTCCA
>JANPJL010000090.1:0-20732 GCA_031425495.1 Acidobacteriota bacterium
AGACGCAGAGACGCTGAGAAAATCTTTTCCTGCTCTCTCTTTCTCTCTGCGTCTCAGCGTCTCGGCGGTGATATCAATCAGCCGGCAGGATGCGTCCGCGGCATTCACCGAGGCCGATGCGTCGAAAGCCCTCGCGTTCGCAGTAACCTTTCATGATCACTTCGTCGCCATCTTCGAGAAACCGTCGCTGCTCACCGGATGGCAATTCCAGCGGTTCGGTCCCTCGCCATGTAAGTTCGAGCATGCAGCCGCGCTCGCCCTTCGACTTTCCGCTCACGGTTCCGGTCGCCATGAGATCGCCCGTCTGCAGGTTGCATCCGTTCGAGGCGTGATGTGTGAGCATCTGACCGATCGTCCAGTAAAGATCTTTGGTATTCGAGCGAGAGAGCAGATGCGGATCGATGCTCTCGTTCCGCATCTTTTCGGTTTGGATGTAAACCTCGAGATTGATATCGAGCCCGCCGAGGCTCTGGTTCCGGTCGTCGCTGAGATACCCAAGCGGAGCCGGATCACCCGCGTCGCGTTCGAAAGCCTTTGTTCTGAACGGCGCGAGCGCCTCCATCGTCACGACAAACGGCGAAATGCTCGTCGCGAAATTCTTCGCGAGAAACGGACCCAGCGGCTGATACTCCCAGGCTTGAATATCGCGAGCCGACCAGTCGTTCACTAAACACACGCCAAAGATATGCTGCTCCGCTTCGGCGATTGGGATCGAACTTCCGAGCTCGTTTCCCTGCCCGACAAAAAAGCCGAGCTCCATTTCGTAGTCGAGACTTTTTGACGGGATGAATACGGGCGGCTTTTCAGCATCGCTGCGGTTCTGTCCGTGCGGACGCTTGATGTCGGTCCCGCTGATAACAATGCTCGACGCCCGTCCGTGATAACCGATCGGAACGTACTTGTAGTTCGGCAGCAACGGGTTGTCGGGGCGAAACATCGAGCCGACATTCGTAGCGTGGTAGATCGAGCAGTAGAAGTCAGTATAGTCGCCGCTCTTGAACGCGTGTTCGAACCGTACGTCGCCGACAGAAAGAAGATGGTCGCCGATCGCGATGCGGGCCTCGTTTTTATCCGAGAGAAGATTCACCGCCTGCCGTCGCAGGTCCGACAAAATTCGCGGGTCGAAACCGCCGATCGCATTCAAACTCCAGAGCCGATACGACGCGAACTGTGCGATCGCCTCGTTCTGCATCAATCCGTCATCGATGCAGCCATAGATATCCAGGATCTTATCGCCGATCACAAACCCGATGCCGAGACCCGGCTGGGTGTCGCCCACCTCATACGCGCAAAGCGGCAAATTCTGGATGGGAAAATCCGTGTTCGGATCGTTTGCAGATTCGACCCAGCTTCTTAGATCAGGGTCGTGGGTTTCGTTTATTTCGTAGGTTATCTGGATCTTTCAATTTGAAATTTGAAATTTGAAATTTGAAATATGAACTTGTGAGATTTGAGACGTCGGATCGCGCTCTAACTGCTTCAATGTTCCTTGCACGCGTTCAAAACCGCCGCGATCGCAATTCGAAAATCGCAAATCGAAAATCGATCTTACAAGATTCCCATCTCGCGCAGGTCCGCGACCGGTTCATCGAAGGAGCACGAACCGAATGAATGCATGCCTCTCACCCGCATGCGATCGAGGTGACTCAGGGTGAGTACGTGCGTTCCCCACGTAACACCGCCATCGCTGAACTCGAACACCTCTTCGAACTCCTCTTCCATGATCTCTTCCAGCAGGCTGACGCGAAAGCTCTCTCTGGCAAACCCTGTCATCAAGAGCACGTTAAGAAATCCGTGCATAGTTCCCTGCGGTGCGGACGGAGCGTATGTCAGCGGTTTGAAGCAGCGGACCGGATGATGGAGTCCGGCGGTCGCCTTGAATGGAACGTTTGCCGCCATGCATGTCCGGACGAAGCGAATGACGTCGCGCGTCGCGGGAAATTCCTCGCGTGTGACTCCGCCCGTACGGATCTTCGCACGCTGCCTCTTGATCCCGAGCGTCGCGACCAGATCGACGAATGTTCGCCCACCGGTCGAGATCTCGAAATAGGGCGTGATCGCCTTCGGAAGCGACGCGATCGTGTTCTCGATCTTTGAGACGGTAGCGGCCTTTACTTCCAGTACTTCGCAAACCGCGCGATCTGAGTGACTTCGGTTAAACTCGATGATCGAGCGGATCGTCGCCGAAAGGTCTTCCCCCGCCAGAACGCTGAGCCGCCACGGCCTCTCGCCGCCCTTCGGCAAAAACTCCTTGGCGCTATCGTAAAATTCGTCGAGCCGCGAAACAGGCAGTATGAATCGACCCAGCATCCAGCCATAATTACTGTGACGGTACGTCGCGTAATTGAGCACAGCTTCGGACATCGGTAGCTGCGACGGCGGAAAGAGTCCTGCGTAATCTATTATCTCGTTGAGCAGAATTCGAACGGACTCTTTTGGCGGGCTGTCGACGACTCGCGGGTTCATTTATGTGATGTTAGGGTTTCTTTTCAACGAGAAAATCATAATGTTTATCAGGTGCTTTTACAAATGAATCTCGCCCTGCGAAAAAGTTCTTGATTTTCGAGAAATGTTTCGGTTATCGTGATGGCGTTCCGCCTAATTAAATGCGTGTTTTAGGTATCGACCCCGGGAGCGAGACGCTCGGCTGGGGAATTGTAGAAGGGGTCGGGCCTAAATACTCCGTCGTCGATTTTGGCGTTGTCAGATCAAATGCGCGCCTATCTTTCCCAGCCCGGCTGGCAAAGATATACGACGGGGTCGGTGCCGTGATCGACAAGTTCCAGCCGGATGTTCTTTCGATCGAAGAAGCGTTCTACGCGGTCAACGTCAAGGTCGCGTTAAAGCTCGGGCAGGTCCGCGGTGTTGTACTGCTGCTCGGCGAACAACGCGGTATGGCGATAGCGGAATACGCACCGCGGCTGATCAAGCAGACGGTCGTTGGTTACGGTAACGCCGAAAAACACCAGGTGCAGGAAATGGTTAAGGTGCTGCTACGGATGACATCGGTTCCTGAGCCGCATGACGCTGCCGACGCATTGGCGATCGCGATCTGCCATTTTCATCACGCCGGTATGCGTGATCGGATCGCTATCTCAGACCAGAAAAGGAAACCAGTAACAAAAAAATAAACATATGAAACTCCCACATCTTCCACTTTCTCTCCTATTAGTATTCGTGTGTCTTTTTTCCGTCGACGCGCAGAAACGCCGAAGCGGGTATCGGGCAAAAGCTCCCGCCGCCGTCAAAGCTCGCGAGGTTGGTCGATCGGCGGTTGTGATCGACGAAACATTGTCGCTCCTCCGGACGCGTCCCAGTCTCTTCGCTGATTCGCTTCAGCGAATGCGGCGCGGCCGGCGTGTTCAGATCCTCGGCACCACCGAAGCCGACGGGGTTAAATTTTTTAAGATCTCGTCTGCGTCAGGGTATGCCGGATGGCTTCAGTCCGACGCAGTCTTCGGAAAGTTTCGGATGGGGGACGAAGAGCGATTTGCTCAGCTCGTCCAGGCTGCCGATGGTTTTGACCAGATCGAATTGGCGGACGCGTTTTTCGCGATGTATCCGACATCGCGCTTTCGGCCACCCATTCTTTTACTGTTCGGGGATCTCCTCGAGGACGCGGCTGCGAAACTTTCGAGGGATGCGAATTCGCGATTGAGCCGTCGCGAAATGGCTGCGACCGGCGCACCTGTCCACAGCTATTACCTGAACTTCAACATGCTCGATCGATACCGTCGGACCGGCGTAACATTTCTGTTCAATTCATCGACCCGAAATTTTCATTACGACGGTGCGAGCTGGAAAGAGATAGTGCAGAAGTTTCCGACGTCACGCGAAGCAGCCGAAGCCGGGAGACGTCTCGACTCGTTGCGCGTAAAGCTCGATAAGCAGTAGCTAGTAGTTGAGGCCGTTCGCGATCTGGGCTGCGATGCGGGTGTTGTTCTCGAGGAGGGCGACGTTAGCAGCCAGGGTTTTGCCCCCGCTTTTGTCGGCCAGTTCCCTGAGCAGAAACGGGGTTTGGTCTTTTCCGGAAACGCCTCGGCTTGTCGCCTCTTTTAGGGCCGAGTCGATGAGAGCTTCCGTCTCGGAGCCGTCGATCTCGAATTCGGCCGGTATAGGTACCGTCACCAGGATCGCAGATGTCAGCCCGAGATCGCGTCTTGCATCCGCGATCTGCGAAACATCGTCCGGAGTCTCGACGCGTTCATCGACACTCAGATTACTCGTCGCCGAATAGAACGCCGGCATGATGTCGCATTTCCATCCGAGGACCGGCACGCCGTTCGTCTCAAGCCATTCGCGAGTGGCGGGAAGATCGAGGATCGCTTTTGCACCCGAACAAACTACGATGATCGGCGTGCGGGCAAGCTCAACCAGGTCGGCAGATATGTCGACCGGAGATCCCCTGTGGACTCCGCCGATCCCACCGGTCGCGAAAACGTTTATTCCCGCCCGATGAGCGATCATTGCCGTCGTAGCGACGGTCGTCGCTCCGTTGAGCTTTCGGGCCGATGCGATGGCCAGATCGCGGGTCGAGAGTTTACGAACGTCTTTGGCCGTCGCCAGTTGCTCGATCTGTTCACGGCTGAGACCGACGAAGATCTCACCGTCGAACATCGCGATCGTCGCCGGTATCGCACCTTCGTCGCGAACGATCTGTTCCAGTTGCAAGGCGGTGTCGATGTTCCGCGGATGCGGCAGGCCGTGGGCGATCACGGTCGATTCGAGCGCGACGATCGGACGTTCGAAGTGGAGAGCCCCAGCGATCTCCTCATTGAAGTTGATCTTCATTATTTAACGAACTTACCGATCCGATTAAGGCGGGGATGAGTCACACAGCCAAAGAACCCGTTCGACGCGCCACGATCGCAGGACCAGTAAACGAACATCGCGCGGCCGATGATCAACTCGCGCGGAACAAAGCCCCAACCCCGGCCGTCATCGCTTTCGTCGCGGCTGTCACCCATGCAAAAGAAACTGTTCTCCGGAACCTTCATCGGTTTCCCTTCGACGCCGAAATTAAAGTGACGAGTGGAGATCTTCCGTCCCATCTGGATCGCCTCCGTCGTTTCTTCGCTGTAGTAGACGTCCCATTTATCTTCCGGTTTGCGAGGTTCGAATTCCCGTAACTCGAGAGCCGCGTCCTTCACTTCCGTATCGCCGATCACGCGATGCTCCGGTAGAAGCTCACCGTTTATGTAGACCTGATTGTTTCTGAACTCGACTGTCTCGCCCGGAAGGCCGATGACCCGCTTTACGTAGTTGAGCTGATACTTGACAAGCCCGCGGCTGGTGTCGGTCTCGGGTTTGACCGAGTTTCCCGGGTACTTGAAAACAATGATATCGCCCCGCTGAATCTCCCGCATCGGTAAGAACGGCAGAGGATTACCACCCGGGTTAAAAATGAATTTATTGACCAGAAGGTAATCGCCGATCAGGATCGTGTTCTGCATTGAGCCGGTCGGGACCGTGACCGCCTGCAAAATGAACGTCATCCCGAATATTGCCATTACCAGCGTAACGGCGAAGGATTCGAAATATTCGCGAAACACCGATTTCGGAGGCCCTTTCGGCTTCTTCTCACCGTCCGCTTTGGTTTCTTTCTCTTCTTCTTTGACCATAAAAAATCTTCGCTCAGTTACAGTACGACCGGATAAGCCTTTACGTTTCGACTGTGATCATGGGTTCAGGCTGAAGGGTCTTGAGCGCTTCGCACGCTGCCATCATCTCCGCTGATTTGATTGTGCTGCCACTGCCTTCCGCCCGCCCGTCATCCCACGTTGCCTCTACAAAAAACGTGCGTTCGTGCGGCTGTCCCTCGGTCCGCACCAGCGAGTAAAACGGTCCGGAAACGCGAGACGCCTGGAGAATCTCCTGAAGCAACGACTTATAATCGACCGAGTCCTGCGGCGTCACTTTCCGAAACTCGGCGGCGAACACCGTCGATATCAGCGACCTTACCGCAATGTATCCTCGGTCGAAGAACACTGCCGCGATAACGGCTTCCAGAGCATCGGCGAGGATCGCCTTCTTTTGCCGGCCACCTGTCTTTTCCTCGCCCCGCCCGAGCCGCATCGCGTCTCCGACCTGCAGCCCTTCGCTTATCCGTGCAAGCGTGGTCGTGCTCACAAGCCGGTGCTTCATCAAGGTCAACTCGCCTTCGGACGCATCCGGGAAGTGCTGAAAGAGTTGTTCCGCGATAGCGAGACCCAGAACAGAATCGCCAACAAACTCAAATGACTCATTTTCTGCCGCCCGGATCTCCGTATCCTTTCGGCCCGCGAGATTCTCATGGGCCCAGGAACGGTGTGTCAGTGCACGCTCGAGAAGTGCCTGATCTTGAAACGTGTAACCTAGAATATTTTCAAACTTTGCGAGTTCCATTCCGGAAACTCAGTTTATGAAGAACGCAGAAAAAAAGAAAGCCGGATGCGAACATCCGGCCCGATTTTTAGATTTAGATCAGTCGTCGACTAGGTTCTCTTCCTGACAGCCGCCGTCTTCTTCGTCGTAGTCTTTGTCGTAGTCGTCGTAGTCGTCGACATCGGCTTTGTCGTTGCAGCTGCAGCAGGCTTGGCAGTTACTGGAGCTGCGGTTGTTGTCGCCTTCGTTGCCGCCGCTGCAGGAGCAGATGAGGTCGTTGTAACCGGTTCCTCATTCACGGGCGTGACCGGAGTCGTCGGATTCGGCAACGGCTTTGCTGCTGCCGAAGAGATATATGCGTCCAAGCCTTCTTTCTTCTGTGTTCGGCCTTCATAAAGGATCCCAAGATCCTTGTACAAGCCATCCTTGTAAGTCTTCGCAGCCGGAGTATCTGATTTCGCTAACTTGTAAGCCCGACTGTAATATTCCATCGTGCGGTCGGCATTTCCGTTGAGCAAGCCGATCGTCTCTTTGATCTTTGGCTCCATCGCAACCTTCGCCTCTTCAGTAGGCAGTGCCTTCTGCTCTGCAATAAGCTTGGCAACTTCGCCCGTCAGACGTAGAACTTCTGAACCGAAGTAACTACCCATCGTCTGGTAAACCCTGGGATCGTCTTTGTATCGTGTGTTGGTCTGGGCTATCTGGTAATACAACGGAAGAGCTCCGGCACGATCCTTCTTCGCGTAGTAAGTAAGGTTGGCAATAGCGTAAGACATCTCATCAATCGCCTGCTCTTTAGTCAATTCATACTGAAATACACCGTAGACATCTGCACCTGCCTTGTTCTTCTTAGTAGCAGGAGCTCCCGCCTTCAGCTTCTCGATCGCCATCTTCGCATAGCGGATCGTGTCGTCGGCATACTGAGGCTTGTTGTTGTATGACTGATAGAGACCAGCGATGCCTAACGGTACCATGACGTTAAGATTCTCCGTGTCGATCGCAAGGATCGCTTTACCGGCAGAATATACCTCGTCGCCATTGCTCGTATCGATACCTTTGTCAAACCGTTCAAACAACGGGCCTAGCACGACACTCTTTTTTACCAGGGGCAATGCTTTTTCGATTCGCTCTACGTGCGGCTTAACAAACTTGACCTGCTCCGCGAGCGATTCACACGCACCATACTTTTCAAGGAACTCTTTACCCGTCGTGAGGGCCGTTTCCATGTCGCCCACGGCCTTCTTGTTGTAGAGACCCGTAAATTTTGTATAAACGGCGGTCTGAGCGTCAACGTCCGCACAGGCGTCCTGACCATAACTCGCGACTGCTCCGACAGCGAGAAGTGTCGCTGACAACACCCCGGTACCTGCAAATCTAAAAATCGTTTTCATTATTTTTCTCCAGCTATTTCGATCCTAAACTTCCCTATTCTCGATCCTCGCGTTTTATACGAGTGTTTCGCGTGAAATCAGATGTAACGGCCCAATAAAAAGTTGCAAGTATTTACATGAGATCGGAGGCAGCGATCCCGACAATAAACCCGACTAACCCGTCCGTTGCGAAGTCTAAATAATCACGCAGAGATTACTATGGTGTCAAGCTAAAAGGTCCGCTGGAAACAGGAAAAACGCCGAAACATTTTGACTATCCAAAATGCGTCGGCGTTTAAGGCTCGAAGCGTGGTAGAAATGTCTACTTACTTGTTCTTTACGATCCTGGGACGCTCCCTTTTCTCAGGGGCTGCTCCGCTCTTATCAAACTCAATGACCACGGGTGAGAACGACGGTTTGCTTAGGGTCGTCTTCTGCACCAGCTTCTTTTCCTCGACGGGAGGCGTAGCGGCGGCCACCTGTGTTCGGGGAGCTCCGACGACGATCGGGAGCCGCTCTTGCGGATCACCTTCCGCCACATCGGCTTCCTCACCTTCATCGGCGTCGTCCATGATCGTGCCGGGCATCACCGGCCGAACCTTCAACTGACGAGCGTAGAGAAGATCTCGATTCCGCTTGATATTCCCGCTGAGGGCTTGATAAACCTTTCCCGCGATCGCAGCGGCGTACTTGCCACGCTCGCTCTGGCCGCGAGTTATCACAACGACGGAGTACTTCGGATCTTCGACCGGAGCGACCGAGGCGAAGAGGCCGATCCACGATCCCCTGGTAATACACGAACCGGTTTTGCCCGCGACGCCCATTGAGGCATCGACACCGCGGCGTGCCGTTCCGTACTCTGCGGCGCCGATCATTCCGGGTAAAACACCTTCGACGCTCCGCATCGGAACATTGACCTGCTCGGTTAGGTGCGGCTGGAATGCGGTGCGTTCCACGCGTGGTCGAGCGATCTGGGGTACTACCTTCTTGCCTCCATTCGAAAGGGCCGAAACCATGACCGCGAGTTGGAGGGGCGTCACCGAAAAATCGTCACCGTGCGAATAGATTCGTGCGTTGTTGTTACCGTACGGAAGTTTGCCAGGTGTCTCGCCCTCTGCGTTGATACCTGTTTTCTCGCCGAGCCCGAGGCTTTTCGCATAGGCGATCATCTTCGGCGATCCCATACTTACGCCGACGCGCTGAAAGTAAACGTTGTTTGATTTCGCAAGAGCGTAGTCGAGGTCCATCCCTGCCGAGCTATTTCTGACCTTGCCGTCGCCGTTGATGATATTTTCATTGATCCCGGCAACACCGGTCACAAGCTTGATGGTCGAACACGGTTTGAAGCTATCGCGGATCGCCCAATCCTGGTTCACGATCGTTAGCAGCTTTCCGGTCTTTGCTTCCATCACCACGACCGTCCCGGCATGACCGCCGAGTGCGTTGACAGCGGCGCGACGAACGTTAATGTCCTCGCCCGTTGTATCGTCCTTAGCAATATTTGCGACCGTTTCGGTCCTTAGTCCCCGTTCAAACGCCAGTTTTCGCGCTCGAGCCTCGCGTGCAATTGCCTCGCGTCGCCGCTGTTCGGCCAAAGCCGCCTGGCGTCTAGCTTCCGCTTCACGGCGGCGTTCCGCTTCGATTCGTCGAGCTTCGGCTCGATTCTTTGTGCCTTTCTTATCACGAGCTTCCTGCTGCCGGCGTTCTTTCGCGGTCAGCTTTTCCTTGCCAGCATCCCGGCCCTTGGCATTCTTATCGCTCTTGGCCTTCGCCTTCGCCTTCGCTAACTCTTCCTTTTTGGTAGCCTGTTTTTTGTCTTTGCGGGCATCTTTGGCAACAGCCTGCGACTTCTTAGCAGCGGCTTTCTTATTCGAGGTTGATTTTTTTGACTGGGCGTGAAGATCGACGGAAAACAGGAGAGCGAGCAGAATGACGGGGATGAAAAGCGAAGTGAGACGCCTTTCGGGACACATTAAATTCATGGTTTACCTCGGCTGGCTAAGTATTCTGTTGTAATGAAGGGAAAGACTCTTGAGCGATTAATCAGAACTGGTTGTTGGATTGGTCAAGAGTTTGCGAAAAAGCTAATGCAGAATATAACATTCAAATCTTTGAGAGGCAAGGGAAATTAAGCAATTGTTTAATCGAGCTCGATCATGACCTTTTTTAGCACATTTCGAGGGCGGCTCTTGCTCATCTTGTCTATTCTTCTGATCGCTTCTCTTGGCGTTCAGTATTACCTGAATCTGTTGACGCAGCAGGAGAGCGACGAGCTTCGGGACGCCCAGGCCAAGGCTTTGGTCGCCGGGATCACGCTCGGATCGAATGTCATTACCTCAACTAAGTACATGGAGGATCTGATCAAGGATGAAGGTCAGACATACCTTGACGAAGCCGCGTCAGCCCGGATCAAAGACATAATCATAATCAACAACAGATGGGAGGTTACCGACAGTCTCAACCCCGACTTTGTGCCTACAACTGGGCCCGACGGCGAGACGGTAACGAAAAAGCTCTCCGAATTGCCAGGCCTTCCGATGCTTAAGGAAGGAGCCAGGCTGGGCGAGGACCTTGCATACTTTCCCAATGCGAACGTTCAGGGTGGCGACGACGAGGCTCGGGCGATCCCGATCCAGACCAGTGAGGGACGTTTTTATGTAATGGTCCTGCTTCGCAACGATAAAAGTGAGGCGGCACGGCGTGCGGCACTGCCTCTCATCGTGACTCTCGGCGTGCTTTCGCTTTCGACTCTGATCACGTTCGTACTCGTGTGGCGATTCACGCGACCAATCGCGAATCTGTCGCTCGCTGCACGGCAAGTCGCGGATGGTGATCTTTCGGTACGCGTGCCCGATCGGGGACGGACCGATGAGATGGGCCAGCTTACCAAGCAATTTAACGAAATGATCGCCGAGCTCGAGGTAAGCAACCAGCTTGAAGAGCAACTCCGCCTGGCTGAAAAAAGTGCGGTGATCGGAAGGCTGGGTTCGGCGATCGCACATGAGATCCGGAATCCACTTAACTACATCAATCTCACGCTCGATCACCTGCGGTCGAAATTCGCACCCGAAGATCCGGACCGGACGGCAGCCTTCACGAAATTGATCTCGCAGATCAAAGCTGAGGTCGCGCGAATAAACCAACAGATATCCGACTTCCTAAACTATTCACGCCCGGCGAATGTAAACCTCCGGTCGATCGACGCCCGCACCGTCGTCGAAGATTCGCTTCGCATAGTCGAAGCCCAGGCGGCCGAGAACGACATCCGCATCAGTGTGGTCGAGCACGAGAATGTACCGCAGGTGCTCGGCGATCCCGAGTTTCTTCGTTCGGTCTTCAATAACCTTTTTATAAATGCGGTCCAGGCGATGGGCAACGAGGGTGGCAATCTAAATGTGAAGATCTCGCCCGACGACGAGTTTGTCCGGTTCGAGATATCGGATACGGGAAGTGGGATCTCGAGTGATAGCCTTGCTAAGATCTTCGAACCTTACTTTTCGACAAAGGAAACGGGCACAGGGCTCGGGCTCGCTATCGTCCAGAAGATCGTCGAAGTCCACAACGGCATTCTCGCCGTTGAATCGACCGAAGGCGAGGGAACGAAGTTTACGGTAAAATTACCGGAGGCCAGTGCTGAACGGTGAGTGAAGAGGAAGTAACTTCCAGGAGCTAACCCATTCTTCACTCACCGTTCACCGCTCACTGTTCAGCACTAATATAATTTATGGCAAGAAAATCAATACTCGTCGTTGACGACGAAAAGAACCAGCGGGAAATACTCGAGACGATCCTATCGGGTGAGGGCTATGACGTGACGACAGCAAGTTCGGGCGAGGCGGCGATGAAGTTCGTCGAGGCCAGGCGTTTCGATCTCGTGCTGACCGATCTGAAGATGACCGGCATGAGCGGGCTTGATCTGTTGAAGGAGCTGACGAACTTCGATAAGTCGATCATCGTCATACTTCTTACCGCACACGGCTCGGTCGACTCGGCCGTCGATGCACTGCGGCTCGGGGCGTTCGACTACCTGCAGAAACCATACGATAGCGAGAAGCTGCTCGACACCGTCTCGCGTGCTCTGAACAAGTTGTCCGCGCTCGATACTGAGATCGTTTCTGTCTCACCGGAGATGGACAAGGTCAAGAAGCTGATCCTGAAGATCGCGAAGTCGAACTCGACCGTTCTGATCCGCGGCGAGAGTGGGACCGGCAAGGAGCTGATCGCGCGGTCGATCCATAAGAACTCTCTCCGGACGAACGAAGTTTTCCAGGCTGTTAATTGTGCGGCGATCAATGAGAACTTGCTCGAGTCAGAACTGTTCGGTCATGAGAAAGGATCGTTCACCGGTGCCGTCGCGGAGAAGAAAGGCCTCTTCGAGATAGCCAATGACGGTACGCTGTTTCTCGACGAGATCGGCGAGCTGGATATCGCGTTGCAAGCAAAGCTCCTGCGTGCGCTTCAAGAGAAAGAGATCCGGCGTGTCGGCGGGATCAAAGAGATCGAGGTCGACGTCCGCGTGCTGGCCGCTACCAATCGGGATCTGCTGAAGATGGCGGAAGAAAAACGATTTCGCGAAGATCTGTACTATCGCCTCAACGTTCTTTCGATCGAGATCCCGCCGCTACGCGAACGCCGTTCGGATGTCCCCGTTCTGATGGATTACTTCGTCAACAAACACACTCGCGGAACCGACCGGAAGATCTCGATCGACAACGACGCCAAAAAACTTCTGCTGGATTATCACTATCCGGGTAATGTTCGTCAGCTCGAGTCCGCTATCGAACGCGCGATCCTCCTGAGCGAGAACGACACCATCACTTTCGACGACCTGCCGCCCGAGATGACCCAAAGCCGGGCAGCCGGTGCGTCGGCGACGGCGGGTGATACGCAGTTCAAACTGCCACCCGAAGGCGTAAACTTCGAAGACGTCGAGCGAAGCCTGATCATGCAGGCGATGGATAGGACGGATAACAACATTACGAAGTCGGCGAAGATGCTCGGGCTTACTTTTCGAACGTTGCAGTATAGGCTGGAGAAGTTTGGGTTTAAGAAGGATACGGATGGAACCGTAGAAGAAGAAGAGGCGTAAGACGAGGCTCCCCTCCTTGTTTAGGAGGGGTGGACGCCGCTTCGGCGGCCGGGGTGGTAGTTAAATAAGAATCAGATTCTGCTGAACTACCACCCGCCTCGCAAAGCCTCGGCACCCCTTCTAAACAAGGAGGGGAGTTTTGTTTGTCACTCGTCACTAATAAGATGGATTGGTTCTCAACAATTAATTACGGCTGCGACATGCTGGTAAATGGTGCCCATTGAGTTCATAGCTCCGGAGGAGCGAAATGTTTGTAGCCATTGTCCCGATTTGATCTTCTAGCTCCGGAGGAGCGGCACAGGATGTCGCTCCTCCGTAGCTAGGACGGTGTTTTGCGATTTGCCGCTACAAACATTTCGCTCCTCTGGAGCTTTGAACTCAGCGGCAATCCGTAACTACAAACATTTCGCTCCTCTGGAGCTTTGAACTCAGCGGCAATCCGTAACTACAAACATTCCGCTCCTCTGGAGCTTTGAACTCAGCGGCAATCCGTAACTACAAACATTCCGCTCCTATGGAGCTTGCTAACTAATGTCTCGTCGACGAATTGTCAGCCCTTATATACCGGGGAAGCTTTACCAAAACTGGAGATCTCGCAATGGA
Organism: Acidobacteriota bacterium; assembly: GCA_031425495.1. Classification (GTDB taxonomy): domain Bacteria; phylum Acidobacteriota; class Blastocatellia; order Pyrinomonadales; family Pyrinomonadaceae; genus OLB17. The sequence goes on from JANPJL010000090.1 coordinate 13,426, forward strand.
ATGGTTTTCGACTCTTAGCTTAGCTCTCGGTTCCGCATGGACAAGCGGCATCAACCTCTATGCGACCGTAACGATCCTCGGCCTCCTGCAAAAGTTCGGAGCGACGAAATTACCTGGCGGGCTCGACGTGCTCGACAACTGGTGGATCATCGGTGTAGCTGGCTTTCTCTACCTCGTCGAGTTCTTTGCCGACAAGATCCCGTACGTAGATAACGTCTGGGACGTGGTTCACACTTTCATTCGCGTTCCTGCCGGCGTGATCGTCGCGTACTCTGCGACGTCGCAGCTCGATCCGACTATTTATATTCCAGCGGCGCTTATCGGCGGCGGACTTGCGTTCGGGTCGCACGGAACAAAGGCGGCGATACGAGCCGGAGCGAACCTGTCCCCAGAACCTGTTTCGAACTGGATCCTCTCGATCGTCGAGGACGTGATCGCGTTCGTCGGAACGCTCCTCGCGGTCTTTGCTCCCGTCATCATTGCGATCGTTCTGGTTCTCTTCACGATCTTCTTCATTTGGTTCTTTCCCAAAGTCATTCGCGGCTTCCGACGCGTCTTCAGGGCGGCGTCTGCGTTTGTTCGCGGCGAGAGCTTTGCCGGCGAGCGTTGAACCAATAACCTGCAATTTACACTCTCGGCCTGTTTTCGTAGTATTGACCCTTGTCCAGTAAGTCCCTTATGAACGAATGGCTGCTCACACGTCTGGCTTGTCCGCGCGACAAGCAAGCATTGGAACTGTCCGCAGATCGGCTGATCTGTCCCGATGGCCACGCGTATCCAGTCTTTGACGGTATCCCGGTAATGCTCGTCGACGATGCCGAGGTAACCCACGATTACATCAACCGGACCTTTGAAAAGGTCTCGGCGAATAGCGCCGGCGATCCGCCTCTGCAGGATGCTCCACGCGATAAAGATCATATCGACGAGTTTGTGCAGGGTGAAGTGCCTTACACTTCCGGAACCCTCTACTTTGCCGTCCAACACAAATTGACCCGCTACCCTATTCCCCATACATACCTTCGCCCGGGTAACGGCGAACGACTTCTCGACATCGGGTGTAACTGGGGACGATGGACGATCGCGGCTTCGAAAAAAGGCTACCGCCCGATCGGGATCGACCCGAGCCTCGATGCTGTCCTTGCGGCACGACGAGTTTCAAAGCAGCTTGGTGTCGATGCCGATTTCGTAGTCGGTGACGCACGCTTTCTACCGTTTGCCGAGGACTCGTTCGACACTGTATTTTCGTACGGCGTCTTTCAGCATTTCAGTAAGGAGAATGTCAGGATCTCACTGGACGAGGCGGCTCGGGTCCTGAAACCGGGCGGTATCACTCTGATGCAAATGCCGAACAAGTACGGCATTCGGCAATACCAGCAGCATCGACGGCGAGGCTTCACCGAAGGCGAAGGATTCGATGTCCGCTACTGGACACCGTCGGAGTTGATGAAAACTTTCGAGCAGAAATTCGGCCCGACCTCGATGACGACCGACTGCTACTTCGGTCTCGGGATGCAGGCAAGCGATGCTGACCTGATGCCGATCCATTACAGAATGGTGATCGGGACATCAGAACTTCTCCGAAAACTTAGCCATCTCGTCAGGCCGCTGACAAAAGTCGCCGACAGCGTTTATCTCGAATCAGTAAATCAGAATAAGAAGTGACCTTTAGCAATCAATGAGCGTAATTTTAGGTATCAATACGTTTCACGCGGGCTCGTCTGCCTCGATCGTCATCGACGGCGTCCCGGTCGTGGCGTTGCCCGAAGAGCGGCTAAATCGAGTGAAGTACTACGCCGGTTTTCCGAAGTTGTCGATCGCGAAAAGTTTGGACATCGCCGGGCTAAAGTTTTCGGATATTGATGCCGTCGCTGTCGGGCGCGACTCGTCCGCCAATCTGCACAAGAAACTCGAATTCGCACTTCGGCATCCGACCAAACTTCTGAACATGGCTCGGATGCGGTCGAAGAGCAAAACATTCGACGACATGAAAACGATGATCGCATCGGAATGCGATGTCGACCCCGCGACGCTGAAATTCACCACGCATAACGTCGAGCATCACCTCGCTCACACGGCGAGCGCCTATTTCATTTCGGAGTGGGACTATTCGGCCGGCATCACGATCGACGGCTCGGGAGATTTCGTTTCGTGCATGCTGTCGGAGTGCGTCGGCGACGAGATAAAGCCGCTCAAGAAAATTTTCGTACCGCATTCGCTCGGCACGCTCTATACCGCCGTCTGCCAGTTCATCGGATATCCAAAGTATGGCGACGAGGGAAAGGTGATGGGCCTCGCGCCACTCGGCACCGACCGTTATCACGACTTCTTCGAGAACATGCTCAAGAAGACGGCTGACGGTTTCGAACTGAACCCGGATTACTTCCTGCCATTCGGTGCGAACCAGGGGATGGAGATCAACGAGGCGGGCCAGATGGTGGTTCATCGACTTTACTCCGATCTATTTATCAAGCACCTCGGTGCACCGCGCGAGAAACACGGCGAGATCACAAAGCGGGATGAGGACGTTTCGTTCGGATTGCAGCGCGTGTTCGAGAAGTACTACATGCACATGCTCGAGGCACTTCACAAACTTGTCCCGACAACACGCGTCTCTATGGCGGGCGGCTGTGCTTTGAACAGCGTCGCAAACGGCAAGCTTCTCGTCGAAACGCCATTTCGCGAAACCTGTATCCAGCCTGCGGCAGGCGACGACGGACTCGCGGTCGGAGCCGCGTTGTACGTGAGCAACTCAGTCCTAAAAGAGGGAAAGCGCTGGGTGATGAAGAATGCGTACCTCGGCAACGCGTTCGCGGATTCGTTCGTCAAGTCAGAACTTGAGCGATACAAGATCGAATATCAGGAACTGAGCCGCGATCAGATCCTCGACGTCACGAGCGACGAGATCAAGAACGGAAACGTTGTCGGGTGGTTTCAGGGTCGAATGGAGTGGGGACCGAGGGCGTTGGGGAATCGCTCTATACTTGCTCACCCTGGCTTCCCGAACATGAAAGACATTCTCAACGCCCGGATCAAACATCGCGAATCGTTTCGTCCGTTCGCACCGTCGGTACTTCAGGAACGTCAGTCGGAGTTGTTCGAGCAAGACCATCCGTCACCGTTCATGCTGCATGTTTACAAGATCCGTCCCGAATGGCGCGATCGTCTGTCAGCGGTGAATCACGTCGACGATACGGGCCGGTTGCAGACGGTGGCTCGTGACGAGAATCCGCTCTACTACGATCTGATCAAGACATTCGAAACGAAAACCGGCATTCCCGTGATCCTGAATACAAGCTTCAACGAGAACGAGCCGATCGTCTGTGAACCCTTCGAAGCGATCGAATGTTTTCTGCGCACGAAGATGGATGTGCTGGTGATCGGCTCGTTCTTTTGTAAGAAAGTCGGCTAGCGGTGAAGCCGCGGCCAGAACCTAGCCAGACGTGAAACGTCTGGTATTCGCCAAGCATATTTGCGCACTGAAGGTGCGGTAGATCTTTTCTGTCGCCCCTTCAGGGCGAGAACTGGCACGGGGTCGACCAGACGTTTCACGTCTTGGCTAGGTCCTTCGGCCGCTTCGCGGCAGACGAAACACGACGGCCCTTACTCTATGAAGTGGAATATCGAAGAAATTCCTCAGCTTCGCGGCTACACCATAGAGTGGGCCGAGACGGGAAACTATTTTCTTTCGCGTCGTAATGTCCTCTATCACTCTCAGGATCTGAAACCGCCGTTCAAGAAAGTCGCTACGATCGACGCTACGTCATGGAAACAGGCGGCGTCCAATTTTCGTCTCGCACAGCGTCTGCTGAGGTTCATGGTCACAAACGTAGTGCCGCTCGCGAACGGCGAGGTGTTCGTAACATTCGACAAATCCGTCGGCGTCATCCGCGACGGAAAGTACAAGGAATTGTCCGGCCTTGTACGGCCTTGCCGCGTGCTTCGTTCGTCGTGTGCACTCGACGGTCGCGGCGACATTTACTTCGGCGAGTATCTGGCGAACGACGAACGTGGAGAGATGCGGATCTATCGTTATCGGTCGGGAGCCGACAGTGCCGACGTCGCATACGTATTTCCTCAGAACTCGATAAAGCATATTCACGGCGTCTACTTCGATGCATTCACGGATTCCCTCGTCTGCCTGACGGGCGATGATGACAACGAGTGCCGGATGATCCGCAGCCGCGACGGTTTTCAAACGACCGACATCATCGGCGAAGGCGACGAAACGTGGCGGGCCGTGAGCATTCTGTTCGACGCGAACGCGATGTACTACGGAATGGATGCCGAATTCAGGACCAATCAGATCTACCGGCTCGACCGCACCACGCTCGATAGAAAAACTCTGGGCGAAGTCAGCGGAACGGTGTTTTATTCAAAGCAGTGCGGTGACGAACTATTCTTTGCAACGACCGCAGAGAACGCACCGAGCCAGAAAGAGAATGTCGCCGCGATCTGGAATGTGTCAGCGGACGGCGAATGTCGTGAGATCGTAAAGTTTCACAAGGACCGCTGGCACGGAACGCTCTTCATGTTCGGGACGATCCATTTCCCCTACGCAAACAAGATCGACGAACTCTACTTTTCGCTTGTCGGCGTAAAAGAGGATAACCGCACCTACAAAATAAGCAGATAAACTTGCAAGACCCGTCCCTCGCCGCGTTCTTCCTCCGTTAGATTTTATATATCTCGGAGGAATCGATCGATGACGCGAGTATCTCTCCTGGCATTTGCCTTAATTTCAATATTCACAGCATGCGGAAGTGGCGGCGCGGCCAAATCGGGTTCTGCCACCGTCGCAAGCGACGCTGCCGTAACGGACAGTGAGTCGACCTCTTCGCAACCCGCGGCGGAGATCGGAGCAGCGTCGAACTCAGCCGCTAAATCCTCTGGCGTGGTTAGCGAGCGGAGCGGAAACCCCGCTGTCCCCATACAAACCAACATCTCACTCACCAAAGCCGAGGAGTCACAAGCTTCGGATAGGAAGATCATTCGCAATGCGGAACTAAGTCTCGAAGCCGCCGATCCCGAGGATGCTCAACGCAAGATCACGGCCGTCGCCGAACTTCGTGGCGGATTTGTCGTCGAATCGCAGCAGAGCAGCAGCGAGATCAAATCGACGACACGCGATACCGTGACGATGACCGTCCGCGTGCCGGCCGATAGATTCAGCGACACACTAGCCGATATCCGAAATACATCGACGCGGGTCGTTCTTGAAACCGTGAAGGGACAGGACGTGACGGAAGAATTTATCGACATCGAAGCGCAGATGAAGGCTAAGAAAGCGCTCGAGCAGCAGTTCATGGAGATCATGAAACGCGCGAGCACGATCGGCGACGCTCTGCACGTACAGAGCCAGCTCGCTGCCGTTCGGGGCGAGATCGAAAGGATCGAAGGCCGTAAACGATTTCTTGAAAACCAGTCGAGTATGTCGACGATCACGATCAAACTCCAGACCGCTCGCGTCTTCGCGGCTGCGACGCCATCCGGATTTGGCGAGCGAGTGTCCGATTCGTTCAGGGCCGGAGCGGACGTAGCGATGAGCTTCGTCCTCGGACTGGTAACTGTTCTTGCCGCTTTCCTCCCGATAGGTCTGATGTTCGGTTTGCCTCTGTTCGTCTTTTTCCGATATGTTTGGAAGCGTCAGTCAGGACCACGTTCGGTAGTAGAGATGGCCGAAGACGAATTGAAGCGTGCATGAAGATAGAAAGAGTTTTCCAGATCGTAGCGGTGATCCTCGGTGTGATCGCCGCTTATTTTTTGTGGGCCGGTAACCGCGACGGAGCTTTCATCTCCGCGGTGCTCGGATGCGTCGCCTTCTTTCTGAACATCCGGTTCCAGGTGAAGGAACGGAATCGCATCCGGGAAGAAGAGCGGAACATCGAGGAAGGTTAGTCGGCGAGACAAAACTTCTATATTTGTTCTAGAAGAGTGGCCGAGCGAAGCGAGCCACGGTGGTCGGTCAATAGCATTCCTAACCTGGAATAAAGATTTTGCAGAACTACCACCCCGTCGGCCGAAGCGGCCGCCACCCCTCCTAAACAAGGAGGGGAGTTTTCTTGTGGCCAGGATTCACGACTTCGACATGCGTACGAAACAAGGCGGAGAGCTCTAATGAGATGGCAAAGATAATTCTCGCAACCATCGGCTCGCTCGGCGATATGCATCCGAAGATCGCACTTGCGCTCGGTCTTAAAGCGCGCGGTCACGACGTGACGATCGCTGCAATGGAATTCTATCGCGATCGTATCGAGCCGCTCGGGGTGAAATTCGCTCCGATGGCACCTCACCTCGATCCGGAGGACAAGGAACTCAGTCGCGAGCTGATGGACAGCCGTAAAGGTTCGGAGAAGATCCTGCGCGAGATCATCATGCCGAGCCTTCGTCCGATGTTCGATGACTTGATGATCGCGGTCGACGGAGCCGACGTGCTCATAGGCGGCGAGATCGCTTACGCGGTGAGATCGGTTGTCGAGAAAACTGGAATTAAGTGGGTTTCGACAAGCCTGCAGCCGGGCGTCCTCTTTTCCGCCTACGATCCGTTTCTACCTCCAACGGTCGAGTGGCTCGAGCATCTCCGCTTCCTCGGTCCAACATTTCATCGCGGACTCTTTGGCGTCATGCGTTGGGGGATCAGCGGTTGGTATGCGCCCTATCGAGAATTTCGCCGCTCGCTAGGACTTAGCGAAGATCACGACCCGCTTTTCCAAGGCAAGTTCTCCGACCTGCTTCATCTCGCGATGTTCTCAAGGGTCCTCGGCTCACCCCAGCCCGACTGGCCCGAGAGCGCCGTCCAAACAGGATTCTGCTTCTATGACGGCGGGAATGACATTCAAAAGATGCCGCCGGGACTGCAGGATTTTCTTGATTCGGGTGAGCCTCCGATCGTGTTCACTCTCGGATCCGCCGCGGTCTTGGACGCCCGCGACTTCTTTGAGCAGAGCGGAGAGGCCGCACGAAAACTCGGCCGGCGTGCAGTGCTGCTCTACGGGAAATTCAGTGATCCGCCAAAGATTCTCGGCGGGGATATCGTAGGCTTCGACTACGCTCCGTACTCGCAGGTATTCTCGCGGGCGGCCTGCGTTGTACACCAAGGCGGCGTAGGCACCACCGGACAAGTTCTAAGAGCCGGCGTCCCGCACCTGATAGTCCCGTTCGCACACGACCAGCCGGACAATGCCGCTCGATGTCGCAGGTTCGGAGTTGCGGAGACGATCGAACGTGACAGTTACAGCGTCGATACTGCGGTGGAGAAGCTGAAGCGGATATTCATCGACGACAGCTATCGTCGTCGAGCGGTCGAAGCC
>JANPJL010000091.1:0-2514 GCA_031425495.1 Acidobacteriota bacterium
AATCGTGATCTCCGCTTCTTCTTCTTTCATCGTCTTGGTTGATTCGCGTTTCGCTTGAACGAGTGGGATCTCCATTGCGTCGAGCAGCGTTTTCCGGAGCTGCGTCGTATCGAGATTGCGGCGGAGCTCGCCGGCCTCGACATATGTGATCAGTCCGGTCTCTTCGGACACGACGAGCGAGATCGCATCGGACCCTTCGGTGATACCGATCGCCGCTCGATGACGCGTGCCAAGATCGCGCGAGACGCTTGGATTCTTGGTCAAGGGAAGAAAGACTGACGCCGCAGCGATCCGCTCATTCTGGATTATCACGGCTCCGTCATGAAGCGGTGTCGCCGGATTGAATATCGAAACGAGGAGGTCATAGCTGATCCGGGCATCAAGTTGGACACCCGAATCGATAAAATTTCTCAGCCCGATCTTTCGTTCGATTACGACGAGGGCACCGATCTTCTCGGTTGCGAGAGTCGTCACGGCGAGCACGATCTCGTCGTAGACGCTGCCGCCGAACTGTCCCCGTTGCCGCCGCAGGATCGGGAACCGAAGGCGATTCGCGAAGTACATCAGCGCCTGCCGTATCTCGGATTGAAAAAGGACGATTATCGCAAAGCCGACATAGACGACCGCGTAGCGAAGCACGAACTCGAGCGTTGCGAGATCCTGCTCAAGAGCCAACCAGTAAAGCGTTCCAAGTAGTATCAAACCGATGACCGTTGGCACCGCCCGAGTACCGCGAAGCAGTTTCATAACGACGTACACGATGATGAATACCAGCGCAATGTCGAGCACATTGCGAAAAGTATTCACGGCGATGTAGTCGGTAAACTGCATACTGATCTGCGCGGCAAAATCTTACACCTGCCCCCTAAGAAACTATCCGATATGGTTCGGATGCGGGTCTTTAACATCGGTGTCTGCAAGGCTCGCGGCTTCTAAGAATATCATATCCACTTTGGGCTCGGCCTGCTTGATCCGCTCCTCGATCTCAGCCACTGTTCGTACCACATCATCGCCCGTGAGTTCGTCATCAAGGTTCACATGAGCGTTCACCAGGATCTGTTTGGGAGCCATGTGCATTGTCAAAAGCTCGACCACCTGATTGACGTTGGGATGCGAATTTATCGCCGCACGGATCTTTTCAACGGATGACGGTATCGCCGCCTCGCCAAGAAGAAGACCGCGCGATATGCGAGCCAACACGAACGCAACGATCGCAAGCACGACGCCGATCGAGATCGACGCCACGCCGTCCCAGTACGCTCCGTAATGATCCGATAGATAGATGCCGACTCCGGCGAGAACAATACCGATGAGAGCGGCCGAATCCTCGAAGATCACGGTTTTCGCGGTCGGGTCCTTTGACTCGCGGAGGTACTGCATAAAGCCGAGGCCTTCGTGATGCGCCTCTTTTACTTCCTGATAGAGAGCCAGCCCAATGGAACCCGCTTCGAGTACGAACGAGATGCTGAGGATCCAATACGCCCAATTCACATTCTCGGGCGAATGCGGGTGGATCAACTTGTCGTAGCCTTCATAGATTGCAAACGTTGCTCCAACGCCAAAGATAAAGATCGCGGCAATAAACGACCAGAAGAAGCGCTCCTTCCCGTAACCGAACGGATGTTTTTCAGATGGCGGACGTTTGAAGAACCTGAGGCCGAGAAGGAGGAAAACCTGGTTGGTCGTATCGGCGAGTGAGTGGAGCGTCTCCGCCATCATTCCCGAGGATCCGGTCATTATCGCACCGATAAACTTAAGGATCGTGATCAGGCCGTTCGCCACAAGGGCGCCTAAAACAGCAAGCATAGATTTAGTTCTCCCGGACTTGGTCGTTCACGATCGCGTCTCCGTCGAGCTGGTTACTATTTCCGTTCTTCTATTATTATCGCGACCGGGTAAAAAGTCCTACAAGATTGGCTGGCAATTTGTGGCTGATCACACCGACCGGCGCACCGCACTCCACCGACCGCGGCGATCGGTTCGCACTCCTGTGCTTGCAGTCGATATAGCGTGGTACGAGAAAGAAATTATTTACGGGTAAGTGACGGACTAGACCTGGTGTCCGGCGAGCAGGAATCCGACAAGCCGTCCGCTATGATCGATCACGCCCACCGCTCCGCAGCCGTTCTCCGCGGCCAATGCGTGTGCCTCCGGGATCGTCGCACCGATCTCGATGAACTGGTCGGGTGAAACCGGACGCATGGTATCGCGAACAAGTTTCCGGCCCCATTCGGAGCGGTCGATCAACTTCACGTCCTTTAGCACGAGCATTCCGAAAAGGTGCCGGTCGCGGGCAACAGGGAAGACGGCTTGCGGGTAAACGGTCAGGACCTCATCCACAAAACGCTGTAGCGTCGCGTCCGGATCGGCCCCGATCGGAAGCTGCATCACATCCTCGACATGCGTCGCACGGGCCGCCTCGATCTCGCGAATTATCGACTTTGCCGAATCGTACAAAAACAGCCCCGCCAGCACCGCCCAAAAACCGGTAAAGAACTCGCCGTAGAAAACGAC
>JANPJL010000092.1:0-25197 GCA_031425495.1 Acidobacteriota bacterium
TGGAACAGCACTCGCGTTTGCATCCTCAACGGCAAGCAATCGAGAACCCGCGTAGATGTACTCCTTCGATAGCTGCGGCGTCGGACTTGGCAACGGTGCGGCAAGGGGATTCCAACTACTCGATGCGTTCTTTGCGAGCGGACGACCGAACCAGCCAGTCTTCTTACCGGTAAACGAATCGGTCGACGGAAGCCAACCGTTCTTTGCGAACACACCAAGTGTAATGAGGATTACGAAACCCAACGCACCCGCAGTCACGAAAAACCGTCGGCGCTTCTCAGCGACCGGGAAAGTAATCAAAGACATAAATACAAATCTCTCTCTCTTGATTCCGTAGTAGTCCGGGATCCGAAATGAAGAAGCCTCGCAAATTGTCAGGGTATCTAGAAGGCTAGATGCTGGATCGCAAGGAAGGTGAGCAAGTTGTCTAAGATACGAACGGCACTAGATTGGTTGTCTTCTGTTTTACGCATCAAGCATTTGGAGTATGAAGTACATATATGACAATCCGGCGAACCCTCCACCGGCTGCGGACACAATCAATTCCATGTTATCTGGTATTTCCGGTACGGGTTGTTCGGCGAACCAGTGCCGCTATAATTATCCGTCGTGTCGTATCGTCGGGGCCTGTTCGTTAGCGACGGCATCGAACGCGGAGGTTTTCATTTCCGACAAGAGAATGTCTTCGCTTTCGTCCTCGCCCAAGTCAACATAACCTGTCCCCGCGTCCGTCCCTTCTGACCTTCTTACCCGCGTTGAAGTCACAAGAAGGCAGGACCACAAGATAGACCTTTGGGTTTGCTCTTAAACAAGTAAGCAGTTGAATATCAACAAGATGCATAAAAAATGGGCCACAAAATGGGTCTGCGTTTAAAGAAGAATTTAGGCCCAGTAAGGGATGTAGTTCCGGTAGCGAGTTGAGGTCTGGCCCGGATTTGCGATCTTGATCTTTCCGGCCTCGACGGTGGCGGCTATGATTTGTGACACCGTTGCAACCTTCGTTTCCGGCAGTCTAAGTCTCTCTCTGAGGCTCTGATTCGTTGCGGGCTGGTTCATCACGTACCTTAAAACGCAGTGCTGGTAGCAGGCCCTGACCCGATCATCTCTATCCATTTCTTCGACGCTCTTGTGACCAAAGAGAACCGCGGTGGTGCGCAACTCGCCAACGCGAAAATCCGGCGCGGGAAGTTGATATGCTTCGACGTGGGCAATCACTTTATCGATCCCGCTTCCTTTCTCTTCGCAGATTCCGATCCTTCTCATGAGGTCCGCTAGCCTCTCATTTCGCGACTGATATTCGTCGATAAAACGATCGATCGGAATGAACGGTTTACCAGGATTGGAAATCTCCATTCGGTCGGAGTAGATCTCGATGACAAGACTGGTTCCGGTCTGCGAAAAATCTTGATGGATCATCGCGTTTGCGACCAACTCACGAATTGCGATCGCAGGAAACATTTCCACTTCGCGCCGTAGGGCCTGCGTTATAACCTCGTTGCTGGGCACGACACCTTTGATAAATCCGATAAGCCCTTGAAAGCCGACTGCGTAACCCTTCACGCCGATGACGTCCTGAAGCGTTTCCGATTTTCCCTGTCCGTCATAAACAATTACTCGCGGAGCCTTTCGAGCGATCGGTCCCGAGAAGTCTTTGAAATTCTTCGCAAACAAAATTGCGCCCAAGTTCGTTATCGTCCATCCGCCGCTCTCAGCTGAAATGATTCGTTCGCCGGCGAGTCGCTCGAGAACTCCGGGACGGTCCGACGGATACGGCAGTTTCATCAGATCGAAATATCCCTGGGTATCCACCAGCTCGATCACCTTTTCGTCCGGGCAATTTATTACTGCAGGCTCTTCTAACCAGTCCGGCTGTCCCTCCGCAAATATTGTTCGCAAACAATCTTCGCTCATAGGCACAGTACCTTCTCCTGCGCGCATGAGATATGCTCCCTGGTACTGGAACGCAGTACCGCGAGAACGGCTGGGAATCCGGAAGACAAGCACGCGACCGTCCGGATGGTCGACCTCTTCGATATTGACTCGGAACCCTAAAGCGTTAAACATCTTCGCAGCCATCTTCACCGGGTTATCGAAGGCAGCGGTGCCCACAACAGCGTGCGGCCGGGCGTCTGCAATCCCAAGCAGTAGATGACCGCCGCCTTCGTTAGCGATCGCTACACACGTCCGGTAGAGCTTGTCGTTATCAAACTGGTTCTTCGCTTCTTTAAATTCTAGATTTTGATGTTCGGAAGGTGCGGAACGCCAAGCGTCAATTTGTGCAACGGTGGTGGCCATCGATCGATCACTGAGTGGACTACTGCGGGGACTTATTCTCATTAGAGAGCTGCGCCATCCGCGCACTCCCGTTAAGCTGCGACTCATCGTCAACTTGCTCGTAAAGAGCTCGCCAGTGAGAAGCTTGTGTACAAAGTATGATCTCGGCTTGTGGTATTGATCTGGCCACGTTTTACTTAGAACCTCGTGAATTCGTCCAAAGTTTTGTCACTTACGGTTAACATTGTCCTTCTTTGAATGGTCCGGATTATCGCGGACATATTTGCGATTATTAATCTTCACCACATGCGCCCCCGGATGGAGACCTGCTTCCACTTCTTTAACCACTTTTGTACGCGGCACCTCTTTTCTTTTACCTATATCGTACGTCTCATTTCTTTCTGCCGCCCGGCCCATCATTATTTCCCTTAATTTTTGCCATTCAATATGCCCTTTTAAAGAGTTCTATTTCACGTATAACAACATCTGCTTCTCGGTCAGCAACCGTACCTGTTTGTTCTCAGCCTTGTAATGAACTCGCGGCCCGCGGCGATCGGCAGGTCGACGGCACTAATCTAGCAAGATAGACCAGGCTCTTAGATGGTTAATCCACTACGCGAAGTCTTTAAGTATATGTCGGCGTTTCGAAAATTCAAGCGGCACTATCACACCACACAGCGCGCCTATTTCGAAGCCGCACAAAGTGGGAGTTTGGGCTTCACGTTTGCCAGAAACAAAGGACGCCCGTTTCCCCAACCTCTAACGTTCAAGACGACTCTGCGTACAAGCCGCAGCGAGTAGATGCTGAAACGGACGACATCGAAAACAATAGCACAGCTCCTGTCGACTACATTTCGATTCGCAGCATGACGAAGAACTACAGAATCGGCCAAGGCAAAACATGGTAAGGAAAGTGAGATTGCAAGGAAGTCGATGCTGCTTGTGGAAAGAAGCTGGAGTTACGCTAATTTTTCACAGAATATCTAGAATGAGAGCAGTCAACGTTTTTTGCAGGTCTGGTCGCGGTGTCAAAACCCTATCGCCTGTTTTTCGCTTAGACGCGTCCACGCCTCCTCGTCCCTATCCGTTATTCCCGCCGCCGTCCGACGCTCATGATCCTCTTCGGCGAAGTGTGCAAACCTGGACAAAACCAGCGCACTGGCGCGGGCGGAGCGCTTGACCTACGCACATCGAGTGCAGACGCCGACGATCCTTCATCATGGCGACAATGACGATACTGACCTGCCCTTTCAGAGCATGAACTTTTTTGTAGCTCTGCGAAGATTTGGGAAGACCGCCCGTCTGATCCGGTATCCTGATGAACCGCATGATCTGCAACAACCTCAGCATATTCGGATCCGGGATATGCAAGATGTCGCGTGGATGCAGTGGTTCGTCCGCAATCAAGGGCTCTGACACCCCCGGACGAGCCGGCGCGTGCAGCGGATTCAATCGTGTGGGAGGCCCATCGCATTTCGCGGACGAACCCGTAGTCGAAGTGAGCCCCTAAAAAATCTTCACATTTTCAGCTCAGTAAACACCACTATTCCGGAGCGTCGTCGCCGCCAAAATGACCACAAACGGATCGACGATCTTTCGGAAGAAATGTTCGACCCTTGGGTAGCTTTCGATCGCTGGATTTACGAGCCGAGTGTAAAAGACCATGGGACGCTCCAGTTTTTCCATCAGCTCAAAAACACGAGCGCAGAATCGTTAAGCGTCGTGCATGAGCCAGCTAATTCCCATTTGCTGAACCGACCGCCTGTGGAAGACCAATGATTCTGACATCCGTGGGTTCCTTTTTCTTTGGCATCCAAACTAGCGAAGAACAGATGGCAAGCGACAGCAGAATTGTCAAAATATTGGCAGCCCGAAAAAACCAATAACCATTAAGCAAATTCGTTCCCTTCTGATTGTTTAGTTTTACGTTTGCCTGGAAGGAAGTTAACAACCCCTCAACCTCTTTGCGTCGAAAAGATTCCTCGCGTTCATTTTGTAAGTTCAGAACCTCCTCAGCTCTTAACCGTTGATACTTGTATTTCTTGATATTTAGATTTGCTGCGGCAAAAGAAATCGTTGCTATGTAAGCTGACGCCGCAAGTAAGAGCAGCACTAGAGACGCATATCTAAGAGCACTCTCGCCAGTCTTTTCGATAATTAGCGGAAGGAAGAGACTCATTATCGTGAATATCAATCCCGTCTGAGAAAACAACTGGGAACTTTTCGCTTCAATAAGCTTTAGTCGCTCGTTCTCATCTGAGTGAAGCCCCTTCAAGTACTCCCTGTGAATAGCCAATTTCTCGCGGTCGTCTACATCGTACTGGGATACTTGGGTAGCAGCCTTTTTATCCACGTTTTGAGCAGCGATCTTTTTACGCATACCTTTTTATTGGAATCCAATGAGAGATTTCTTCGAGTCCAGCAGATAGTTAATTATCGCATCGGAAATCTTAAGCGAGGTTTCCGTTTCGATCCACACCCACTGGCCATTCGGATTGATCTCAAGAAACACGTACTCGTTGTCCGGGGTGTAAATTAGGTCTATTGCCCCGAACCCTAGTCCCAACAATTTGAGCAGCACAACGCACTGATTCTTGATAACACTTGGTAACTGATATGGCACGAACCTCAAACGTTTACGACGCCAGTCGACACTTGATTCTTCGTCTGATTGCGAGTCAACCGCTGCGGCGAATACATTGTCGCCGACTACTGTTACTCGAAGCTCATAGCTTTTTGGAACACGGCGCTGGAAAATACAGGGTGTCAAATCGAGCTGGTCGATTTGATCCATCACTTCTGACTTGAGCAGGTTCGTGAAAATAACTTTCGGCTCGTCGTTCGATACGCGAGTCTGCGAGATGGGCTTTACTATTAGATCTCCCCTATGAAACGCATAAAACTTACGGAGTTCGTCTTTGGAAGTTGTGACTAGAGTTTCAGGCACCTGGAATCCTACCTGCCGGGCGGCCTTCAGTTGATAAATTTTGTTCTCGGCCCGATACACGAGAAAGGGATCGCTTAGCCATGTCGCATCAATAGTGGCGAAAAGATTCTTCAGAAAGTTATCGAATTCGACAAGCAGATAGCGCTGATCAGAAATCGGGAGGTTGCCGACGTCAGGTAGCTTAGTCCGGCGGAACCAGACCGAGTCGAAACGGGTTTCGCCTAGAATACGACAGGAAAAATCACTTGCGATCTCGACATTGACGTCATTTTCCAGAATGTCTTCACAGTTGAATCGGCGGTAAGGTACGGCTCGGTCGTTGAGGATATTGACGACGAAGTCCGTAGTGAAATCCAATCTATGGGAGATGATAAGGATCATCTGATGAAGAAGGCGGCGTACGGCCTTCCGGGCAACTCTGGCGGAGGCTCTACATCCGAGTCGGTGCCTTCTCCTGTTGCGGCGGTGAAGGTTTCGGTTGCCATGAATACCGCCATTCTAGACGGATCTTCGTCAGAGTCCTCGCCCGTAACGCGAGTAGCGGTAGCCGTACTTAAGACCATTTCTAGATTCTGCTTATCAGAATCTGTTTCCTCGTAGGTTTTTGTAAATGTTTCAGTTCCGAGAAGTAAAAGGTCTACCGCTGGACGCCCGGTGGATTTGTCGACGTTCAGACAGAGCCTCTCATCGTAGTCAAAAATCACGAACGGCGATTCGTCTCGACCGGGTGATTCGGTAAATTCAAAAATAAGGGGTCTCATTCAACCTCCTGTCACGCGTTGCTCGAACCTTGGAAGCCACAATTCGCAGGGAAATGGTTCAAAATTGTAACACGACGGGCGATATTGGCTGAACGATTTTCGTCGACGCTATATAGGCACGCGCTAGAGCATTGGATCGCATAGATACTTAGCACTGCCTATCTGAAGCGAATTATCATCGGCTGATTGAACTCCCCATACGACAAGACCGCGCCATTGATCTGGTTTTTGACCAAAAGGCGGCACGTTCATGCAATGAACGAGAAAAGTATCGTCGAGGGCGCGATCAGAGGATCGGAAAAAGTTGGGCGAGATATTTTGATACCGAGTTCGGCAGTAGAGAAATTGAGGGATCGGCCCTGGCCGCGGAAGGCCAAAAACAGCCAAGCCGAAACACAAGTAACTCACACCGTTCCGACTGACTTAATGACTAAACTGCGCGAAGTTTGGAGTCGCTCAAATTTCGAAATAGGGCTACTTCGGGTTTAGGCCGGGGCCGAAAGTTTGGAGAGAAGCCGAATCCAGTATTCGTCAAGGTCAAATACTTTCAAGTCGAACGGTTGGTCATGGGCCAAACCATTACGGACGGTGCGGAAGGCGACCGTGAGACTCTGTCGGATCGGCTCCGAGAAGGTCTGCATTCGGGGCATCGGTTCGACCGGCATCAATTCCTCACTTTCGGTCAGCACACGCTCCATCAGAAGCATCTCGTCTTCGTAGACGTGCAGGGAGCCTGAGAAATGGTGGTATCGCCCGAGTTCGGTTTCTAGTAAGACAGCCATCGCCTCATGAAGCATCGTAAACAGATAAAGATCGTACGGCATGACCATTAGCGCCGACTGCGACCGCATCGTCGTAATGCACTCGAGTTTCCCTTGACGGATCAGGAACTGCATACCTGTAGTGCACGAGATGTCTCGGCTCACAGTAAAAACTTCTTGAATGCGCGCGAACTGGATCGTCGATCTTCTTGAAGTCGGATCGGAGAGAAGACGATCCGCTGCGGCCGCAAATTGATCGCCTGCAGCGGAGGCAAATATGCGTTTTCCCGGCGCAGAATATAACGTCGAACCGTCGTCCGAGAAGGCTTTCCCTTTTGGATTGAAATACAGGATCGGGCTAAGATCGTCGGAGCCGGAGAGTGCCCATAGTGCATTCGCGATCGCAAACTGGTCGTTGACAGGTCGCTGCCGCGATCTTACGAGTCGATTCCGTGGATCGTCGATCGTGAACCGATGTCCGACGATCTCACGAGTTGACCGAACACTGGATCCAAAGTTGGACCCGACTGAAAATGGATCCGTAACCCCAGGAACATCGGCTCCAAATTGTTTAAGTTCATGCAGGACACCCCGCCACGCCTCGGTCGCAGACCTGTATGGTGAGCTACCAGAAGCTGTCTCAACCCCTCTCTTCATTATTTCGATTGTAATTCAATTCCATATCGAAGGCTGTCACGGATTTGAACATCAAGTCCTTCCGAAAATTACCGAACCCGCGGTCCGTGACTATGCTGCTATAGACTCTTACGATCCGCTCCGCTTCACGGCTCCTCCTCACCCGGTGTCCTAGGTAGTCGGAATCAATGAAATGGAGCTCCCGGTTGCGCCGCATCTCCTCTATGTTCTCGACGAAGCCTTTGCACGCGCCATAGATGATTCTTAATACATTGTTTGTGAAAAAGTTTTTTTGTTCAGAGTCGACGAACAGTACAAGCGGGATACGGCCACCGGGGACCTGCGGGTTGAATGGAGCAAAGAAAGGGCATGCGAAAAGTGACTGAACCTTTGTATCGACCTCCCTCGCCCGCGAGGCACGAAGATCCAACGCCTCCCATATCTCGTCGAAGTGACCAGCGCGGTTGACGATCACAGGTCGTCCCATGCGGCAGCTCAAACCTACAATACCGGAAGAGATATCGAAGACGCGTCCTGGCATGCCGGACTGCCTTGTGCCCGCGTATCTCGAGATCTGCTGAAAGTATTCTTCGTCGTGGACCTGTATAAGCCTGTGCAGCGCTATCCTAAACCGCGGTTCAGACTTAGTGTGCTGTAGTTTGATTATATCCGCGAGCGTGGAAACGAACGTGTTCGCAACCGTTAAGGTAGCGGCTGGAACGTATTCGACGCGATCACCAGCCAAAAAATACTTCGCCTTTTGGCTCCACCAACCCGCCGGCCAGAGTCGACGGGATGTATCGCCCGAACCTATACTCGATACACTTGGTACGCCCGAAAAGATCGGGACACCTTCACGAAATCTGGCACGCTTACATACTGCGAGCGTGTCCGGTCCATGGCGGACGACCACCCGATCCACCTTGATCTGCTTGGTTCCAATGTATGCGATCTTTTTTTCGATCGAAGAACATTGGCCACCGACGTAGTCAAAGGCATTGCAGCGTTCGAGACAATACACCAGCAGGGTGTTCAAGAGTGACGCTCTGTTGAGGGTGAGTGCTTGCGATAGATATCTTGGTGGCCCGTTCAGTATCGACCTAGTGTCGTCGCGCTTGCGGAGCTCGATTTTTGTCAGCAGATTCTTGAGAAGTCCGTCCCGATGAAGATCATTGAACTGATCGTATAGCCAAGTCTTCTTTTCGACGCCCGGGGCGTTTCGTTCCCACTTTTCCCTGATAGTCCGGAGACCCCGAAGGAGCGTAGCCTCTCCGTCGAAAAACTCATGTAGAAGGCGACCCTGGTTATAGCCATTGATTTTCGTCCGGATCAAGTCGATCAGCCCGCCGTCCCCCGTGCCACTTATTAGGCAGGTCTGCGTAGCCGGCGCAAAAACTCCTGGTTCAATCTGATTCAAGCTGTCGTTACGCCAATATGATTTTGACTTTGCACCCCTTACCGAGCGTTCGACCCCATAACCAAACGCAAACACAATCGCGTCGAAGGCTTCTTCACCCTTATCTCCGCCGTCCCACTTGACGCGACCGCGCGAGGGGAAGGTTACGTTGACGCCTGGAATGAACTGGAAGTTGTCGGGATCCCTCGCGATGATCGCGTTAAACCCGCTCATTATTTGTTCGACCACGTCTGCGGACGTGCTAGCTCGCCAGTCGAGAAACGGAAGCCCCGCACTTTGCCGCTGGGCGCCTCTCTTCGGCCAATCGTAAAGGTGTGGATGAATCCACCGGGTTTCGCAACCCTGCTGGAGATGGCAAAGTATCTCCCGCTTCTCGAACAGATGAACTCGGTAGCCGAGAATGAACGCACCGGCTGCCGCCGTAATTCCCGAAACTCCGGCTCCAATTATGGCAATCGTTTGACCGCGTCTGAGCCGGTCGGTTTCACGTAGCGAATGGATTAGGTTGAGCGCACGCATCTGCTGTTTGTACACCGTGATGCCTCTTTCTGGGCTCACCAAAGTGAATCTATTACTTCCAGGTTTCAGTTCGGCGATCGATAGATAATGATCCGTGGGTTTCATCGATATGGAGTCAAGGCCTCAGTCCGAGGGCTGACTTGGGAGCCGGAGCACGGCTGAGATTATACGCGAATTTCATGCAAAAGCCGTACTCGTATAGCACAAGATGTGCGATTCTTAGATCAGGTAACGACGGAACTATGGAAAGTGAGAATCGTCCTGAGAGTCGCTTGACGTTACTGAACCGACGAATACTTATTGCCGGGAGCTCCAGCCGCTCGACCGATGCGGATTTGGTCCGGTATGCCCAGCGGCTTGTAGAACTTCTTACTGCCGGGATCCTCGAACGCGGCGGCAGAGCTATCGTAGGCACGGGGAAAGAACCGCTCCATTCTGATGAGCCAGACGCTCCGGCGCTGTTGTTCGACTGGACAGTGCTTGGAACATCCGATCAAGTGTTGTCAATGACGGGACCCTCCTCGATACTGTCCGGCCCGCCATTAACTTGCGTTACTTCAGAAAAGGCCGAAGCAGAGATTCCTACCGATCGACGCGACCTTTGGAACAGACTTCGTCAAAATGGATTTGTCGAGGTCGAGTACATTAGACCCGGCGCCCGGTCGGGCGCAATGATTCGCGATCAGCAAGCCAGACTTGGGGATGTATTATTGGTTCTCGGCGGAGGTGCGGGCGTCGAACACCTTGCTGATCAGTTTCTGTCACGACGACTTCCTGTAATTGCATTCGATCTGCCGCTCGGAGCGAGTCGGGATGATGGAACCGGCGGCGGATTAAAGATCGCACGCGAGACGAAGGCCGATCCAATGACGTATTTTCGGCTTCGTTCCGAGCATCAGGCTTTGGCTGGATCTATGTATTCCTTGCTCTCAACTCGAGGCGGAAAGGAGCCCGTTGATTCTGTCGCCGCACATGCGCTTGAGCTGATGGAAAAACTGGAGCGTCCCATGGTGTTTTACACTCGGCTCGTAAATCCCGCGATCGAAAGTTACCCAAGGGTCGAACATTTCTTCCGAAAGATCGTCGATCCGTTTGTGGATCGGTTTGGATATCGTCGCCATGAAGTTGGACTCGACAAGCTTGAGCACGCGTTCATTAATCTTGCGATTTTCGATCAGCTTCACTACTCTTCGATCGTAATCGCGGATCTTACGGGCGAACGAAACAACTGCTATATGGAACTCGGTTACGCGTTGGGCCGGCGGATCCAGGTATTGATGACTGCCGAAGCGGGTACCAAACTGCCGTTCGATCCGAACGCGATTCCGTGTCACTTTTGGAGCGTGACCGAAGATATCGCCGGCGAAACGGAAAAGCTCGAGACATTTTGGAACACGAACATCGATCGACCGCCCTTGGTCGGCTGACCTCAGTAAAGATGGAATTGCCGGAGCTATATGTATCCGTAGATGTCGAGACTTCCGGGCCGATCCCCGGGAAGTTCAGTCTCCTTTCGATCGGCGCGGCTGTTGTTGGGAATCTAGACGAGAATTTTTACGTCGAATTGATACCTATCAGTGACCACGTCATCCCGGCTGCGATGAAGGTCGTTGGCAGCGACCTCGATCACTTTAGCGAAAAAGGCGTTCCTCCTGTCCGGGCGATGCGCAAATTCGAGAAATGGGTGAACAGCCTGGATACGAAAGAGGGTCCAACCTTCGTCGGATTCAATGCAGTCTTCGACTGGTCGTTCATCAACTGGTATTTCCACGAGTTTATCGGACGTAACCCGTTCGGCATCGGTGGAATCGATATCAAGTCGTATTTTATGGGAATGTCCGGCGGACGGTTCAACGAAACGGCGGCCAGTTCTTTGCCTCCTCGTTTCAAGGGAAAACTTGCACATACCCACAACGCGCTCGATGACGCTAAGGAACAGGGTGAGATCTTCCGGAAAATGCTTGACGAACGTTCGAAGATCAATTTCGATTAGAGCATACTAAAGCCAGCACAAGCCGCAATCATCCGCTTCGAACGAATTCAACCCGCCAGTTGGGAAAATATTTAGGTAATCGGTTGTCAAAGTTGCGTACCGCCACAGGACCAGATCCACTACCGGAACCCGATCACAAACAATGCTTGAAATATCCGAGCACATCTGTTCCGGCGAAGGATAACCCGCGGCTTTAGCTATCCGCACAAGATGCCTATCAGGCTTCGCAACTTGAAAGCCCAGATTCTTGGCTAAGTGGAGTGACGTAGCGGGTCCGAGGAATGGCAAACGGGAAAGGAACTGTGCTCCTCCTGTCTCAATACGTAAGCGGAAACTTTCGAATCCGGAATCCCTCACAAGCTGGGCGATCGTAAGAACCGCATCGATCTTTCCCTTGTGATTAAAATGCCTGAGAGCCTTTTCGCGGCACTCATTTTTGCTCCTGACGATTGCCTCCGACGAATCCCAGCCAAAGAAGGCGACGCTGATATCCGGAAATTTTCGTCTGACTACGGACTCCCGCATCCCGGATGATAAGATCACCCAGGCCATCTCCCTCAGGAACACCTGTTCAGTACACGTTTCGAATGAAAGGGAGTCTTGCCAGTCGATCTCATCGGCATAGCCCTTCTCTATGACCGTGTTCTTGGCCGCAAGATAGGCTCTCACCGTGTTCCACAACTTCGGGTCGGAAGGAATGCAGTCAGTCATTGGTTTGGTGAAAAATAACGGATAGAATCTCCGTCCTAGACGATCTCTTTCCAGGCACTGAGCGTACCGGAGTTATCCGCCGCCTGCATCTTTCTCGCGAGTAGCGATAGAGAATCCGCGACCAGATGCCGAGACACGCTTTTCTCTCGTCCGAGGTACTCATCGACGTGCGTAGACTGCCCGGTAACGTCCAGCGTCCGTCGAAGAAGAACTCGTTCCGGAGCCTCTGTATAGAAATGCTTCAAAAGTGCCTTCGGCGTTTTCGGCCCATCGTACTTCTTGAAAATATCAACCGCGAGAGACTCGATGTGATAGCTCGTCATCTGCCGGCTTTCTGGCAATTCGGAGTTTATCCCTTTCACCATCTTGATGGTCGGCACGACCTTATTACCGTTCGCCTTATTGATCTTCGTAAGCAGCTCAGAGAATTTTCTCGGCCGTATCGTCGACCAGTTCTTCCCTCGGAAGTCTGCGATCTTGAACCCGTCTCCCGATTTCACGGCGGGCAGTAGTTGGATCTCCGCCTTCGGAAAATAAACGGTGACTGCGAGCCTCCCGGCTTTGACTTCGTACTTAGGAAATCGAGCTTTGAGCAACTCGAAAAAGTGATCGCGTACCTTGTCCGGCGACATGTTGGAGTAATCGGAATTGCCAAGCAATACGAGCGCATCCACGTCGCTGACACCGTCGACATAAGTATGCTTCGCGACCGACCCACCGAACACGAGCTTCAGAGTTTCTTCTGCCTCGTCCGAGATCGTTTCCTGTACTTCCTCGAGATATTTGGCTATTTGCTTATGGTCCCGTCCATTAAACTCGGCGAGCAGGCCGATTAAATAGTCGTTGACCTGGGTTTCAAAGCCTTCGCTCTTCGTCTTCTCTTCGGAAGCACGAACCCGTTCCATCAGCGATTTCTGGTCGTAAGTGAAATTATCACGCGAGGATCCGCCGGACATTACCGTAAACCTCCCCGTTCGCCCTTGAAAACATCGTAGGCATCCTTAAGTTCCTTGCGATTGTAGCCGAACGCATCGAACTTCCCGGTACCCAAATATTTCCGAAGCTCGAACTGTAGTCGCTTCATGTAATACACGTTCTCACGCATGCTTCTCGCCTGGACGACTTCATCTTCTTCATGGATGCCGTATGCTACAGCTCCGTGATTGTGACGGTACAAAGCTTTACCTTCGGAGTAGCTATATCGGAGCCATGTGAGCCCATCAAAGATCTCGGCGCCAGCAAAGAAATATAGACTGGAAGACAACGGATCAAGGCTTCCAAAAATGTGGATCGGAACTGCTAAATGGACGCTGTCGAGAGCTTCCCGGAGTTTCGCAATGTTCAGCATCCGGTTCAGCAATGAGTTGCCGAGCTCTTTCTCGGTGATCCCGACGATGTCGAATTGATTGAATTCTCGTACATGCGGAAGCAGGGCGTCAATGTCTACGAACTGCTGGTTCGTTTTCTCAGGCTTTACAAGGAAATCCCGAATCTGATCTGGATATCGGCCGAATAGCTTGCGGGCCGCCCGGATCTGATCCATGTATTTTCTGCCTCGCATGTCGTAGCTGATGATCACCGCTGGGTAACCCTTCGGCCACGAATCCAACACCCCCATCAACTGCTCCTCGCTCCAATCAGTGTTGGTCACGGGAAACTTGAAAACAGCGGAAAGATCGTGATACTGAGCGACTTCGTATCCGCCACTGTCGATGAACGTGAGCGAACCGATCTTGGCGATACGCTTTGGTGTGTCGATATATTTGTGGTGAAGATCGTACGCGCTTACCAGGATCGGATCGCTCAGTGCCGGAGCGGTGATATCCATGAGCTTCTTCGCTTCGGAAATCGTCGTCTTCCCTTTCTTCTGAAAAAGGAAGCCCTTGCTTGAGAACGACGGCACAAGGAGCGGCGTCGCAAACGTGAACCCCGACTTATGCGTTAGTACTGAGCTTCTCGCTAGCATTCAACATCTCCACATCGCGGCAGGAAAGGCAGACTCCGCAAGGTTGATCGAGCCCGAGCTCGCAGCTATACGTATCGGCAACCGGAATACTATTGGACAGTGCGTAATTCCATATTTCCACCTTATTCCAACTCAGCAACGGAGCGTCAATCATGATCGCGCCCGAGGAGTAAAGATCGAAGAGCTTCCGCATGGACACCACAAACTCCTCACTGCAATCCGAATAGGATGTGCCTGCATGTATTCCGAGCGCAATCAGACCCGAACCAGACTTGAACGACATCAAAGCCGTCATTAGGAGAAAAGCGTTCCGGCCGCGGACAAAACCGTCGCCGAATTCTGGCAGGCCCGCCGCTGTAATCTGATCGAGCTCAACATCGAACCAACGCGCCACATGTATCGCCGCCGCAAGCTCTCGGTTAGCCGACGGTTGGCCGTAATCGATAAACAAAGCCGCGAGGTTGTGATCAGATTGCTGGTAGAAATTCAGGCATACCGCTGAATCAAGGCCGCCGCTTAGCAGCACTAAGGTCTGAGGTTTCGACTCGGCGGGTAGCGTCATTCGTCAAAACAAGATCGTATTTAGAGTTTGACCGACTACAAACAGGATGGCTTAAGAGGTCGTGTCACGATAACAAAATCCCTACTGCGTGTCTATAACTTATTCTACCGACCGATGGAAGACAGATGTCTGAGGAGCCAGGAACATCACAGTGGGTCGGATCGCCCACGCACGGCAATGCCTGTTCGCTCGAGAGCAGACGGCCTGCCAAGTCATATCCCGTGAAATTCATCTGGGACACCGAAGAACTGACGGTGGGGGGAAGTCGACGACTGAGCGGTATTCGCAAAAGCAGCATGACTCTACGCAGCGTCGACAATTTCGATACCCATCAACTGGTCCGGCTCGTCCGGCGAGTGTTGCTGCCTTGGGAATTCCAGGCGTGCCTGACCATTCTGAATTTTTTCGTAGTCAGCTTCGGGCAGCACAACATCCAGCAGACCGTCTTCGTTGATGATGGAGTAGCATCGCAATTGATCCCGGTACGTGACACGAACGCGGACCGGTAGAAGAATATTTGCGATCGCCTCGGGATATTCGATCGCCAGTTCGAACGAGTAAGACCGATTCATTCGACGATTCTATAGCAATAGACACATCGAAAAAAGCGATGAACCCGCGTCCCGATCTTCGACACGCGACCCTGGCTGAAGCTGATAGCGTAGGCGGACGGCAACGACTTTCGTCGACGAATACTCCTCCTCCGAGATTCAAACAGCTGGAATATAAAGGGGCTCAATCACACTCGATTTCCTTTGTCGCTTCCCAAAAGAACGGATCTTCGCAGATGGTATTGCCGTTCTTGACCACTGAGAATCCCATCAGATAGCCGCCTTCAATACGAATCCCTTCTTGTCTACCGCCCTCGTCATAGCTCCGTGTGACTACAACCGGTTCTTTCGAGGCTTCGCTCGGCGCGGGCGTGCCGGCATTCGCGGTAGTCGGCGGGGCGACCTTATTTGGTGTTTTGGTTCCGGTAGGTATTGCTTCAGCTTTCGTAGAAGTGGCCGCTTCGGTCGCCGCCGCAGGAGTCGCTTTCGTCGCCTCATCCGCACTGGTCGCCGAGCTATTTGCCACAGGAGTAGGATTTCTCTCGGCCTTGCTGTATGCAACCAGGCCCCCGCCCACAACAGCTCCTAATACGGATCCGATCACAAATGCTGGCAACGTCCGTTTCAGCCGCGGACGTTCTTGCGTTAACTGAATTCCGCAGACACCGCAGTTCTCCGCCGTCACGGGCTGGGTACAAAGACAATTGGAACATGGCTCAAACTTCATATGTGCAACCAACACCAAACTCGAGGTGTCGAGCTCCAATTGCTTGGTGTTGGCCGTCAGAATTATACTCAGAATGACGGATCGTACAAGCGTCGAACCGATTGGCAAAAGCGACGAACCCGGCAGAGCGGACGCAAGCCACACAGGATGAAGGCTTGGCAGAGTTTGATCAACCGGGCTCGGAAGTATGAGGCTGAGGATCGGAAGAAAGCGGCACTGCGGTGACAGCGGCGTATCAAGAGTGCTGAGAAGGATCTACGAAGCTGATCATCCCGGTTGTAAATGAGTGTGAGACAGCGACCGAATACATAAAGGCGATTGCATCGACATTGTTGACCGTCTCAGCCCGTTGAATGGCCACAGGGATTTCCATGCTTCCCAAAATGCACGCAGCATACCGGGACGGCGTTCTAGCTCAAGCTCCAAGTTTGGGTTCGCTCGGTGGCAAAGCTCGAAGAGTGGCCGGAGCTCCGCTCGAATCATGGAGCGAAGGGTGGGTGGTTTCACCTTATTGGATAATCTTTCACCGCCTCGTAAGACAACGACTTGGGTGTGAGGGTACATGCAGACTTCGGGATCGTGCTCAAGTTCAAACGTAATTGTCCAATTGTTCCCGCCATTCGAGAAATTAAACGACGTCGAGCTTATGTCGGTGATCAGGGCCGACACTACTGCATGATCGTGCCGATGCGGTAACCGCATCGAGTTGTATAAGACATCAGTCGCGGCGAGGCACAGGGATGATCGATTGCAAGAAATATCCGCGGCGTCGCTGAACACTTCTCCCAATGCGGCGGCGGAAAGCTCTCCGTTGTCAGGAAACTCGACGATCGGTTTTACCCAACGGAAAATTAGTTCGGCGGGATCAGTGAACTGCAAGGCTTGTCGCCCCACAGTTCGCAGTCGTTTCGGTATTAGAAGATTATCGCATGGCGGTGTGGCACTCATACGCGTGGGAAATCTTGGCCACAACTCCTGCCAATTGATTCTGCTCTATTTCAACTGCGTGGACCGGCTGACCAGATACTTTAGTCAGAAAGACGATCTCGCCAGTATTGTAAATATCTATAGAATAAACATCTTCTCCGATGAAAAACTCAAGCAGTATACTTTCGTCACCGGTCGGATTGATAACTGTCGGAAGAACCCGTTCCACGTTGCAAGCCCTGAGGGCCGCCAGGGCCAACACACCCGCGATGGCGTTCGGCATTTTCGGGTCCTCATTGTTCAGATAGAGGGATTCAATTCGGTGACGCAGTTTCCTGTATGCGGGCCGGATTGGATCAATCTCTCGGACAACATGAGACAGCTTCACCCGGTACCCGGGCCGGCCTAACGCGGCGGCACGGGCCGGCAGGGATTTATCTGGGAATTGCCAGTTTCCCGATATGCCAACGTCCGCGCCCGTACTACCGAACGGTTGTTGTCTTAAGATGCGTTGCATCGCTTTTTACTCCTTACCATCCTTTTCACGATCTGGCTGAGAATGCGAGAAGGCTTCATTCAGTGCGGATCTTACCTCGCTTAGGACCGCTATGTGCCTATCAATTAGCTCCCGATTCACGGCGACCGTATAGTTTCGGTTGCTCCTGACCGCCGTCCTTTGATTCTTGTCACGAAACGAGAGTTGCAGAACAGCGTAGGGCACATTCACAGAGCCGGCCACACCCTTTTCGCTCATTCTGAGTGTGACTTCCCAATCGATCATCTCAAAAGTCGGAAACTTTAGAGCGTGCCGGAAGAAAAACTCCTCCCGATAAGTGGTCGTGAGTATGAGATCCGAGACAATCTGAGCCTTTTTCTCAAAACTTGCCTCTCCACCTAGCCTCGGAAGGGCAAATTTAGTTCCAGTCAAGGTATTATGAGCGACGAGCCCGACCTCGCCGGGCAGTTGCGGATAGGCTTCCTGTATGGACTCGAATTCTTCCGGATTGAGGTCAAACGTCTTATCGTCCTTCGCAACCACGTCGGGCATAAGATCCACGTCGAACGTCATTCCTATCGCCAGTAACCGGCGAATACCCTTCTCGAACTCCTCCGGAG
This sequence comes from Acidobacteriota bacterium, assembly GCA_031425495.1. Taxonomy (GTDB): domain Bacteria; phylum Acidobacteriota; class Blastocatellia; order Pyrinomonadales; family Pyrinomonadaceae; genus OLB17. Next base: position 17,869 of record JANPJL010000092.1, read on the forward strand.
TCAGCGGTGGCGGAAGCTCAACATCCTCTGATAGATCGGTTTCGTCCTCAACCTTTGCTTCAAGTCTGACAATCTTGCCATTCCGAGGGTCTCTCAGAGTGATCTGATTGGATTCACGATTAACCTTAATTTCGAGTGTTTCTTCAGACTCGAGTCGGTCAAGCAGCTCGCCTGCCGAAAGGTCCTTTTCCGCAATTTCCGAAGGCTCAGCCATATTTATATGCGCGGTAGGATGCTGAAGTAGCAGGACTCGGATGCTAAAAACCGACCCGTATTTCGGTCATGCATAAAAATTCTAGTTCACCCAATGCAAAATTGTAAACGATTATTATCAGTGAAGGTCTCCCCTGTCAAGACACGTCCATACGCTAGAGATTTCGTTAATACAAAGCTGCCGCCATCCGCTCGCCCCTCGAACTGACTCGTCGTTAACGTGAACGTAATAGATCATCGTCGTCCACAGCTGTGAATGCCCGGCGTGCTTCTGCAGTTTCTTCGGATGAATTATGGTTCGCGAGAAGAGCCAGACAGGTATGTCGTAGGCTTTCGAATGAATTCACTTTCTCCCCCGGTGGGCCGACCAAGGAGTTCGCCGAGGCGTGGATCGACGCCGTCGAAAATGCGGGGGATGATCTGTTCGTGGAAGCGCGCCGGAGAGCGTTAGCGGATCGAGCAAGTCAAGCGATCGCACGCTGATCTTTTTGTTGGCACAGCGGTATCGGACGGAACCTGAAGCCCTTGCCCGGAAGACATGCATCGAATTGGTAGGCGGATGATCGATAAGAACGTCGCGCGGCCCGCTGCCTCGGCGCGAGCCTACACTATGCTTCGTATGCTTACTGCGTAGCGAATTTCGAGACAACCCAGAGCGGTACGTGCGGGGGGGCTCCGCTATTGTTGATTAAATACTCAAAGTTTCCGTCCCCGTCTGAATCATAGCAAAGGTAGATATTTCGGTGATTATGTGCTGAGTTGTCGGAACCCTCAGTCTCGACGGGTTCGGCAAAGATGTTGTAGCCAAAAATGTTTTCCCCAGCTCTCAGTTCCTCGATCCAAACCAAACGAAACCGCCTCTCCGGCACCTTGCGCTTTTCCAACGTTATGAAGAACGCCTGCCGTGTAAAGGTAAAATCAGAAATGGGTTCGTAAACATACCTCGTAACAGGCACCTGGCCGCCCCGTTCATCCTTCTCGACGCTCGTACTTCGTCGCTTTGTTTTCCTGTCCGACGGTAGTGGAATATCGCACCCCGGAATGTAGCTGGTCAATAGCCCTCCGGAGGGGGTCGAAGTTGTCTCCGTGCGACCAACAGCGTCATTCATAGACCGTTCCGGGCCGTCTCCTGACCCTGCTTCACACGCAGCTAGCAAAGATGCACACATTATCCAAAACACCATCGCCGTTCGTTCAACTTGCACTCGAATACCTCCGAATCGTCACCGTTCAAGCTTCCTTATACTAACCCCGGGGTTGTCTAAGTTCGCTGTTCCGGTATGCCTGTTAGCGAAGAAAACCGCTTGTGCTGAATCACGCGACGCCTGGGGTGTACTACCTTGGATTGCTGTCTTAGCAAATTCGAGGGAAGTTTGCTGCGCCGCATCCAAGCCACTAGTCGAATCCGGACCATTTTGCATGCTCACCAGAGCGGTTCCTTTGGACGAGCGTAAATTGTCGAATGTCTTGCCCGAGTCGCATGCAAAAATTCCAATAGAATCTCCTTTAGCATCGACGTTATCGAGACCGACTGTTTTGCCTGCGCTCCCGGGCACTTGATCACGCTGTGAGATTTGAGAGTCATGAAATTCAAGGCCGACACCCCCTTTTCCCTGGCTCATTGTATCGTTCCCGTATGCATGGCCGAAGTAGACCGTAGTCGTGTTTTCTGTCGAAATGGACTTTATAAACTGCTCAGCCGTAGCCGTACCATCATCCAGCGTATAAATATTCACCTTCACCCCCTTAGGTGCGTTCTTCTTAAGATCCGTCCACTGCTTCATCCCCTCAGGCGTCAAGTTACCAGGACTTACTTTTATGCCCAAAAAAATATTAACTGTTCGTGGCTTTTCTCCGTCCTTGTCAACCAATCTGAGGGGGTTATTAATTACATACAAATACAGGTTCCAACGTTGAGGGCTGGGCGGGTGTTCTTTGCTGATTATAATAGGGTCGCACTGAGTGAATCGACCAAGCGCCTTCGAGTACATTCTAGCTTGAGCGAAGTCCAATTCGGTCTCATCGTCCCTCTCGTAGCCGGTGAACTGCTTACGCACCGTGTCGTCATTGTAACTGAAACCCGGCGTCCGTTGCGCCGTAGCAATCTCTTCTCCAAACGGATGATAGTCGTGCCTCGTAGTGACTGCTCCGTTTGCATCAGTGTTGATCCGGGGCGAACCAAGATGGTCGTTCGTAAGATACGCGACCTTGGCCTCGTTCTCTGTCGCGACGAACGTCGAGTATTCCTCGATCAATTTGGCAGTTGCGTCGTAAACGAACACTGTCGTCTCGCCGGTCGATGGGACGTACTTCTTCACCCGTTTTCCGTCGCCGTCGTAAAAATATTCACCGATCGTTCCGGTCGGATTTCCATTCGAATCCACGGTCTGAACTTTGACCTGTTTATTCTCTGCGTCGTAGATGAACTTTCTGTTCTCCGGGTCGCGGGCCGTGTTGCCACTCGAATCGTATGACCAACCCGTCGAAGTGAGCTGGTTGTTCGTCGTCGATATCGTCGGGTTTGTTAGAGCCTGGTTTGTGAACGAAGACGGCATCGTCGTGTTCGACTCGACAAATCGGCGGTTCCCGTAGCGGTCGAAGGTGAAAGTTTGCTTCCAGCACTTTTCAGGATCGCTTGTGCAATTGTTTTCCGTCCATCCGTTAGGTCTCTCGTAAGCCTGCTGAACGCGATTAAGTGAATCGTAAGAATAAGTCTGCACTGCAGTAAAACCGGTGTTGGCGTCGACAGTCGGGACGGTGATCGTCTGGCTCAGCACGTTGCCATTATTCGCCGTCATGCCGTAGGTATAATCGAGATCGAGAAGATTCGTCGTCCCTTGAGTAGCTCCGAGTGCAATCTGTGTCGGCTGGAGGCGAGAGTTGAACCCTGTGCTTTCCCACCGGCCATTGCCCAGCTGCATCGAAGTCACGGCACCGGCAGCGTTGTACGTGAAATGATTCGCATAGTTCCAATACGCCTGGCCTGAGTTCTTTCGGCTCTTCACCCTAGCAAGGTCACCAGATACATCGAGTTCGTTCACCACTTTCCTTCCGTTCGGATAGGTCTGTTCAATCAGCACACCCGAGAGATTGTACGTATAACCACTCGTGTATCCACCGGTCACTCCTCCATCTGTTGTCTGCTTGCTCGCCGTCACACGACCTAAGATGTCGAACGCAGTGTATTCGGTTGTCGAAACGGTCGATTCGACCTTAACCAACTTCCCGACCTTCGGTGCCGTGGTGCCGTAGGTGTATTCGACATTCGGTGTCGTCTGATAATTTGTTGGGGTAGGGTTCGGAGCGGCATAAACACGATCTGTCACGCGGTTCAGTTGGTCGTAAGAATAGGTGGTAACGACGCCTCGAGCGTCGGTCTTCTCCGTAAGGTTCGAATTATTGTCGTATTCGAAAGCGATCGTCCCGCTCTCAGGATTCTCGGCCGATAGCAGCCTGGAAAGACTGCTGTACGAGAACTCGCGTTCCTGTTCACTCTGATCGACAAGCAGAAGGTTATTGAGAATATCGTATTCGTAGCTCGTCTGATAGCCGTAGGCGATGCTGGTCGACGGAAACGTAATGCCCACAGTGCTAGCATCCTGAGCGGTTATCTCCCATACATCGGTGAGATGGGCGAGTGCGTTCGTCTTGCTGATCTTCTGTTTGCCTGCCTGATCCGTGACGAGCGTGCGGTTTGCGTCGATGTCGGTGCTGACAACACCTGTCGAGCTGCTGTTCGGGCCATCGAAACCTTCATCAGGCAGTCCTGCGCCCGAGATCGTATGAACCTCTGATCGCGATCCGTTTGTCCAGGACTTAGAAAGCGTCCAGCCCATAGTGGGATCGGTTTCTTCGTCGGATTCGTCAGCGCGATACGGATTCGATTGTAGTTGATAGTTGAAACTCGATGCGATCTTGTACCGTGTCTGGACCTTGATGCCGTCGGCTTCAACTTCCGGATCTTCGGTCGATGCGTCTTCGAGTGTTCGCACCAGGCGCACGCGTCCAAGCGCGTCGAAGTGCTGGATAGCCACCTTCTTTCCATCGCCGGCCGTCGCCAGGTCCGACTTCGCGATGACCCGGCGCTCCTCATCGTCGTACGTCGTCTGCGTCCAGCTTTCGAGCGCAGTTCCGTATGCGCTCTTCACGGTTGTCGGTCGGCCGAGAGGGTCATAAATTGAGACATTCGTTAGATCGTTGTCCTCATCCGTCGCGGAGGAGACGACGCCGGTATAGAAATCGTATACCGCGGACGATGTCCGCGCGAGCCCCGTTCCATGGGCCGCGACCGTCAGCGTCGGATATGGTCCTGTAACACTGTTACCACCCACGGTCACGTTACCGTAGGTGATCTGCGTAACGATCGAATTCGCATCGGTCGTCGTAATCGGCATTCCATGGTCGTTGTAGGTCGCCTGTGTCTTGATCGAATTGCTGTCGGTGAGCGGGTTGGTGACGGTATTCTTTGTCGAATCCCACGTCCGTGTCACCGTCGGGTTGCCGCCTTTCGTATTACTGCTGTCGTAGTTAGTGTAGTCGTAGGTGATCTCGGACCGCGCCTTTGTCGCTTCGCTCGCGTCCTGGACCGTCGTCGATTTCGCTAGCCGAAGGAGACGCTTACTCGATGCGAGGTGGTAACTGTCCTGGTCGGTGTAGGTAGAAGACGACGCAGTCGGTGCATCGTTATAAAACTCGGTCTTTGTGATCCGGCGCAGGTTTGTCGATGCTCCCGACGGAAGGCCCGTCGGAAGGCCCGAGCAGTATGTTACGCTCCTCGGAACGTCGCAGTAAGGTACCCAGTCGTATTCCCTCACTTCGGTAACGTTGCCGTTCTTATCGTAGGTGAAGTCCTTGATGGCCGTGAGAGTGTAACTGCCGGCGGCATTCTTGATCGACGTCAATTCCATATCGACGTAAGTATTGAACGACAGGCCAGGGCCGCTAAATCCCGTCGGGTTATTTTGAGCCCAGATCTTCTCGACCATTGTTCCATTGGGACCGACGTTCCTTATGGAAAGCCCAGTGCTCCAGGGTAGTGTTAGTCCGCCTCCATCGGTCGTGTCGAACAGATCGGTCGTAACGCCTCCATCTGGTCCGGTGACCGAACTGGTCGTGTTCTCGATGTTGTACGTCCATGTTTCGGTTGCCGTTGCCGGGCTCTGAGCTTCCCAATCGTCGTACTCGAGCTTGTAGGTAAGCGTCTTGGTTTCCGGGTAGTTCTTTAAGATCGTCGGTGTAAGAAAGAACTGGGTTGGCCCATCCTCCCCGTCCATCACCCAGTCGTAACTGACAGTCGCTCCTGACGGAAGATCTATGCTGCTGATCTCGCCCCAGCCTTCGGATTCTACCCACTCATGTCCCACGCCCTGGTAGTCCGGAGCGTTATAGTGGAAGACATACTCTCGGTTCTCGCCCATCTCATCAGGCTGGACGATCCTATCGACTACTTTCAACGGTCCCTGTAGTCCACTTCGAAAGTAGGGTGATGTGCATCTGTGCGCTTCACACGATTCGTAGCTCTTGGAGATGGCGATGTACTTCCACTTGATGGTCCAGACGATATCTTCGCCGCCGACACCGTCGTAGGTTACGAAAGTGTCGTCGCCACTGTTAGATATCGAGACGGTCCGACCGAGCTGATCGCTGACGCTGTTGTAGGTCATCGTCACATAGTTGCCGTTGCGGTCGAATAACCTACCCGTGCTGCTCTCGTATTTCTTTCCATCGGGAAAGTAGAGTACCCATGTATTGTTGTAAGCGACCTCGTCATTGTCGTACGAATACTCGAGCCTTAGAAAGCTTCCATCGATGCTGTGGTAAACCATCGCGTGACCTGTTCGCGAGCGCGATCCACCGCAGTTCTCTATCCAGCCATCGGTGGCTACCTTGTAGAATCCGTCGCCTATCATTGGCGTGTCGTTGTATCCGGTCGGCAGCATCTCGTGCTTGCTTCCGTCCGGCAAGACGACTCTCACTTTGTGAACATAAGTCATCTGATCCGTGAGATCACCGGGACAGCTCGGCCAGTTGGGAAGAAACTGATTGCGACGGTCCTCCTGCTCGATAAGAATCTCTCCCGTCGAGAGTTTCCATCCGCCCGTGGTGCTCACGTCGATAACAGTCTTGTCAAAGAATGGTGGATATGGCGATCCGCGGGTGTCCTCGATCTTCTCCGACTTCATATCCCAGATCTTGCTGTTATAGACGAGCGAGATGCCACCACCCACCCCACCGCGGCCGGCCGGGAGGGACGCAAGTGGAAAGTTCAATATCATGTTCCCATTGGTCGTGTTAATGGTCTCGAAATCGCCGACAGCGTACGCGTTGCCGACTTTCGCCCCACGATCAGGATTCTTTGGCAGGTCTTGTGAAAATACCGGGCTAAACGCGATTACGATCCACATAGCCGCGACAAATAATTGACAGAATACTTTCGCTGAATAAGAGGGATAGTGAGCAAACATGTAAGGAATCTCCAGAGTCTTCGCCGAACAAACAAAAGGTGTAGGTTGCTATCGTCTTGATCTATCGTCGGAAATAAGCCGGTACCGGGATGTCCCCATTCATTCCCCATGCTTCTTGGCGTGTCGACAGTGTCGTCGATTTGAAGATGTACCAGTTGCCGTTCGATGGACGCCAGACCGCAATGTCGACCTTGCCATCCGCGTCGTAGTCGTTTGGAACAAGCTCATCACCGGCCGATCCGTAGCTGGCTTGAGCCGTCAGAAGGTCACTGCTCTTTTGTATGTACCAGGTGGTGTTGCTCGACCGCCATACTGCAATGTCCGCCTTACCGTCGCCATCGTAATCAGCGGGCACGGGCTTGTCTCCCGTTGCACCATACGAACCGCTGGATGAAGTACCGGTCGTGCTTAAGACTCGATAGAAGGTGTGATCGGAGTCACGCCATAGGGCGAGGTCTGCCTTGCCGTCACCGTCATAGTCAGCCGGGACGGGTTCGTCGGTACTGGAGCCATAGGTCGGCGTGATATTGCCATCGGTGCTCTGCGCGATATACCAGACCCCGGTTGAAGGACGCCATATAGCCAGGTCCGTTCGCCCGTCTCCGTCGTAATCCGCTGGTGCCGGTTTATCACCGGTCTGCCCTCCCAAAGC
>JANPJL010000093.1:0-4270 GCA_031425495.1 Acidobacteriota bacterium
AGGCCGGGATCTTACCGAAATTGAAAGCACGCACGCGAACGAATCTCGCCGATGTGGGCTTGATGGGCTGACGAAACTCCTTTATCACCGGATTCATCTCCTGCTGTGGAAAGGCCGGTTTGATCTCGGCGACGTTTGTAAAGTTCACGCCGTCCGCCGAGGTCGCAAAGTCGATCCGATCCGGCATCCAGATCCATGAACGGGCGACCTGCAAAAAGCTTCCGCCCACTTCGCTGATCGCGGTTTCCCGCTGCAGATCGATCACGGCCTCGAACGTCTTTCCCTGATAACCCTGCCACTCGCCGGATGCGAAGTTGTTGTTCCCGCGCAAGCCATCGATGATCGCGATGTCGCCACCGCCCGGGTATTGCGTGCTGTACGGCGAAGCGATCCGGACTGTCCAATCGTTCGATCGCTTATCGAATCGCGCCTCGACGCTATTGGATCGAAGCGCGCCGGCACCGATAACGAAGGCCTTCATCGTAGTCGTTCTATCGATCGAGATGGGGCCAGTATAAAGGGCCGATCCGGCAGTTGGTTCCGTGCTATCGAGCGTGTAGTAGATCTTCGCGTTCCGAGCCGCCGATCTGATCGATACGGTTGTCGTTCCGGCAAACACGCGAGCGTCACTTTCTATGACCGGCACGGCGAGCCAGTCGCGAAAGACACTCGACGTTGAAACGTGATCGAACGCTTTGTCGTTCGGCTTGTCCGTCATATCCAACTCCAGTACTCCGCCCTCCATTATCTGTTCCTGAAGAACGTATGAGAACGGATGCCGCACGCCATTCCATTTTGCGGATCTGATGTAGTAACTCGACGCAGATGCTTTTGGCGCTGATACAACGAACTTCTTTCCGTTCTCGAGGTGATAGACGATCCGCTTGAACAGTGGCGTTCCGAGATCGTAACGAGTCTGTCCCGGGAGAACTGAATAAAATCCACTTGCGCTCAGGACATACCATGCCGACATCTGTCCGCAGTCCTCGTTACCGATCAAACCGTCAGGCGTCGGCTTATAAAATTCGTCCATGATCCGACGGACGCGATGCTGTGTCTTTGAGGGACGTCCTGCGTAGTTGTAGAGATAAGCGATGTGGTGCGACGGCTCGTTGCCGTGTGCATACTGGCCCATCAAACCAGTGATGTCAGGTTGTTCGCGGCCCGAAAGCTTTGCTTCGGTGGTGAACAGTTCATCGAGCTTGTCCACGAACTTCGTCTCACCACCCATCAACTGCATCAATCCCGAAACGTCGTGCGGTACAAAGAATGAGTACTGCCACGAGTTGCCCTCGGTGAAATGAAACGTGACCTCCTGCGGCGAGAACGGCTTTATAAATCCACCGTTCAACCTAGGGCGAAAAAACCGTGTCTCGGTGTCGAACAGATTTTCGTAATTCCCGGAGCGCTTTTTGAAATACTCTGCGTCGTCGTGCAGCTTCTTCAGATACGGATCGGTATGGATCGAACCGCCACCTTTTCCCAACGACTTCCGATTGAACAACGTCGATGCCATGCTCATCAGGCACCAGTCGTTGTACGCGTACTCGAGCGTTTTAGAAACCGATTCGTTCTCGTCCTCGCCCGATATGTAACCGCGGCGTTTATAAGCGGCAAGTCCGAAATGGTCGAGCTTCGCGGAATGCTTCGCGGCCGCATACGCTTTTTCGTAGTCGAATCCCTTGATATTTTTCGCCATCGCATCGGCGATCACCGAGACGGCATGATAGCCGATCATCGTGTCCGTCTCTTCACCCCACAATTCCCACACCGGCAGACGCCCGCCCTGTTCGTAGATGCGGATGAACGTGTTGATGAAATCGACCGTGCGTTTCTGATCGATGATCGTGTATAGCGGATGTGCCGCGCGGAAGGTGTCCCAGAGGCTGAAGACAGTGTAGTGGTCGCCGTAGGACAGACTGTTAGTCTGTCCACTCTTACGCGGGGACGGACTAACAGTCCGTCCTACGGTGTGAACCTTTCCATCATGCCCTTTGTATTTTCCATCAGCGTCGTTGAAGACGTTGGGATGGATCATCGTGTGGTAGAGCGCGGTGTAGAAGTTTGTGGTTTGGGCGTCGGTGCCGCCGGAGACCTCGATCTTAGACAGCTCTTTGTTCCAAGCAGCTTTTGCATCGGCACGAACCTTGTCGAAATCCCCGTGAGGTAGTTCAGCTTCGAGATTCTTACGCGCGCCTTCGATGGAGACGTGGGAAATGGCAACTTTCAGCGTGATTGGCTTGCCGTCCGAAGTATCGAAGACAAACGCTGTCGATGCACTATTGCCGCGGCCGCCTCCGAAAACAGATGCTACATTCGCCCCTTGCGGGTGTCTGCTGTCTGTTGATGCAGCTCGTTCGAACGGCTGTGAAAATTCCGCGACGAAATACACGGTCTGTCGTTTAGCCCAGGACGATGAGACTCGATATCCTTCGATCTGTCTCTTGTTGATGAAACGGGCCGCAAATTCAAGTGCCTGATCCCGCCATCCAAGACTAAGCATTATGTTTCCCTTGTCGGTGTTGGGAAACGTGTATCGGTGGAAGCCGACTCGCGTTGTGGATGTCATTTCGGCAAGTATATTGTCGTCGGCCAACCCGACGGAGTAGTAACCCGGCTCGGCCTTCTCATTTGCATGTGAAAACCTTGACGCGTAGCCATTAACAGACTTGTCGCCCACTTTCGCTTCGAACTGCGGTTCGCCAACGGTCGGCATAAACAAAATATCGCACCCGTCCGGAATCCCCGTCCCGCTCAGATGCGTGTGTGAAAACCCGTAGATGATGTCGTCGCTGTAGTGATAGCCGGATGACCCGTCCCAGTTGTCGATGCGTGTGTCGGGTGAGAGTTGCACCATCCCGAACGGCATCGTAGCCCCGGGGAAAGTGTGCCCGTGCCCGCCCGTGCCGATGAATGGATTGACCCAACGGGTGTAGTCGCGGGGCTGCGCCGCGAGAGAAGGCAGAAAGCAGAAAGCAGAAAGCAGTAGAAAACAAATCTTTCGCATAAGTTCGAACTAGCTGGAGCGTCGTCAACGGACTGGAGCGCAGGCATCCCTGCCTGCAACGCCGCGTTTTTCAGCGGCGTAAACGATTATTAACTCGGGCTTGAGCCAGCGCTGTTCGCGTCGAAGCGACGCTCATGCAGGCAGGGATGCCTGCGCTCCAGTCGTCAATGAACAAACTCCCCGCCGTACGCCTGTCGCAATCCCTCGCCTTTGATTCCCCATCTAAACCGAAACGAAGAATCTCCGCCGCGGTGGTTGTAGCGGATCGAGATCCGGTGCAGACCCGCCTTCAGAGGAACTAGTGCAGAGCGGGCTTTCCGATCTTTTGTTCCCGCGTCGTCGATCAGCATCGCACCGCCGAGTACCACCGTCGTGTCCCAAGTCGAATCGACCTGGATCTCATACACTCCGTCCGTCGGTGCGCGAAAATATCCGTCGTACGTCACCGAGAACGGCTGTTTGAGATCGACGCCTTGATTCGTGAACTGATTCAACTGGATGGATCTCGACTCGCCTTTCTTTCGATCACCCTCCCCCATGCCGCCGCCGCGCGGAATGAGCAATTCATAATTTACGCCCTGCTTTGCATCGGGCATTTCGACCGGCTCACGAAATTTGCCGCGCAGAAACGTCGCAGCGTAGACCGAGCTCTTTCTTCCATCCGGTAGGATCACGATCGTCTTGAGCGTTCCCTCTTTGCCCGCCGGATTCGCTACCCATTTCTCGGGAATTTCGGGTGAGTTTTCGGTAGGTGTCGAGCCGTCGGTAGTAAACCGCACCTTGCCGCCGGCGACGGGCGACTTAATCTCAAATGACATCTTCTCTTTCTTACCGAGAAGGAACCCACCAACGGGCATCGGTTCGGGAATTCGATAACTCACGCCCTGTGCGTCGAGCCGCGGAAGTTGAGTGAGCATGCGACCATAAAACTCTGAATAACTTCGGCCGTTCGCCGGTGACCAAAGCACCTCGGACAACGCGAGCATTCTTGGAAACGCCATATACTCGACATGCGCGGGCGTCTTCATGTACTCGGTCCAGATATTTGCCTGTCCACCGATAACGTATTTCGCTTCTTCAGCCGTCAACTCTTTCGGTACGGGGTCGAACGAATAAACTTTTTCGAGCGGGACATACGATCCGATGCTAAGCGGCTCATACGTCGGGTCGCCCTGGCCGTAATCGAAGTAAGCGTAATCGGTCGGCGTCATGATCACATCGTGCTTCGACTTTGCGGCTTCGATACCGCCTTTCATCCCGCGC
>JANPJL010000094.1:0-17998 GCA_031425495.1 Acidobacteriota bacterium
TAGATTTTAGATTTGCACCTGCGGTATGCAAACTCTGACCGAGAAGCTTGATATAAAGTCGATTTGAAATTTGAAATCTGAAATTTGAAATCGAATGAACAAAGTTCATAGGCGAACGCAACTCAGGTCCGAGAAGCTCGATGTAAAGTCGGTTTCAAATTTGAAATTTCAAATCTGAAATTGAAATCGAATGAACAAGTTCATAGACGAACGCAAAGACAATTGGCAGCGGCTGGAAGATCTTCTTGGTCTTCTCCGCGGCACATCCCTGCGCGGCCTGTCGAAGATGGAGGTGCGCGAGTTTGGCGAACTGTATCGGCGAGCCGCGACCGACCTTGCGATCGCCCGTGCCGAGACGCGCGACCCGAAGCTGATCAATTACCTAAACAGTCTTGTTATTCGTGCTCACGGAAAGATCTACCGCGCCGACGGCGAGGGAGCGAACGTAGTTCGGAAATTCTTTCTTCGCGAGTTTCCGGAAGCGTTTCGAAATAACTGGATATACATGGCCGTCTCCGGTGCGACGTTTCTAATTTTTTCCATTTTCGGATTCGTTGCGACGTGGTTCGATACCGATTTCACGCACTTCGTTTATCTGTCGGGTGTCGTCGAACAGATCCAGTCCAACCAATACTGGTGGCTGTCGCTAAACGAGTCGAACCAGATCGGAGCGAGCTTTATCATGTCGAACAACATCATCGTCAGCATCCGCGCGTTTGCGATGGGTGCACTCTTTGGCGTGGGTGCTTTTTACGACATCGCATTTTTCGGGGCACATGTCGGCAGCGTATTTGGAGCGTGTTACAAATTGAATCCGCCGTTTGGTGTGGAGCTCGCAACGTTCGTCGTCGGCCACGGCGTGATCGAGCTCTCGGTCGTTTGCTTTTGCGGCGGTGCGGGAATGATGATCGGGTACGCCATTATCAATCCGGGAGACATGACGCGGCCCCAAGCGCTAAAAAAGAAAGGTATGGAGGCGGCGAAGATCGTCATCGGATGTGCCTGCCTTTTAGTTGTTGCAGGTTTGATCGAAGGGTTTATCTCGCCATCGGGTCTTCCGCCGGCGATCAAGGTTGCAACCGGTGTTCTCAGCGGACTGTTGATGTATTCATACCTTTTCCTTACGGGACGAGGGAGTGAAAAGTGAAAAGTGAAAAGTGAAAAGTGAAGAGTGAAAAGTGAAGAGTGAAAAGTGAAGAGTGAAGAGTGAACGGGCCGGCTGCATCCATGCTCTTCACTTTTCGTTTTTCACTTTTCACTTTTCACTTTTCACTACTTCTCCCCGCGAGATCTGCTCGTTGCGGTGCACTTTGCTTAGATAGCTTTGTGCCGCGTCGCTCTGAAACATCTCGCGGTCTTCTTCGTGATCGGTGACAGGCTCGAGAGCAGTGTCCATGTAATCCAAGCGCTTTGGATCATGCTTGACGCGACGATAGATAAGACGCATCCGAGCGTACAACGACATCCATTTTAGTTGTCGAGCCAGCGTTCCAACGAAATATTTCGGATAGAAAACCAGGGGATTTTCGATCGCGAAACCCGGTCGACGATTCACTCGCACCTTGCGGCGGAAGAATCCGCCTTCGAGAGGATGGATCCCCTCAATGTCGATACATCCCTTGAACCAGACGATAAAGAACATCGTCTTCCCGGGGCTCGTGCCGGTTGCGATCGCTCGGCGTAACACTGTCTCGACATGCTCGTCCGTGTAGTAAGTTTCCCACGCGGCCCGGTACGTCTCTCGCCACTCCTCGCGCGACATTATCGCGTGGCCGGTCACGTCGTGATTGAGATCGTACTTGTTGAGATCCGCGTCCATCGCGACTCCCGATTCGTGAAGGCGTTTGTGATCTTCCGAACCCGGCAGCGGCGTTAAGTAAAAAAATTCCAGCAGGTCGACGGGCAGCTCGCGTTTGATCACCTCGATATCGTGAATCACCGACTCGCGGGTGTCGCCCGGGAAACCGAGGATGTAGCCGCAATAAGTGACGATGCCGGCTTGTTTCCAAGCCAGCAGCATCTGCCGGTAATCGGTGATCTTGTTCTGCCGTTTCTTTGCGCCGAGCAGGCTATCCGGATTGATGTTCTCAAGTCCGATAAAGACGCGCTTCACACCGGCCCGTTTACATTTCTCGATGAAGCCCGGCAGCTTATGACATAGCGTGTCGACTTGAATGATAAAGCTGATCTTTAGCTTTTCGACCTCGCGGAGATCGATCAGTCTGTCGAGTATCGGCTCCCAATCCTTGTTGCGTGCGAAGTTGTCGTCGGTGATGAAGAACGAATGCAATCCTTGTTCGACGTTTACACGAACGATCCGCTCGATATCGTCCGGTGAGCGCCGGCGCGACTTACGACCTTGTACATTTATGATCGTGCAGAATGAACATGCGAACGGGCATCCCCGTCCGGCATCAAAACTCGTGGTAGCACCCGCCGTAAGATACACGCGCTCGGCCGGCAGCAATGGCGTCGCAACGCCTTCGATGTTCGGCAGGTCGTCCATGAAGTTATAGACCGGCTGCAGCGAATCGTAATACGCATCCTTCAAAACCTGATCGAGTCGGCCTTCCGCCTCACCGGCGAACACCGTTACACCCATATCGAGCGCCGCTTGGACGCCGGGGTCGCGATCCTTCAGCATCGCCATCGTGCCCGATACATGAAAACCGCCGATCGCCACCTTGATGTTCTTCGCTCGCAATGTGCGGGCGATGTCGAGTGCCCGCGGGAACTGGTTTGACTGGACGCCGACAAGCATAACGATCCCGTCATCGGCTCCTTCGATCAACGACGCGATCTTGTCGGTGCGAATGACCGTGTTCGTTTCATCGAAGGCGTGTATCGCAAACTCGATGTTGTCACCGAGCACGCGGTTCTCCCTGCACTCAAGTGCGAGACCGTACAGGCATGCGAGCGAATTCGAAGGGATTGCCGAGCGGAACCATTGAATGACATATCCGTCGTCGTCGTAGTGCGACGGTTTGATAAGGACGAGCGAGAAACGTTTCTTGGGAAGCTTATCCGGCATGGGCAGAGAAAGTTTATAGGAGTTGTGTGGGGGGTACAAATTGTAAAAGCGCCGGGGCAAACCAGTTTTGCGGCTTTGCCGCCCGATGAGCGGAAAGGCTTTGCCTTTCCGACCAACCCTGAAAAACCTTGGAGGCTACGCCTCCAAGGAGGAGGCATAGCCTCGGGATAATTGGTGTGCAACGGTGAGCCAGAGGCTCACCGCTCATCATGGCGGCAAAGCCGCACCGATCACATTTGGCGCCTAGAGTTCCTCCGCGACAACTCTAAGATCGCTCACAAACTGAGCGTACTGCTCCGCCCGTGATTGCGAATCCGGGGCGCGAAGGATCGACGATGGGTGCACCGTGGCCAGTGTCTTCTCGGCATTACCGGATTCTATCCACATGCCTCGCATCTCCGTGACGAGAAAATCTTTTCCAAGCAATGACTGGGCGGCGGTCGCCCCTAAACACACGAGGATACGCGGACGGACCACTTCAAGCTCTGCCGCGAGCCACGGCTCGCATGCGCGTATCTCGCCGGCACGCGGCTTTTCGTGGAGCCGGCGTTTCCCGCGGGGCTTCCACTTGAAATGTTTCACTACGTTCGTAACGTAAGTTTTCTCACGGTCGATACCGGCTTCCGCCAGGGCACGATCGAGTAATCTACCCGCCGGGCCGACGAACGGGTGACCGGAAATATCTTCCTCGTCGCCGGGCTGCTCGCCGACAAACATCACTTCCGATGCAAGTATCCGGCCTTCGCCAAAAACGGTCTGCGTCGCGTGTTTATACAGATCGCATCCCATGCAACCAGCGGCAGAGATTTTGAGCGCAGTGTAATTGATGTCGTCGGGAAAATAGTCGAGGGCACTTCGTTCGGGTATCGGCATTTGATTCTCCAGCCGCACACGTAGCAACTCCCGAGCCGCGTCGAGGCCGGGTGGCCAAGAAAAGCTCCCCTCCTTCTGAAGGAGGGGTGGCAGCCGCTTCGGCTGACGGGGTGGTAAATCAGCCGATAGGCTGACAAGCTAGTCGTCGATCCACTCGCCCTTCTCGGCCCGGCAACCGAAGCAACTGCGGATTCGGTCCAAAACCCATTCGGGCTCTTCGAATACCCACTTGTTCTCGAATCGCAATATTCGAACGCCAAAATATTTTAGAAACAAGCTTCTTTCGTAATCATATTGCGCGGCTTGCTCGTTGAAATGAACCTCGCCGTCCAGTTCGATACCGAGCTTCTCTGACGAACAATAAAAATCAAGTATGTATCCGCTAAAGCTGTGTTGCCTGCGGAACTTTCGGCCTTCAACCTGCGAGTTTTTAAGCATGGACCAGAGGCGAGCTTCGGCGGGAGTAAGGTTGGCGCGGAGTTCTTTACGAAAGGTGCGAAGGGTTAGGAGGTTATTTAGCTTCATTTTGCGTTATGACTTCCGGCCATGGGGCCGGTTAACCACCCCGTCAGCCGAAGCGGCTGCCACCCCTCCTTCAGAAGGAGGGGAGCTAAGACTGCCACCCCTCACTTCAGAACGAGGGGTGCGGCGAGCCCTGGTTATAACAACCCTCGCTCCTTAACCCTCAAATACGTTTCCAATAACTTCGGCCCCAGGGTCTGCGTCGTCACATCGAGTGCCAGTCCGCCAAGACTTTCTACCAATCGCAAAGCCTGTTCGCGCTGGTGGATGATCTCCTCGGCGGCGGATTGCGTGAATACGTCTTTGATGTCGTCCGGCGGACGGCTCACGGCAGTGTTGAGGTCGCGGTCACCGATAGTGACGACGAGTGGCAGGTGCCGCGGACGCAGCAGCTTTAACGAATTGATCAGTTCCTTCGAACTTTCCTTGTCGACAAGATCGGTCAAGATCACGACGAACGCACGCTTCTTTGCGCTTGATGCAATGAACTGAAACGCGCGTGCGTACGACGGTTCGATCAGCTCCGGCTCCATATCGTGGAGGGCTTCGAGAACCGCATCCATGTGTTCGAGCCCGCGCTTGGGCGGGATGTATTTCTTGACGCGTCTTCCGAAGACGGCAAGCCCGCAGTTGTCACCGGCGCGTCCGCACGCTGATATAAGGGCGAGCGAGGCGTGAATCGCGGTGTCGAATTTTGTCTCATCCCCGATCCGTCCGGTCATCAGACGTCCGCCGTCGAGCGCGATCATCACTGTCTGGTCCCGTTCGATCTGATACTGACGCGTCGTCAAACGGTTCCGCCGTGCGGTCGCCGTCCACGAAATATGCCGCAGCTCATCGCCGCGTACGTAGTCGCGCATCGACTCGAACTCGCGACCCTCGCCGCGACGAACGGCACGTCTTTGGATCGCGAGGAACGACCGTGCACCGAGGGCTTTCAATTCGATCTCGCGTGCACGCCGCATGTTGGGATACACCTTGACGTGCTGCGGCTCGCCGAGTTCAGTCTGGCACCAGACGAGTCCGAGCCTGGATCTGAAACGCACCGCCGTGCGGCCGAATTCGTAACGTCCTCGTCGTGCCGGCGTCAGAGAATAAGTGAAGCCTGCAGTCTCGTGAGCCTCGAGGTACATTTCGGCCTCGCGATCTCCACCGAGCCGCATCGCGGGCGGGTATTCATCTTTTATTTTGAATCGAAGATCGCGGTCGCTGGCATTCTCGACGATGAGTCGAACTTCGCTCGGATCACCGATCGCGAAGCGCCTGTCGAACTCGCGGCGGCACGTTATCCCGTCGGGGAGTCTCCGGCTGACGAAATAGTCGACCAAAGCGGCAAGCACGAGAAGAACGTCGAATCCGATGACCGCGGAACGCAGGGCAGGGATCTGCCACGACACTGAAAGCGGAACGAGGCCGAGTGCAAAAAGGACAAAGAAAAGGCGTGAGAAAACGAGGCGCATTTAGTGCTGCCGATTATAACATCGCAGGCCGTACGATCCCGCGAAAGTTCCCTGGACGCTCCGTATTTCTTCCGTGTGTTCCGTTCCGTGTGTTCCGTGTATTCCGTGGACAACAGCAGCATTCCGCGTCAGTCGGCTCTACGGCGAGACCACGGAATACACGGAACACACGGAACACTGAACACGGAACACGGATGAACATTACGTGCAAACGACAAATCGTGTCGCGATGCAACCAAATCCCGACTTATCGGCTCAAAGGATATGCCGTCCTGAAATCAGCGACCGAGGTACCAGTTTGCTTAGGTTAATCACATTAGTAACAACCATTCTCGCTTGCACTGTTTGCTTCGTCGCTCAGGAAGCGGATGGATCGTCGGTCACGGGTGCGACCCCGACCGCCGCGATCTATCTTGCAAAAGATGACGGCAGGGGAAAGGCCGGTGAGGAGGCTACGAGTTTTGTTACGACCGATGTCCCGATCTATTGCGTCGTAAAGCTCGAGTCGTCGACGCCTGTAACTGTCCGGATGAACTTGGTGGCGGTCGCAGTGGCGGGCGTAAAGCCGGAAACCCAAGTCGTGGCCACAACCTACACGACGAAGCTAAACGAGAACCGAGTTAATTTTACAGGCCGGCCATCGGGCCCGTGGGTCGCTGGACGCTATCGGGTAGACATATTCGTAGGTGGCCATCCTGCGGTAAGCCGTGAGTTCGCAGTCCAGAAGCCAATTCAAGCCAAGCCGTCGCCGAGATCTTTTGATCCTAAGACCCCGGATAAATCGCGGCTGGCCGGTCCTGTAAGAAAGTCGAGTTAGTCTTCAGAGATCCATAGCGCTGCGGTGTGTACGCGCGCGACCTTATGCAGTAACGAAATCATATCGAGCAGGAAGGAGGTCATCACACCTTCAATATAGAGCGGGCCATCGACCCGCCCTTTTTATTTTTAGACAGACGTCTATAATCAAAAAATATTTCGCAATAACGAATAACGGAGGCTATACATGTGGGAAAGCGACGAGGGTAAGAATGTTTCGTATTGGCAGACTAGTGAGAATGGTCCGGCTACGGCCTCGCTGACGGAATCTGTCGAGACGGATGTATGCGTGATCGGCGGCGGCATCGCCGGTCTGACGACGGCTTACCTTTTGACGCGGGCGGGGAAATCAGTCGTTGTCATCGATGACGGACCGATCGGTGGGGGTGAGACGGCAAGGACGACCGCGCACCTGTCCTACGCGATCGATGATCGTTTTACTCAGATTGAAAAATGGCACGGGGACAAAAATACGAGGCTGGCTGTCGAAAGTCACGCGGGTGCGATCGACGAGATCGAAAAGATCGTCTCGATGGAAAAGATCGACTGTGATTTTTCCCGTCTTGACGGATATTTATTCGAGGCTGAGAAGAACGAGGGCGAACTCGATGAAGAGCTTGAGACCGCTCACCGGCTCGGTTTCGCTCAGATCGAAATGGTCCATAAAGCGCCGCTAAGAGATTTCAACACCGGCCGTGCTCTCCGCTTCCCGAACCAGGGGCAGTTTCATGTTCTAAAATATCTGGCCGGTCTGATACTCGCTATCGGAGAAAGCGGTGGGCGATTGTTTTCGAATACAAGAGCGGTGGAATGGACGGGCGAGAATTCGCCGACCGTTAAAACGTCGGACGGCCACGTTATAAAAGCGGGAGCGATAGTTCTGGCTACAAATTATCCGCTGATGAGCAAGATGTTCGCGCAGCTTCCGGCCTATCGGACATATGCGATCGGCGTTCGAATCCCGAAAGACTCGGTCGAAAAAGTGTTGCTCTGGGACACGGGAGATCCTTATCACTACATCCGCATCCAGCAAGAGGTCGACCACGACGTGTTGATGGTCGGCGGCGAGGACCATCGCACCGGACAAGAAAACGACGGCGATCAGCGATTTCAGAATCTCTGGAAATGGACCGCAGAACGATTCCCTACTGCTGAGAAAGTAATCCACCGGTGGTCCGGTCAGTGCTTCGAAACGCACGATGGTCTGGCATTCATAGGCCGGTATTCCGACAGCGAACCGAACGTGTATCTAATCACCGGCGATTCCGGGATGGGAATGACGCATGGAACGATCGGTGGGATGGTGGTTTCAGATCTGATCCTCGGACGCGAAAATCCGTGGAGCGAAGTGTACGAGCCGACTCGACTGGCCACGCAATCGATCGTCGAAGCTGTACCCGAGATCCTCAAATCGACTGCACCCTACGTCGATTGGATCACGGGGGGAGACTTGTCATCGGTGGAAGAGATCAAAAACGGCGAAGGTGCGATATTGCGGAAAGGGATGTCGAAGATCGCGGCCTATCGCGACGAACACGGCAAGCTATACAAGCGGTCAGCGGTTTGCACGCACATGGGCTGTATCGTCAGGTTCAACTCCGCCGAAAAAACGTGGGACTGTCCGTGTCATGGATCTCGGTTCGGTGTCGACGGTCATGTGATCAACTCGCCGGCGATATCGGCTCTTGAGGAGGTTGGAGAAGATTCCTGATCTCGTCGATCTTTTCGAGGGCAGCTTTCTCACCCAGCTCGATAAGTTCGTTCCGCTTTGCAAGTTCGTCAGGCCGGATGTGGCCGATCTGAGGTTCGATGACGATGTCGGCGCGGTAATGCTGATTTCGTGACGCCGTTCTGAGCATCATCATTGCCGACTGGAACATCATTCCGAGGAGTGTGTTTGGGCGTCCCCAGTTGGTTGAGCCGCAGGTAAGCAGATCGACAGCGATTACGAGATCTGCACCCAGTCGACGGACCGCGCGCGTCGGCATCGGCGAGATCACTCCTCCATCTATCAACGAGCGTCCCCCCTCATTCATTACCGGAATGAAGACGCCCGGAATCGCACAGCTCGCCCGAATAGCTTCAGCCAGATCGCCTACGTCTCTGAGAACTATCTCATCGCCGCTTTCGAGGTCGCATGCGACGGCGGCAAACGGGATCGGAAGGTCCTCGAAACGCGTGACGGGAAAGTTATCATTAATGAACTTTCCCATCGATGCGTTGGACAACAGGCCGCGCGGCGAATAAGAAAATCCGGCGATGTTGAACCAGCCTATTTTCTGCCCGACCCGGGCGATCTCATCGATCGACATGCCGGATGCAAACGCGCCTCCAACAAAAGATCCGGCTGAGGTCCCGGCTATCAGATCGATAGGAATGTCGTTTTCCCTGAGAGCTTTCAGTACGCCGAGGTGGGCGTATCCGCGTGCTCCTCCGCCTGAAAGTGCTAGTCCTAATTTCTTTTTTTCCATCACTTCACCAGCAGCCATCTGTTTCGTGTTCTTCTTCGTGTGTTTCGTGTGCTTCGTGGTTTTCTTTCAATCCAACCACGAAATACACGAACTACACGAAACACACGAAGAGGAACACGAAATTGATTTTAACTGTACGCTATGGAAAACTTAAGCCTCGAATAAATGACTCCTCACGAATCATTTTCATTTCCACATCCACAACGCGATGCCGACATTGCGGGCGGCGGAAAGGTATGTCCTGTGTGCTCGCGCGAGACGCATGATGAGTTCGTTCCGTTGGTGGTGTCGGACGAAGACTTTCAGCGGCTGATTACCGCGAATGCTCCGGACACGCATGCGTTCGCCTCGGTCTGCACTCGATGCTTTCATTTATTTGAGCGAGCGCAGGACCATATCGAACGCGATGCTGCGATGCAAAAGGACGGCTCGCACGTGCTTTCCACACCTCTCCGGCTCGACGCGGACGAGCGGTTCACGGGGAAGGGCGTCACGATCGCTTTTTTGGATTCAGGATTTTATCCGCATGTCGATCTGACGACGCCTAAGAATCGGATCGTCGCATATCGAAACCTCCTCGAGACCGATGGTGAACTCGGGTCGCTGTTTCAACCGGATGTTGCGAGCTGGCATGGGATGATGACATCGGTCGTCGCGGCGGGGAACGGTTCGCTTTCGAACGGATTCTATCGCGGGCTCGCACCGGACTCGGATGTCGTCCTTATAAAGCTGGCCCGGACCGGGCGCATTACCGAGGAAGATATTCAGACGGGTCTCGAATGGGTGCTCGAGAATCGTGAGAAGTACAACATCCGCGTAGTGAACATTTCGGCGGGCGGTGATTTTGAAGAGAGCTATCTGACCGATCCACTTTCCCAAACCGTCGAGAAATGTGC
Organism: Acidobacteriota bacterium; assembly: GCA_031425495.1. Classification (GTDB taxonomy): domain Bacteria; phylum Acidobacteriota; class Blastocatellia; order Pyrinomonadales; family Pyrinomonadaceae; genus OLB17. Next base: position 10,070 of record JANPJL010000094.1, read on the forward strand.
GGCCGCAGGTATCACCGTCGTTTGCGCGGTGGGCAATGCTGGTCACTTGCCGAATCATCCGATATTTCCTCCGGCGAGCGCTCCTTCTTGTATAGCTGTGGGCGGTCTTGACGATAATAATTCGATCAACCGCGCGAAACGGGGAATGTATCGATCGTCCTACGGGCCGACCGTCGATGGGCTGCAAAAACCGGAGGTGATCGCACCTTCGATCTGGGTCCCCGCACCGATACTTCCGAATACTCCAACTGCACAGCAGGCCGAACTTCTCCAGAAACTCGACGAAAGTGCGGACGGCGAACTGCACACGATCATCGCCGCCAACCCCGGGATCGACGCTGAGCTTGACGCCGCACTCGATAGACCCGTTCACAGTATTCGGCAGATCATTCTGCTAAAGCTGCGGATGGAGAATGTGATCACGCGGCACTACAAGTATGTCGACGGAACTTCGTTCTCGGCACCTATCGTATCGTCGCTCGTCGCGCAAATGCTCGAGGCAAATCCTTCACTGACACCACAGAAGATCAAACGCATACTGATCGCGACCGCCGAACGGCTGCCGCACTACGAAGTCGACCGGCAAGGCTGGGGCGTGATAGATCCGAGAAGAGCGGTGGAGATGGCGCTAGGTAGTGGGTAGTGACGAGTGACGAGCGAGCGGGGCCAAGATAGTCTAAAACTTCTCTGACTACTAATTACTAATTACTAATTACTAATGGTTAATAGTCACAGTGAAAGTGGTCTATTTTGATCGAGAATTATTTAATTTCGCCTTATAGCTAGGGTGGGTTTGCCTCCGGTGTTCTTTTTCGCGGGGATTGGTCGGTTCGTGAAGCGGGCCAGCAATTATCGAAGTCACTTCTGAATTTGGATGCTTCTTGTTCGTGTTCTTTTTCGTGTGTTCTCGTGCATTTCGTGGTTGGATTTAAGAAAAGATAACCACGAAATACACGAAAAGACACGAAACAAGAAAATGACGAGTTCTCGATAGACTTCTATTACGAAAGTTTCCCCCTAGACGAGGTTACTTTCCTTGTGACTGCCAACCACTAATTACTAATAACGAGTAACTCGTCACTCGTCACTCGTCACTCGTCACTCGTCACTCGTCACTCATCACTCGTCACTGGTTCCTAAAGTTATAAACGATCTGCCCTGTGCTGTTCGCGGCGTCGGTGCGCATCTTGGATTGGCGGGCGGCGTTTTCTGCGGCGGAGCGTAGGAGTGGATGACCGCTGACGGCTCGTGCGGAAACGACGTTACCGCTTCCGTCGACTGAAACCTGCACACGGACCTGGCCTGAAGCCCCGATCTGTTTCGCCATCGGCGGATACACGGGGCGCGGCAGACTGACTGCCATTCCATTCAAAACACCGCCGTTCAGATTGCGACTCGGTGTCGAGGCGGGTGGCGGTGAAGGCGAGCCCGGTCGAATTATCGTTGGCTGAGGTGTCGGGATCGGGGTACGCGTCGGAGTCGGTGTCGAATCGTCGTCATCATCATTCGGCGTCGGTGACGGCGTTACGCTCGGACTCGGCCGCGGGATGGGCGTTGGCGTCGGTGTCTTTGCATTCGCGTTCGTGTTCACCGAAGCGTTCGAGTTGAAATTTGAGTTGAGATTGAAATTAAAATTCGTATCGATGCCAAGGTTAGTGTTGGCATTTACATTGAAGTTCGTGTTCGCGTTGCCATTCGTGTTCACGTTCGAGTCGGCCGCATTGTTCTTCTGCAGAAACCAGATGACCCCGCCCACGATAGACAGCGCCGCGATCGTGCCGAGTATCGTGAGCACTACTACTTTTGCCGTATTCGACTTTGCCGGACGCTGGTAGGGAGGTGCGACCCGCGCGTCGGGCCGCTGTCCGCGAGATTCTTCATACGTCGGAACAACGATCCGCGGGCGTGGATCGTCTCTCGTTTCGGGTGTTACCGGTATGTTTCGCCTCACAACGGTCACATCACCCGGATCGTCGTCTTCCACAACCACGTCGTCGATGCTCTCGCTTGGGAGCGCCACAAATTTCGGCTCTTCTTCTTCAAGAAGCGGCGTGCCGTCCTTCATACAAAACCGCAGGATCTCTTCGTCATAACGCGTTTCGCATGTCGGGCAATATTTCATAATTTTTCGGATGCTCGTGGGGACTGGGTTGTATTGGTAGGAATGTTTTAACACATTTGCTGCGTCAACAAGAATGGCGGTGATGGGGAGGTTGATAGGAATTCCGCTTATGCCTAACTTTGCGACTTTGCGGCTCTGCGGGAATACCAGCTTTGGCGTTCCCGCAAAGCCGCAAAGTCGCAAAGAAAGCGAATCGAGAATTACCCACGACCACCGGTTCCTTAGTGGTGGTTTACTTCGAAACATGGCTGATTCTTTTTCCTCTTATTCAGTGCCGCTCCGTGTGTTCAGTGGTTCTCGCCTCCAAGATGACCACGGAATACACGGAAAAAACACGGAGAAGGACACGGAAAGAAAAGGCTGCCTTTTCAGACAGCCATTCCGTGTTGCACCTTCCCCTGATCCTATTGAATGCGATATGGAGATGAGATCGGCTGATCTCCTGCCAGTCCCCAATTAACTACCCTAGCTGTTTCCGTTCCGCTGTTGTGGATGTACCAGGTTCCGTTGCGGTATACGGCGAAGTCGCTTTTCAGATCGCCGTCGTAATCTGCCGGCTGCGGTCTGTCGCCTTCGATTCCCCATTTGAATGCTTGTGTTTGGGCATTACTGCTGCGTTGTACCCAGAATACGCCCGTCGATGGACGCCAGATGGCGAGGTCCGTGATCGAATCACCATCATAATCAGCCGGGACGAGTTTATCGGTCGGCAGTCCCCAATGCGCAACCACATCGAAACCATAGTTGTAATTACTCTTCAGGATCCACCAGAAAGAACCCTCGCTGGTTTGCCGGACCACGGCGATGTCAGTCAGCGTGTCGCCGTCGAAATCGCCCGAGACGGGAATATCGTTGGTGGCTCCCCAATCCACCGTCTGCAAACTGCTGTCGCTGCTTCGAAGGATGTAGAAATTACTATCCGACGGACGATAGACGGAGATGTCATTGCGACCGTCGCCGTCGAAGTCCCCGGGAACAACCTTGTCGCCGGGAACACCCCAGGGCTGAGATGCGAAGTTTGTACCGGGGCTATCTTGATTCAATCCGTAGTACCAGGTGTTCGTGCTTTGACGGTAGACACTCAGATCGGTCTTACCGTCACCCGTGTAATCGCCGCCACCGGTGGCGAGATCGCCAACAGTCCCGAAACTTCGGATAACGTTTGATCCACTCTCAGAATCGATCGTCCAAAACGTCGAAACCGAACTGGGACGATAAATGCTGATGTCTGCACGTCCGTCATTGGTGATATCGGTACCGGCCTGACGGCAATTGCGGAGGTATGTCACCTTCAACTTGTACAACGGGCAACCGGTGTTCGCGTCGATCTCGTTGACTCCGACCGCGAAGCTCGCGTTCGGACCGACGCTGAAGGAATAGGAACCCTTGTTTATAGTGCTGAAACCCGAGTCGCCAAGTATATTCACGGCTGGGTTTGCGGGGTTGAAACTTGAGTACGCCGCCGACTGTACTTGATTTCCCGCACAAGCGCTGAAATCGAGTTCGACTCTAACGCAAACTGTCTCATTGAACGGATTCACAAGATTATGTGTGTCCCGTCTGAGGGCCGTGCCGTTCTCAAGAGCTGCGGAATCACCGAGGCAGGTCGATGGCCGTCCGTCCCGGGTGATACGACCGGCTTGCTGGACGTCGCCAGCATTGATTGCACCCTGAATCATAACGGGGTTGGCTGCTCGTACGCATGCATATTGCGCAAGTGCCGACGGAGCTGCGAAAGAAATATAAATCGTGACGATCAATAAAAGGCAATTTAAGGCTTTCATGGTATTTAATTCTCCTTTCCGAATAACAACCCGCCGTGGTCAGGCGGTTTCATAAGTAAATGCGTTAGTTCGTCGGAAAAACTATCATTGGGGGAAAAAGCTTTTGCGGAGAAGGCAGAGGGCGGTCGGCGGAAGGCAGAAAGCAGAAAGCAGAAAGCAGAAAGCGGAAAGCGGAAAGCAGAAAGCGGAAAGCGGAAAGCTGCCTTCCGCCTTCTGCCTTCTGCCTTCCGCCTTCCGCTTTCTGCTTTCTAGCCTTCCGCCTACTGAGCTAGCCAACCCACAATCGCCAGCCACACCTGCGAACCGCCGATGATCGGGCGGAGTGGGAGTGCGAAGAGTAGAACCGCGACGCCTCCGGCGAATACCTTGTTGATACGTCCGTGTTTCACGGAATGCCATGCGAGCAGAGTCACCGCCAAGATGGCTGGAATACCAAATGCCCAGGGCACCGTGTACTCGGGTGGTGGAACCGGGATGCGGAACAAGGCGGCTGGCAGGAAATTGATCGCCGTCAGCAGCATCAGACTCTTATGTTCAGCGGCGCGCTTTCGGAAATAGATCGCGCCAGCGAAGAACAGGACAAACAGCGACATGTCCGACACTGGGAAGATAAAGAACGAGTGCGGATTCTCTCCGGGAGGGGCCGCACCGCGGACGAGCTGTGCGTCGTATGCTGTCGCCATGCCGACCACGATCACGATCACCGCGAGAACGATGCCCGCCAAGCCCATCGACATATGGAGCTTCACGTTCTTACTGCGGATCAGTGCGACCTGGGCGACGAAGTACAGCACCCACGCACTCATCACAAGACCGTGTGCGTGGACAAGCGTATTCGCGATCGGGCGCGCGTCGGGAAAGAACGCTATGAAGTAGTAAGACTTGAAGTAACCGGCAAGAACGATTAGTGGAAATCCGATCGCTGCCGCCAGGAAGAGTTTGCGATCAAAGAGCCTCGGGTTCAATGCATTCGCGTTGATAGCCATAAATCTGCCTCCGGAAATTAACGCGAAGAATGGGAATGGATCGTGTCATACCAGAAGCAAAAGAATGTGAGCGTTGGTGCAAGGCCAGAGAACAATCAAATTTACAGTTCGGCGGGCAAGCGGATCGCGGAAACTCCCTGAGCCTAATGACCCGCCTCTGCTCCGGCCGGCATGGACTGCCCCAGCCCTAGCCTTCATGAATTGCCTCCGGCTTCAGCCGGAGGTAGGCGATACAAAAACCCGGCTTTAGCGAAACTTAAAAAGAGAAATTCCTTATCGCTTCAGCATAATCAACTCGATTCGGCTGAAGCCCTAAGGAAATTTGCGGATTCGGATTTCGGCTGTAAGCCGATGATGAGACCTCTGACCTCCGGCTGAAGAGGGTTTGTCAAAACTAGCAATTTCAGCGGCGAAGCTGCCAAAAGAGCGTAGCCAGATGCGGAGCTTCTGGAACGGTGCAATATAACTGCTCCGCCCTGAAGGGGCGAGAGACTACACCTGCCGCACCTTCAGTGCGGAAATAACATGTGAGTTCCCAGACGTTTCACGTCTGGCTGTCGTCTTTTGGCAGCTTCGCCGCCACGCATCGAGGTTTGACACGGACTCTGAAGCCGGAGGCAATTCATAAAGCCTAAGACCTGAAGGGAGGCAATAATTTTGCTCTGGGCTAGAGCCTTCGCCTTTTCAAATGCATGCCGGCGACGACTAATTCAAATATTCCTCGCCCGCGGATTTCAATGCCGGCGGGGAATCAAAGGTCGTGACCTCTTCCTCGAGGTTCCAGATCTCGAACAATGCGGGCGGACATTCCGTTACGAATCGCGATGGTTTCTGCAGGACGGTCTGACGATTGTAGTCGGTCGTCAGCAGTGGATAGGTAATGTAGAGCTCGTCTTTTGCGCGTGTTAGCGCGACATACCAGAGACGGCGTTCTTCCTCTTCGCTATCGATCTCTTTCAGGCTGCGCGGGCTCGGGAATTTACCTTCCGCCGCCCAGATAATGAACACCGCTTTCCACTCGAGACCCTTTGCCTGGTGAATACTCGTCAGCGTAAGCAGCTCATCGTCCTCGCCACCGGAGATGACGTCCTCACCCGTAAGCGGCTGGGCCTCTGCGAACCGTTCGGTGGAAAGCAAAGCGAGCTCCGACAAGAAAGTTTCCGTCGAATCGTACCGGTTCGCATACAACGCAAGTCCGCGTATGTCCTCGGCACGCGAATCGGCGTTCTCATAATTTTCGAGAAGGTACTGCTCGTAACCGCGTTCCAGGATCAACGCGATCTGCTTAGCCGGCTGGCCGCGGTATTCATCGGAGACCAGGAGCTGGAGCAGCGCGACGAATTGTTGCCAAGCCGGTTTCCTTTCTAGTGACGCGGGGAGTGGGGGACGCGGCGGGTGGGGACGGGGTGATTCGGAGACAGGGGGACGCGGAGAGTCTGAGATCTCGTGGTCGTCAGTCGAGCCCGAAAGAAATCGGACAATCCGTTCCGCGTCCCCGCGTCCCTCACTCTCACCATCCCCGCGTCCCAGCCTCTCCCCATCCCCGCGTCCCTCCCTCTCCCCATCCCCACCTCGCCCCATCTCCCCGTCCGTTAGCATCAATGATTCGAAGACCCGCGCGGCCGTCGCCCGGCCAACGCCGGGGATCATTTTCAATATGCGTTTCCACGCAAGCTCGTCACGCGGATTTACGATCACTCGAAGATACGAGACGACGTCCTTTATATGCGCCTGCTCGAAAAATCGGATGCCGGATTGTATGCGATATGGAATTCCGCGGCGAGATAGCTCGAGCTGGAGCTCGATCGAATGATAGTGAGACCGGTACATAACGGCGATCTCTTCGAGTGGCGTTCTGTTGTCACGAAGTTCTAGAATCCGCGCCGCAACGAACGCCGATTGCTGGTCGACATCTGAGCAAGGAACAAGAGCGGGCTCTTGATTTGGGATTTGGGATTTGGGATTTGGGATTGCCGTATCCGCATTACCTACGAGGCTCGCCTGGCCGCCACGCGCGGCACGAAGGACTTTTACGAACTGCTTTCGGTTATTTGCGATCGATACATTCGCGAGTGCCAGGATCTCCGGGGTCGAACGGTAATTCGTCTCGAGTTTGTAGACCTCGGCTTCCGGATAACGTTTCGGAAATTCGTAGATGTTCGCGAAATGCGCACCGCGCCAGGCGAATATCGATTGTGCGTCATCGCCGACCACCATCACATTGCGATGCTTTACCGCGAGCAAGTCGATCAGCTCAGCCTGCAGGCGATTCGTGTCCTGATATTCATCGACCAAAATATGTTGGAACTGTTCTGTGTAAAGATCGGCGATCTCTTGCCGTTCGACCAGCAGCCGTTTCGTATTCAGGAGCAGGTCGTCATAATCCATCACGTTCCGTTCGCGTTTTCGCTGATGGTAGATCGCGTCAACACGTTTGATCTGCGCGGTCAGCAGTTCGAAATACGGGTACTGACGCACGACCACATCCGCGATATCCATGTCGGTGTTCGTCGCGTAGCTGATGACGCTCTGGAGTACCTCGGGCTTCGGAAACCGTTTTTTCGTTGTGTCGATCGCCGCGTCTTCAATGCAGAGGTTAAGCAGGTCGCGTGCGTCCTCGCCATCGAGGATCGAATAATTCGAGTCGTAGCCGATGGAGGTCGCGTGCCGGCGGAGAATCAGGTTCGCGATCCGGTGAAACGTCCCGCCCCATACTCGGTGAACGTTCTGCGATCCCGTCAGTGATTCCACCCGACGCAGCATCTCTCTCGACGCACGGTTCGTAAAGGTCGCGAGCACTATCCGCTGTGGCGAAACGCCTTGCTCGATCAGATAGGCCACGCGATACGTGATCGCACGCGTTTTTCCAGTCCCCGCACCGGCGATGACGAGCGTTGCTTTGGGCGGAGATGTAACGACGCGGAACTGCTCCTCGTTCAGCTCCTGCTTGTAACGAGAAAGCCTTTCGGGCAATCCAGTCTTATCGCGTTTTAGTACATATCGTGCCATCTCAAGTGTTGTTTCATTTATAGCACGC
>JANPJL010000095.1:0-4311 GCA_031425495.1 Acidobacteriota bacterium
GTTCAGATTGTAAAATTTGCATTCGGTTTGAGAGCCTACTATTTCCCAGGCACTTGAAACCGTGTGGTCCGATAGCTCAGTCGGTAGAGCAAATGGCTTTTAACCATTGGGTCCCTGGTTCGAGTCCAGGTCGGATCACCACTATCAGACGAAAAGGCGTCCGGAAACGGACGCCTTTTCGTTTGCGAATCCAGTTTTGACGCCAACTGGTCGGATGAAGTCGTTGCGACTATTTCGAGCCGACAATGTAACTGTCCCGCGCTCGCAGTACCAGGTTTGGACGATTGACGCGCACTTTGATCTGGCGACGTTGACCAGGCTTGCCGTCCTCTGCGGGAATATAGCCGATGTTGTACTGTCGCCTGAGTTCCTCGGCAATCCCTTCGAAGGCTTTTGTGAGACCGCCCGGGGTTGATTCGGGACGAAATACACGACCTCCAGTATAGGCGGCTAGTTCTTCAAGATATTTTTTCCCTACGGCGTACTCGCGAGCGGTGGTGCCGGGTGCCGGAGTTCCCCAGTCGTCGATGCCTCCGCGGGTATGGTTGATGGTGTTGTAGTAAACAGGGAATATCAGAGAGTCGGCTTCCTCGGCGAGAGCGAGCGTAGAATCGTAGTTAGACTTCGAAGACACTGTATCGACGCCGTCGGTGAATAGGACGATGGCCTTTCGACCCGTGATCGTGCTCATCCGTTTTGAAAGAGAAAAAGTGACGGCGTCATAAAGCGCTGTTCCGCTACCGAAATCAGCCTTCTTGATCGCCTTGTATATTTTCGGGCGATCGCCCGTGGCCTCGCTTAGAACCTGTACGTTCCCGTCGAACTCGATCACCATCACCTGATCCTGCGGTTTCAACTGGTCAACGAATGCGGTCGCCGCGGCTCGGATCTCATCGATCTCGTAATCCGTAGAGGGACTGGTGTCTATCAGCAGGATGACCGTGAAAGGCTTTTCAGACGTTCCGAAATACTCGATCTGCTGCTCCTTTCCGTCCTCAAAGATCTTGAAATCAACCTTCTGCAGATTCGGGATATAAAGCCCATGCCGGTCAAAAACCGACACGGGTATTGTGATGAGGTTTGTGTCTACCTTCACGATCTCATCGCCATCAGGAGCGGTCGAGACGGTGTTGGTAGTCGAGATAGCAGGCGTCGAACTCGGCTGCTTCGCAATACTTGAACCGCGAAGAGAGGGCCAAACAGCTACAGGCCGCTTTTTCTGCGGTGTCGATTCTGAAAATGTACCGGGGTCCTCAATCGATGACGGCGTCGGGGCAGGGGTTGGCGCCGCCCTGCGACCAGATTGAGCGGAGATCGTAAAAGCCAGGGCGAGTGTAGCAAAGGAAGCAGCAAGAATTCTCATCATCATACCAGGTCTCCAGATCGGTTTCGTAGTTTTTGATGCGAATAATCGCCAAAAGGATCACATTGCTTTCACCGCATCTATGACGGTTACGACGCTGAAAACAGCCATCGCCGCCACAACGGTCCACCCGGCGATCTGAAGCCACAAGGGATTGACGTATAACTTCACGACGGCTGAGCTGCGCGAAGCGATCAAAATGATCGCCAATCCGATCGGCAGGATGAACCCGTTGATCGTCCCTGCCCATAGCAAAATGCTAATCGGGCGACCGACTGCGAGGAACACAATTGTTGATACCACGATGAAGGCGATCACAACGAGATTACTGCGTTTCTCGATCTGCGGGTGGAAGCTTTTAAAGAATGATACGGAGGTGTACGCGGCACCGACGACCGAGGTTATGGCAGCCGCCCACATCACGATCCCGAACATCTTGTACCCGATCGTTCCGGCCGCATGTTGAAAAACGGATGCCGGCGGATTCGCGGGGTCTATGGTGAGGCCGAGAGAAACAACTCCCAAGGCCGCCAGGAAAAGTAGGACCCGAATTGCGGCGGTCAGTACTATTCCCGTTACAGCGCTTCTCGTCACTTGGGGAAGAGACTCGCGCCCAGAGATCCCAGCATCGATCAGACGGTGTGCTCCGGCGAATGTTATATAGCCACCTACCGTGCCTCCAACGAGCGTCACGATAGCGCGTGCATCTATCGTCTCAGGGACAAACGTTCGATACGCGGCCTCTACAAGTGGCGGTCTGGCTTCGTACACGACGTAGACGATCAGCCCGAGCATCACGACCCCGAGCATCTTTACAAAAAGATCCATCGCGCGGCCGGCCTCTTTGAAAAGAAAGATGCCGATACCGATCCCGGCACTGACGAGTGCACCCAACCAGACCGGCGTATCGAACAATACGTTTAGCCCGAGTCCGCAGCCCGCGATGTTGCCGATGTTGAAAACGAGTCCACCAAGACCGATTAGAATGGCAAGCAGATACCCACTTCCCGCGATCGTCTCGTTCGCAAGATCCTGGGCACGTTTACCGGTGACGGTAAGCACGTGCCAGATATTTAGTTGGGCGAAGATATCAAGAAGCACCGATATGAGAATTACAAAGCCAAAGCTTGCAAGCAGCTTCTCAGTCCACACCGTCGTCTGGATCAGGAATCCGGGGCCAACGGCCGAGGTCGCCATTAAGAAAGCGGCCCCGAGAATTACCGAGCCGATAGATTTGGTTGCAGTCTTTTGATCGGTCATCGTTTCAGATAGCTTGAATTCGAATTCCGTTGGTCGTAAGTGCGCTCCGGACCGAGCTGGCAAACAACACCGCGTTCGGGCCATCGCCATGGACGCAGATGGTCTCGGACTCGATCGCGATGTTTTCGCCGCTGGTCGAGGTCACCGTCCCGTGTTCAACCATCTGCAATATTTGCGAGGTCGACAGTTCGAGTTCCGTAATTAACGCACCGGGTTCGGTTCGAGGCGTCAGGGTTCCATCCGGCGAGTAAGTTCGATCTGCAAATACTTCGGACGCGGTCCTCAGCCCGGCCGACTTGCCTTCGGAAATGAGTGAGCTACCGGACAGGCCATATAGGACGAGTGCTGCATCGATCCCTCGTACCGCCTCCGCAATGGACGCCGCAAGCTCTGGATCTTTCGCTGCCTGATTGTACAGAGCGCCGTGAGGCTTTACGTGATGCAGAGCGGCACCGAGTTCGTCGCAGACGCCGGCCAGCAACAAGATCTGATCCTGCACGATCGCAAAGACTTCTTTGGCTGAGAGTGACATGGGTTTTCGCCCAAAGCCTTCGCGATCCGGATAGCCGGGATGTGCCCCGATCGCGACTCCGTTCGCCAAAGCGAGCTCGACGGTTCGCTTCATAGTGCCAACATCGCCCGCGTGAGATCCGCATGCGATGTTCGCCGACGAAATAAATGTCATGAGCTCTGCGTCGTTCGCACATCCCTCACCCATATCGCAATTAAGATCGATAGCCCGCATTTTGTGCATGCAATCTACACCCTACTCGAAGAAAACTCAATTCCGTTTCGAACCGGAGAGCCAGACGCTCCGCCTCGTCGATGGAGACCATCTGAAAACTTACCCCATCGCCCGGCCCGCACTGGGCGAGGAGCGGGAGATCGGCCGAGATGACGCTGCCGATCCTCGGATAACCGCCAGACGTTTGATGGTCCGCCATTAGAATTATCAATTGTCCGTCGGGGAGCAACTGGATCGTACCAAAGCTGACGGCCGTCGAAACCATGTCACGAGGATGAAGAAGGTGGATCGGTTTTCCGGAGAGCCGGAATCCCATTCGATTGCAATCGTTAGTCAGTGTAAAGCCTTCACTCAGAAAGGCACGTTCACTCTCATCGGAGAGATATTCAAACTCGCTGCCCGTCACGATCCGGACCGTCGGAAAGCGGCTGTATCGAGGAATAAGAGAGTGGCCTACCGTGCGTACACGCGCGTCGTGCGACGACGATGTCCCGCAATGGATTATGTCTCCCACAGAAAGTCGTCGTCCATCCATACCGCCTAAGCCGGCGACGAGATTGGTACTCCGGCTTCCGCGCCATTCCGGCACGCTTAAACCGCCACTCAAGGCCAAATAGGCGCGATTACCCGATGACCTTTTCGCAAAGTTCAGGATCGCCCCCTTCTCGGCGAGCATGCAGCTCCAGTTTCTGAGCGGTTCGCCGTTTATCCGTGCGTCGAAGTCGGCACCGCCGATCGCGATCATCGTGTCCGCATCGAACTCGATAGCGCAGGCAGGGAAGTGCATCTCTAGAACAGCATCCGACTCCGCATTGCCGAGAAGAACGTTCAGCGTGCGAGCCGCCGCACGGTCCATCACTCCCGCGGGGTTCAGACCGAACTTCTGCGCTCCCGTTCGTCCAAGGTCCTGGATCGTTGTAAGTATCCCGGGCTTTTTTATTAT